>CAZQLZ010000043.1:0-4981 GCA_964594265.1 uncultured bacterium
TTCTTTTCGTCAGCCATTGTTTCCTCCTAATTTGAATAGATTTTGAAAATTGGTAGCTTTAAACTTCTGTATGCGTGTTTCTGCAAGTTTAACGTATTTTTCTTCTATTTCGTATCCTACGTAATAGCGACCTGTTTTGAGTGCTGCTATGGCAGTTTGTCCGCTTCCCATAAAGGGGTCTAGTACCACTTCTCCCTCAAACGTATAAAGTTGAATACACCTATAGGGTAATTCTTCTGGAAAAGGTGCAGGATGTCCTATTTTTTTTGCGGATACCGCAGGAAAGGTCCAAACGCTTTTTGTAAATTCTAAAAACTCTTCCCGAGAGATAGTACTTTTCCTGTTTTTCGGATTTTCTCTTTTAAATGTGTCTTTGCAGAAAACCAAGATGTATTCATGAATATCCCTTAAAGTTGGATTTTTAGCTGAAAGCCAGCTTCCCCACGCAGTTGATGTACTTGCGCTTGAAGATTTATTCCAGATGATTTCTCCTCTCATTAAAAAACCTACTTCTAACATGTCCTCTATGATAAAAGTGTGGAGAGGGATGTAGGGTTTTCTTCCTAAGTTTGCTACGTTTATGCAAGCTCTACCTCCCGGAACCAAAACTCTATAAATTTCCTTCCAAACATTTCTTAAAAAATTTCTGTATTCTTCTAAAGTAAGGTCTTTGTCGTACTCTTTACCTACATTGTAGGGAGGAGAAGTAACGACTAAATGAACGCTGTTGTCTGGTAATTCTTGCATATTTTCACTACTCTTACAAAGTATTTTGTTTAAGTAGTCAGAAGGAATTGGATTTTCTTCATACTTAACGTTTTTTTCTGTAAAGAATCCTTCATACAATCGCCGAGAGTAAAACTTCTTTGAATCGTGGTTGATTTTTGCAGGAGCTCCAAACTTACTCGTCTCAGTTTTCCTCATCATCAATTCCCCTAAGCAGCTTGAGAAACATTTCGGCTTTCTCTTCGTAAGTAGATGCTTGATTGGCTTTTTCTATAATCTTGCCTAAGCTACTCTTGGAAATCATAGCAGAGAAAAATTCCTTATTTTCCTTGATTAGTTTTTCCAGAGTTTCGTATAACTCGTCGGTAGAATCTATTCTTATAAAACCTTTACCGGGAGTACTCTTAATGTTTACCTTATCGTCTTTATCCAGAGGTTTGGGATTTACAGAAAAAAAACCTTGCACGATTCCAGCTTTTTTTAGGAAATCTACCTTCTGATAGTAGTTCTTTGTTATAGGTGTATTTCCTATTACTACAATTGGTATGTTGGTAGAGTTAAATCCCGAGACTCTGACGTTTATGCTTTTTCCGATAGCCTTTAACATTGTATCCGACCTTAACAAACTGGGATTTCCTTGATGGGTGCTATAGTCTCCTATGCATTTTAGTTCTGCGGTATTTGGGTCATATTCCCAGTTCCATACGATAGACATTTTTACCTCAACTATGAGGAGGATGTTTTGAGGTGATTGATGTTGCTGATTAGTTTTGACTATTGCTACGTCAGCTGGAGAGCGCTCACTTAGGCCTATGTCTTCACATACCACGTTGTGAACGGCGTAAGCGTTAAATTTTCGGGCAAGGGGTGTTAGAAGTTCCTTTACCCATTTTTCGGTAAAACTTCCTATGAAGGAATTCCTGCTTTGAAGAGTTGTCTTTCTTCCCTTGTAACCCTTTGGCCAGTAAGCCAAATATCTACCGTTTTCCGCCACGTAGAACAGCTGTTCAGGGGTTGCAATTTCAAGCGTTTTAAGAAAAAATTGCCGCTCTTCTTCCTTACTCCATAAGTGATGGTTCATTTATGCTCTCCTTCTTTTAAAGTGGCTATAGTATTCTTGAAGTGAGCGAACGTTCATGTTTCCTTTCCTCATTGCTTCTATCGCCATAACTGCGGCCTGAGCTCCCCTTATGGTGGTGTAGTAGGGAATGCCGTAGTTGACTGCAAGCCTCCTTATGCTCTTGGCATCCTTCTTAGACTTTGCTCCCGTTGGAGTGTTTATTATCAGGCTAATCTCTCCGTTCTTTATGAGGTCCTCAACGTTTGGACGCCTTCCTTCCTGAATCTTGTAGACGATCTCAACAGGTAGACCCTTTTCTTTAAGAAACCTATACGTTCCTTCTGTGGAAACTATCTTAAAGCCCATTTCTACAAGCTTTTGGGCGATTCCGTAGACTCTTGGCTTGTCCTTGTCCTTAACGCTAATAAAGACTTTACCTTTTGAAGGGTCAAGGGGAAGCCTTGAGCCGGCTGCAAGCTGGGCTTTATAAAAGGCGATGCCGAAGTCCTTGTCTATTCCCATGACCTCGCCGGTTGACTTCATCTCGGGACTTAAGATTGGGTCAACCTCGGGAAAGCGGTTGAATGGGAAGACGGCCTCTTTTACGGAGTAGTAGTCCGGCTCTACCTCTTCAACTCCGAGCTCGTCAAGGGTTTTCCCCATTGCCACTTTTGTTGCGATTTTTGCCAACGGAAGACCTGTTGCCTTGCTTACAAACGGAACGGTTCTTGAGGCTCTCGGGTTGACTTCTATGATGTAGATTTCTCCGTCTTTTACGGCAAACTGAATGTTTATGAGACCTTTGACGTTTAGCTGTAGGGCTATCTTCCTTGTTATTTCCTTTATCTCCTCAACGATTTCCTTTGGCACGGAGAAGGTCGGGAGAACGCAAGCGCTGTCTCCAGAGTGAATTCCCGCCTCCTCTATGTGTTCCATTACTCCGCCTATTACAACGCGTTTTCCGTCGCAGACGGCATCAACGTCAAATTCAACGGCGTCTTCAAGGAACTTGTCTATGAGAACGGGCTTTTCTTCTGAAACTTCAACGGCTTCGGCCATGTACTGGCGGAGCTCCTTTAAGCTATAAACAATCCTCATGGCTCTTCCGCCAAGAACGTAGGAGGGACGCATGAGAACTGGGAAGCCAATTTCCTGAGCTACTTTTTCGGCCTCCTCTAAAGAGCGGGCAATGCCAGACGGAGGTTGCTTTAGGCCAAGTTTGTTTAGGAGCTCCCTGAACCTCTCCCTGTCCTCTGCTATGTCAATGCTTTCAGAGGAAGTTCCCAAGATTTTTACCCCTTCCTTCTCTAAGGGCACTGCAAGCTTTAGTGGTGTCTGACCGCCAAACTGAACGATTACTCCTTCCGGCTTTTCTTTTTCAACGATGTTTAGTGCGTCCTCTAAGGTAAGTGGCTCAAAGAAGAGCTTGTCAGAAGTATCGTAGTCGGTTGAGACGGTCTCAGGGTTACAGTTGACCATGTGGGCTTCATACCCGAGTTCCCTTAAAGCCCAGACTGCGTGGACACAGCAGTAGTCAAATTCTATTCCCTGTCCTATCCTGTTTGGACCTGAACCAAAGACGGTAACTTTCTTTTTACTGCTCGGGTTGGCCTCACACTCTTTGCCATCGTACGTGGAGTAGTAGTAGGGGGTGTAGGCCTCAAACTCTCCGGCACAGGTGTCAACGGTTTTATATAGAACCGGAACGGTCTTTTTCCTTTTTTCCCTTACTTCCTTTTCTGAAACGTTGAGGAGCTCTGCAATGTACCTATCGGAAAATCCCCACTTTTTGGCAAACTTTAAAACTTCTGACGGTAGTGTATCAAGGGTGTACTTCTTTATCTCCTTTTCAAGGTCAACTATCTGCCTTATGTTGTGGAGAAACCACCTGTCTATCCTTGATAGCTCGTAGAGTTTATCAAGACTCCATCCCCTTCTTAAAGCTTCTGCTATGTACCAGATACGGTCGGCGTTTGGAACGGCAATTTTGCTTTCAAGCTCGTCGTCAGGTACTTTCTCAACGCCCTTCATAAGGAGGCCGTACCTTCCAATCTCTAAGGAGCGTATTGCCTTAAGGAGTGCCTCCTTAAAGGTTCTACCTATGGCCATTACCTCACCGACAGATTTCATTCTTGTGGTAAGCGTTGAATCGGCCTCAGGAAACTTTTCAAAGGCCCACCTTGGAAACTTGACGACGCAGTAGTCAATGGCCGGTTCAAAGGAGGCCGGTGTTTTCTTCGTTATGTCGTTTGGGAGTTCATCAAGAGTGTATCCGACGGCAAGTTTTGCGGCTATCTTTGCAATCGGGAATCCGGTAGCCTTAGAAGCTAAGGCGGAAGAACGGGAAACTCTTGGGTTCATTTCAATAACGATTACCCTTCCGTTTTCTGGGTTTACTGCAAACTGGACGTTTGAACCACCTGTTTCAACGCCGATTTCTCTGATAATTGCAATGGCGGCGTCCCTTAGTATCTGGTATTCCTTGTCGGTAAGGGTCTGGGCTGGAGCTACAGTTATTGAGTCGCCGGTGTGAACGCCCATCGGGTCAACGTTTTCAATTGAACAGATAATAACGACGTTATCGTTTAAGTCCCTCATTACCTCAAGCTCGTACTCCTTCCAGCCCAGAACGCTCTCTTCTATAAGGATTTCGTTTATGGGGCTTGCATCAAGTCCCCTCTTTGCTATCTCCTTAAACTCCTCTATGTTGTAAGCTACACCTCCCCCCTCTCCACCGAGGGTAAAGGCCGGCCTGATTATTGCAGGAAGACCTACTTCCTTAACAACTTCTAAAGCCTCTTCTAAGGAACGGGCAAGACCACTTTTTGGAACTTCAAGGCCAATTTTTAACATTGCCTCTTTAAAGAGCTCTCTATCTTCTGCCTTCTTTATGGCCTCTACCTTTGCTCCTATCAGCTCAACGCCGTAGTGCTCAAGGATTCCAGCCTCGTGGAGCTCCACAGCAAGGTTTAGGGCTGTCTGTCCACCGACCGTTGGGAGGAGGGCGTCGGGTCTTTCCTTCTCAATGATTTTCTCAAGAACCTCAACCGTTAACGGCTCTATGTAGGTTCTATCGGCAACGCCGGGGTCCGTCATAATCGTTGCCGGGTTGGAGTTAACGAGGATAACCTCGTAGCCTTCCTCCTTTAAAGCTTTACAGGCCTGCGTTCCGGAGTAGTCAAACTCTGCAGCCTG
>CAZQLZ010000044.1:0-8326 GCA_964594265.1 uncultured bacterium
CTTTTAATGTTCACTAATCAGCAACTGTTGAGAACCTCCGCTGTGATAGAATTTCTCAAAACCAAGCAGTAGGTTATTTTAACAGGGGGAAAGATGCTACTCAGAGCTCTCTTTGCTCTGGTTCTACTCGTTTCAAATGCCCTTGCAGAACCTCCAGAAGTTCAAAAAGCCCTCAAGGCCATTAAATCTGGTAACTACAAAGAAGCCGCTGAACTGTTGGAAGATTCGTGTAAAACGAGAAATCAAACAAGCTGTGCTCTTCTTGGGAGACTCTACCTATTTGGCTGGGGAGTAAAACTCTTCCTCTGTCATCATACATCGTAAAATAGAAGTCAAGAGTTTCGTTGTCAATCAGGCTCTTTCTTATGTTATTTCTCCTCTTTTAAGTGCTGAGTAAAGGTTTATTCCGATGAAATTTTCAAATTTCCCCTTTTTTGATGCTATGCGTGCGGATTCCTTAAGAAGGGAAGTTTTAATCTGAAACTTACCGAAACTATTTGAGAATGTAGATTTTAGTCTTTCAGCTTCCCTGAGAACTTTTCTTTCAAAGTTTTTGCTACCGTAGTGGCGTGATAGACGTTTTGCGGCTTCGGTTAGTTCAATGTAAAGATCTACAAGCTTTTTGAGCCTTTCCATCTTTTTCTCTTTCAGCTTTTCGTTCGTAAGTTTGGAAAAGAACTCGTCGGCTTTTCCATCAAGAAAGAGCTTAAAGAGCTTGTGGTCTGGGATGTTGTGGAGATAAGTGAAAATGTAGTGCCTTTCCTGATACCACGGAGACTTTAGCTTCACGAAGAGAGGAAAGGGTTCTTCTTTAGAAAAGTCTTTTAGAACAAACCCTTCTATGTTTTCTGTCTTTTCAAGTTCTCCTAAGGCTTTCTCCAAAGTTAAAATCCTTTTCTTTGGCAGAGGAATACCGAGTTCCAAGATTTCCTTCTCGTACCTTTCAAGAAGATATTTTCCATCTCTGTTCTGGCGGAGTTCCGTAAGGTAAAGCTTTTCTTCTGAAATGGGAACAACTATTTGAAAGTCCGGACTAACGAGCTCAAAAATCGGAGTTATGCCTTTTCTTAGTGTTGAGACTATGAATTCCTTTAGCTTTTTGTCTTTTTCAACTATTTCTCTCGCTCTTTCTATTTGTTCATTCTCAAAAGACTTTTGAGTAAGTGGTAAAGGAACTCCCTTATGTAATAGGAAATGAACCATCGTCCCGTCAAGTTTTTCACGAAAAACAAATTCTCTACCTTTTAATCTCTCTTCCTTTGATTCTTCAGCTTCATTGAGGTTAAAGAACTTATGAAAAGGACGGGAAACGACATTCCCCGTTTTCTTGTCAAAGGTTATTCCGCGGAGCTCCCGCTTTAGTGGAGTATCAAAAACAAATGGAGCGTTAAATCGGTAAGAAACCTTTAAAAAGTTATACCTTTCAATAACCTTAAAAAACTTGGTGCCCTTAATTTCCTTTAAAACTTCTTTAAGAAGAATTTTCATTTACTTTCAAGCTCTTTAAGGACTTCCCTAAGGTTAACTTTTCCTTCGTAAAGTGCCTTTCCAACAATAACGCCTGAAACGTTTTTTATTCGGGAAAGTTTTAGAATGTCCTCTTTCCTTGCAACGCCTCCAGAAGCTATAACGGGTTTCTTAACAGAGGAAGCAAACCTTTCAACCTCTTCAAAGTTTGGACTCGTTAAAGTTCCATCCCTTGATATGTCTGTATAGACGTATCCCCATATATCCATAAAGTCATACTTTTTGGCAAGTTCGGTGGCCGGAATTTCTGTTACCTCTACCCATCCCCTTGTTGTTACTAAGCCGTTTTTGGCATCTATCCCTAAAACGATTTTTCCCGGAAATTTCTTAACCATTTCCTCAAAGAGAAGAGGCTTTTCAACTGCAATCGTTCCGACGATAACCCTGTCAACCCCTACATCAAAAAGCCTTTCAAGAGCTCTAAGCGTCCTTACGCCACCTCCAAACTGAACAGGAACGGAAACAGTTTTAACGATTTCTTCAACGATTTTTATGTTCTTTGGAATTCCCTCAAAAGCTCCGTCAATGTCAACAACGTGAATCCTCTTAGCTCCTTCTTCTTCCCACCTCTTGGCAACTTCTACGGGATTTTCAAAATAAACCTTCTCCTTATCTGCCCTTCCCTGATAAAGCCTTACACACTTTCCACCTTTTATGTCAACCGCCGGAATTACCTGGAACATAGTCATTTTCCTATACCTCTTTTGCAAAAGGGTCTGTTTTAAGCATGTAGACTATTAATCCTAAAAACATTAAAACGAGGGATAGAACAAAAAGAATTTCAATCATTCTCAACCTCTTTTAGTAAAGATAAAAGTTGTGAAATTTTCTTCCACACCAAAATATATGCCAGAATGACTCCGGGCAAAGATAGGAAACCGCTTATTGTCCAAATATCCGTAATGCCTGCTTTAACAGCTCTTGCCACTGTTCCTGACATGTCTAAAACAAAAACGTAAATAACCGCCTTAAGGTTTTCTTTCCAAACGCCAATTTCCTCTTTTAACGCTTCTTTCATCCTTTAAATCCCCAGAACGTCAAACATTGTATAAAGTCCTGCCTCTTTTCCTACAACCCACTTGGCGGCAACGAGAGCTCCCCTTGCAAATGTCTCCCTACTTGTAGCTCTGTGGGTGAGCTCTAATCTCTCTCCAAGGGTTGCAAAGAATACGGTATGGTCTCCAACAACATCTCCCATTCTGGCAGCTAAAACTCCAACTTCGTCGGGCTTTCTCTCGCCAACGATTCCCTTCCTGCCGTAAGTGGCTATTTCTGAGAGGTCTTTGCCGAGATTCTCAGCTATTATCTCGGCGAGTCTCATAGCTGTTCCGGAGGGAGCGTCCTTCTTAAAGCGGTGATGGATTTCAAATATCTCTATGTCGTAACCCTTGTCTTTTAAAGCTTTTGTAACTTCTGCAACGAGCTTAAAGAGGAGATTAACTCCAAGACTCATGTTTGGTGAGAAGACTATGGGAATTTCTTTTGCAGTTTCTTCTATCTTTCTCTTTTCTTCCTCAGAAAAACCTGTCGTTCCTATCACGAGAGCAGTTTTTAGTTCCTTGGCCTCTTCAAGGAGCTTGAGGGTGGCCTCTGGAAGCGTAAAGTCTATGACTACGTCGGGCTTTTCAGGTATTTCCTTAATGGATGAGTAGAACTTTACGCCTTGTGAGAATTCCTCTCCGATTACTCCGGTAGCCTCCTTTTCTGTTACGCCAACAAGCGTAAGCTCTTTATCTTGAAGAACAAGGTTTGCAATTAGGCTTCCCATCCTTCCTCTGGCACCGGTTACTGCAACCTTTATCATTGTTAACCTCTCTTCTTTTGTCTTTTGATTTCAAACCACTTGACAATTCCGTAAACTACGCCCTGAATGAGGATGAGGAATCCAATGCCAAGCTTGAATTCTATAGGTTTATCGTGTTCTAAGGATGCAACTAAAGCTTCTCTGATTGTTGCGGCTAAAGCAACGCTAACAAAGGCACTAACGGCGAGCTCTCCTCCGAGCATGAACTTAATCTCACTATTAAGGAGCTCCAAAACTGTCCAGAGTATTAAAAGATCTCCAAGAGCTGCAATGAGACCGTGAGAAAGATTACCGTGGAATACGTGCGAAATGTCTATACCGAAAAGAGCAATAACAAATACTGCAAGGAGCATAAGTCCAAGTAGTATCGCAACGTCTATAAAAACGGCAAACTTTTTACTAAAGTTTATAGTGAACCTTTCAAACTTTCCCGCCTCCAGGAACGTACGGAGCTCTGAGTCAATGTAATAGGAAACGAGAACGTCCTCGTTGAGTGCTAAGAGCTTCCTTAAGGAACGCGTTAAATCTTCCATTCTTTCAAAAACTTCTTCAAGGACAAAATCTTCAAGAATTTCCGTCTCTGAAGAATCGCAGTCAAACTGCCCAATAAATTTTTTGGCCTTTTCAGAGAAGAATTTTGCAATTCTCCGGGTGCAAAAACGGCTGACAAAATTTGTAGCAACTATGATGTAGTGAGGAGGAATCCCTTCATCAGCGTGAACCTTTGCAATCCTCAAAAGGTAAAGAAGGTATTCAGAATCGTATTTACCCGTGAAAAGTCTTCTGTACCACTCCTTGATTGTTGCTTTTAGTTTGTGAAGTTTCTCTTCGGGTATGAATTCCTTTACGTCGTCAAACTTCATAAGGTTGTTGTAGAAAGCGTCGGCAAATTCTTCTTCATAGGGTAGGAGTATCTGTCCTAAGAACTGCATATTTTTTATGTCTTTTTCTCTTATCTCAAAAAAGAGGAGTAACTTTTCTAAGTCTCTATAATTCATAGAAAGGCTCATTTTATTAATCCCATAGAGTTAAGGGTTTCTCTAATCTTTTCCTCCCTTTCTGGAGTTGTTGGGCACAGAGGAAGTCTAAACTCTTTTTCCATTCTTCCCATCATCCAGAGGGCGGTTTTAACCGGTATGGGGTTCGTATCTATGAAGAGGACTTTTGAGAGGGGATAGAGCTCTAAGTGAAGCTTTTGCGCTTCAAGAACGTTGCCTTCCATAAACTTTTTAAACATTTCAACCATTTTGTTAGGAACAACGTTTGCCGTAACCGAAATAACGCCTTTTGCTCCAACCGCAAGGAGGGGGAAAAATGTGGTGTCATCACCGGATAGGACGGTAATCTTTTCTCCGCAGAGGTTAACAATTTCTGTCGTTACGTTTGTGTTGCCGGTTGCTTCCTTAATAGCAACGATGTTTTCTATTTCAGATAGCCTTGCTACGGTTTCTGGAAGCATATTTACGCCGGTTCTTCCCGGAACGTTGTAAAGGACGATTGGAATACTTACAGCCTCTGCGACAGCTTTAAAGTGTAGGTAAAGGCCTTCCTGATTGGGCTTGTTGTAGTAAGGAGTTATTAGGAGAGCTCCGTCCGCTCCCACTTCCTCTGCAAACTTGGTGAGTCTTATAGCTTCTTCTGTGCAGTTTGAACCCGTTCCTGCGATGACCTTTACCTTTCCTTTGCACTGCTCAACGGTTACGGCTATAACCTCTTCGTGCTCCTCGTAAGAAAGGGTTGCGCTCTCACCGGTCGTTCCACAGGGAACTATTCCGTCAACACCATTTTCAATAAGAAAGTCTATATGTTTCTTTAGAGCTCCTTCATCAACCTTCCCGTTCTTAAAAGGTGTGGGAATAGCAACATAAATGCCTTCAAACATGGCTCCTCCACTTTTGGCTTAAAGTGCCAAAAACAATATAATTCTTCTCCGTATTTTACCGTTTTCTGGGGGTTTTTTAATGGAAAAGTGGAGAGGAATCATTGAAGAGTTCAGAGACTATTTACCCGTAACGGAGAAAACTCCCGTAGTTACTCTTCTTGAGGGAAACACCCCTTTGATCAAGGCGGAAAACCTTTCAAACTATATTAAGCCAGGAATAGAAATTTACCTAAAGTTTGAAGGTCTCAATCCGACAGGTTCTTTTAAAGATAGGGGAATGACTGTAGCCGTTTCAAAGGCTTTAGAAGAGGGTGCTAAGGCCGTTATATGTGCCTCTACTGGAAACACTTCAGCTTCTGCGGCCGCTTATGCGGCAAAGGCAGGTTTAAAGGCGGTTGTCCTTATCCCCGAAGGGAAGATAGCTCTTGGGAAACTTTCTCAGGCGGTTATGTATGGAGCTGAGGTTATTCAAATAAAGGGTAACTTTGATGAAGCCCTTGAGATAGTAAGAGAAATCGGAGCTGAATATCCAATCACGATTGTTAACTCCATAAATCCTTACAGGCTTCAAGGGCAAAAGACTGCCGCTTTTGAAATCTGTGAACAGCTAAAGAGAGCTCCAGACTACCACTTTATCCCCGTTGGTAATGCAGGAAATATAACCGCCTACTGGTTGGGATACAAAGAGTACTACGAGGCTGGTAAAGTGGATTCAAAACCCAAGATGTGTGGCTGGCAGGCAGCCGGAGCCGCTCCGATAGTTCTTGGCCATCCCGTAAAAAATCCCGAGACAATTGCAACTGCAATCAGAATCGGAAACCCCGCAAGCTGGAAGGGAGCAGTAAATGCGGCAGAAGAGTCCGGTGGATTCATAGATATGGTCACCGATGAGGAGATTTTAGAAGCTTACAGACTTGTAGCAAGACTTGAAGGAATATTTTGCGAGCCGGCCTCTGCAGCGGCAATTGCCGGAGTCATAAAGTCTGCAAAAGAGAGGGGAATGTTTGAAAAGGGAGACGTGATTGTTTGTACGTTAACAGGTCACGGTCTTAAAGATCCGGATACTGCGATTTCAATGGGAGTAAAACCTGTAACCCTCCCAGCCAGCAGGGACGAAATAATAAGGTACTTAGGGCTTTAAAGATGGGATTAACGGAAATTCCTGAAGGTTTTAAGACCCTATTACCCGAAGAGGCTGAAAAAAGAGAGAAAGTTCTTTCTCTTATGGAAGAAGTTATCAAGCTCTGGGGGTATGAGCTTATCTTACCCCCTTCTATAGAATTCCTATCCCCTTTTAAGGTAGTTGACGAAAGATTTGAAGAGCTCTCCTTTAAGATAGTTGACAGGGTTACCGGGAAGTTAATGGCCGTTCGCCCCGATTTTACTCCTCAGGTTGCCCGTATAGTTGCCTCCTCCTTTAAGGATGAAGAGCCGCCCTTTCGCTTTTACTACAGCGGTAGGATATTCAGGGACGTTCTCGGAGAAAGAGAGATATTCCAGTTTGGCTTTGAGCTAATAGGAGTTAAAGAAACCGAAGGGGATGCCGAAATCGTTGCCGTTGTTGTGAATATCTTGGAGAGGTTGGGACTTAGATCCTTCCAGATAGACATAGGCCATTCAGAGTTTGTAGAAGGCGTCCTTGAAGAGCTTGAGATTACTGATGGGGAAAAATTTTTAAAACTCTTAGCTCACAAGGATCTTTCAGGCATAGAACTTTTTTTAGAGGAAAGGAAGATAACAGGTAGCAGAAGAGAAAAAATCCTGCAACTTATGGAGCTCTACGGCAAAGAGGACGTCTTAGAGAGGGCTAAGGAACTCTTTAAGAACGAAAAGTCAAGAAAGGCAGTTGAAGAACTCCAAGAAATCTTTTCTATTCTAAGGAGCTACGGATTTGAAAGGAGGGTAATCTTTGACCTGTCCGAAAAGAGGGGGATGAAGTACCACACAGGCGTAACTTTTGAAGTTTTTCACCCTCTCTTTGGCTCTTCCTTAGGAGCAGGAGGCAGGTACGATCAGCTTATAGGAAAGTTTGGAAGGGAGCTCCCCGCAACAGGAATGGCCTTAAACGTTGATGCCTTACAGCTACTTCTTGAAAAAAAGGGACTCTTTAAAGGCCATAAGAAAGACTTCTACATAATTGACCTTAAAAAAGAACTCCACAGGGCCTATGAAATAGCCAAAGCTTTAAGGGAGAGGGGTTATTCTGTTGCAAGGGATATAATAAAGAGAGAGGAAAAAGAGTCTCTCTTGACGGCCTTTAAAAAAGGCTTTAAGTATGTAGTTGTCTTAAACAGGAAGGACTCTCCTTCTAATCTCCTCTACGTTTCTCCTGAAAAGTTTTACGAACTTCCAAAAGAAAGAACGGTTGAAGCAATACTTAAGCTTGTAGAGTTTGAAAAAGTATAGACAAATTAGATAAGATTGCGTCGGCAAACTCAGATGGGGGCGGCTCAATGTCCACACTTGCAATAGTCGGAACTCAGTGGGGCGACGAGGGAAAAGGAAAAATCGTTGACATTCTTTCAGAAAAAGCTGACTACATTGTGAGGTTTCAAGGAGGAAACAACGCTGGGCATACTGTTGTAGTGGACGGTAACAAATACATCCTTCACTTACTACCTTCCGGTATCCTCCACGAGAACAAAAAGTGTGTTCTCGGCAACGGTATGGTCATAGATCTTGAGGGACTCCTAAATGAAATTGAGTTCATAAAGAGAGTAGGCAAGAGTGTTGAGGGTAGGATATTTGTAAGTGAGAGGGCACACCTCATTCTTCCGTACCACAAGGAGCTTGACGCTGCTTTAGAAAAGCTTAGAGGAAACGGCTCCATAGGGACTACCCTCAAAGGTATAGGGCCTGCCTACAGGGATAAGGCCGGAAGGGTCGGCATCAGAATTGCCGATTTAAAGGATGAGGAGACCTTCAGGGAGAAACTTCGCTGGAACATAAGGGAGAAGGAGTTAACCTTAAAGCACGTTTACAACTACGAGGTGAGCTTTAACTTTGATGAGGTTTACTCCCACGTAATGAGGATTTACGAGAAGGTTGCAGGTTTTGTGTGCGATACCGTAACCCTCCTTAACAGGGCAATTGACAGGGGGGACAACGTCCTC
>CAZQLZ010000045.1:0-14499 GCA_964594265.1 uncultured bacterium
TAAAAGGACGGGTATTTCAAATTTTTCAGAGAGATTAACGCCAATAACTGCCAACCTGAAAGCGTCCTGAGGGCTTGAAGGGTCAAGGGCAGGGATTCTTGCAAACTTAGCAAAGTAACGGGAGTCCTGCTCCGTCTGGGAGCTGTAAAAACCGGGATCGTCGGCAGAAATTATCAAGAACCCTCCTTTGTTGCCTATATAGGCACTACTCATCATAGCGTCAGAGGCCACGTTGAGCCCGACCATCTTCATTCCGCAGGCAGCCCTTTTTCCGGTGATGGCCGCTGCGTAAGCTACTTCATAGGCAACCTTTTCGTTGGTAGACCATTCAACGTAAGCTGGCAGGTTCATCTGTTTTATAAGTTTTTGGTAGGTCTCAAGAATTTCTGAACTTGGCGTCCCGGGATAGGCAGCCATAAAATCAACACCTGCATAAAGCAGTCCCCAAGCTATCGCCTCGTTACCGAGAAGGGTCTTTCTCATTTTTACCTCGTCAAACAATCATTTTTACTCTTGGCGTATTTTACCATTGCCTTGATTTGCTATATTTTTGATTAGAAAACTATGTAAGAGTTAAGGAAACATGGAGGAAGTGGGAAAGATTCTCATCTACACGGGCATTTTTCTCGTCCTTATCGGCATCGTCATAATGGTCGTCTCAAAGTGGAGCATTCCGATAGGGAAATTGCCGGGAGATATTTGTATAAAAAAAGACAATTTTGTCTTCTATTTTCCCTTAGGAACAAGTCTTCTCATAAGTCTGATACTTTCTCTGTTTTCTCTCTTCCTTTTCCTTCTGATGAGGAAACAATGAAGAAGCTCTTTTTCTTCCTCCTCGCAGTTCTTCTTCCATTCAGTGGATACGGAAAAACAGTTTCAAAAATTGAAATAGTGGGCCTTAAATGGACTAAAGAGGCACTGGTCAGAAGGGAGCTCTTAATACATAAAGGAGACGAATTCTCCAAAGAAAAGCTCCAGGAATCAATAAGAAACCTCCTAAACACTCACCTCTTTTACAAAGTCGTACCAGAAATAAGGGAAGTGGACGGAAAAGTGGTAATAAAGCTCCGCTTTAAAGAGAGATTCCCAATCGTTCCAATTCCACGAGTAAGGTTAAAGGTTAACAAAACTTACAAGATTGGAATGGAGGTAAGGGATTACAACCTACTTGGAATGGGACATAAGCTCTACATAGGATATACCCGCTGGTTCAAGACTGACAACCAGTGGAGAAACGCGTTTATCTACACAAAACTCTACAGAATATATAAAAAAAACATAGACTTAAATGCCGGTATTTTCTGGGCTAAGGGAGAGAACATAGATTACATAGAAGACGAGAAAGTAGTCGGTAAGTACAACCTCAGGACGGTCAACATTCCCATCTCTCTAACTTCTTATCTGGATCCCGAGAAGATTAAGCAAATAACCTTTGGAATCAGACCTACATTCAACCGATACTCAGGATTCATCTCTGACAAAAGACTTTACTACATAACTGCCGGTTTTATCTTTGACAAAACCAGCGATATGGTTTACTACATCAAGGGAAGCAAAATATCTTTGTACGGCGAAATTGCTGAACCGATAATCTCTTCTGTTTTTACCGGAGCTCTCTTCTTTTCTTGGGAAAACAACATTCCCGCAGAGTCTATAAATACTTACTCTTACAGCATCTCTGCGGGAACAAAGATAGGCTACTCTGGAGGGTTACTGATAAGTTCCGATATTCCGGGCTACAAAAGCGAAGAAACTACTAATAAACACTTTATTAAGTGCAAGCTTTCGTGGAGGAGAGCTATACTACACAAGAGCGTTTTCTTGAAGCCAACTCTTGTTGTTGGAGACGCGTTTAAAAGCAAACCGGATGACTTTCTTGTATCACCAGGTTTTGAGATAGTAGCTTTTTGGGCTAAACTTGTTGATGGTATCATTAAGTTCAGATTTTATAAGGGCATAGGGAAAGGAAGCGACACGCAGACCAACTTAAAGTTTGACTTTAGGTGGTAGCGATGAGAGTTTCTATTGCACAGGTTTACCCCAAGCTCGGTAGCGTTGAGACAAATGTTGAAAAAGCAGTAAGGTTTGTAAAGGAAGCAATAAAGGAAAAGTCTACCCTCTGCATCTTTCCAGAGTTAAGCCTTACGGGCTACACGCTACAAGATTTAACCTTTGAAGTGGCAATGACATCAAAAGATGAGAGGCTCATTCCCCTTTTAGAGCTCAGCAGGGAAATAGGAATAATCGTTGGACTCATTGAAGAAACGGAAGAACACCTTTTCTTTAACTCTGCCTTCTACATGAAGGGCGGACGTATTGTCCACATTCACAGGAAAGTCTACCTTCCAACCTACGGAATGTTTGACGAGGCAAGGTTTACAGGAGCAGGAAACAGGATTGACGTCTTCTCATCACCCCTTGGAAAGGGATGCATACTCATATGTGAGGATCTCTGGCACTTCTCAACAGTTTACTTAGCCTTTATTCAGGGAGCAAAACACATTTTTGCATTATCTGCAAGTCCTGGCAGAGGGTACAGGGAAGAGGGAATGTTTGGAAACGCCGAAGTCTGGATGAACATGGGAGAGTTCTACTCCCGAATGACGGGTAGTTACTTCTTCTTTGCCAACAGAGTCGGAACGGAAGACGGTTTTGTCTTCTCTGGAAAATCTTTCGTTGCAGACCCTTACGGTAATATCGTTGCTGAAGGCTCTCCTTTTGAAGAAGAGCTCATTACCGTTGAAGTTAAGGAGTCTCTAATTCGCTCTGCAAGGATAAACCTTCCGCTTTTGCGAGACGAAAGGCCGGAAATGATCATGAACAACCTCAGGAGAATACTCGGATGAGGGAGAAAATTTCAGAGCTCCTTTCAATAAAAGACAAAGAGTTCATCAAAAACGTCCTCGTTCAGTTCATAAAAGAGGAGTTTCACAAGGCCGGTTTTAAAAAGGCCGTTATAGGCATCTCTGGAGGCGTAGACTCGGCTCTATCTGCATTTTTAGGCGTTTTAGCCCTCGGTAAAGAAAACGTCATCGGCATTTCCATGCCCTACAAGACAAGCGCAAAAGAGTCGGTTGAAGACGCAAGGCTCGTCGCTAAAACTCTTGGCATTGAGTTTCACGAGATAGACATTACACCGCAAGTGGATGCTTACTACAGCAACTTTCCAGATGCAGACCACATCCGGCGCGGCAACAAGATGGCAAGAGAAAGGATGAGTATCCTTTACGATTTTGCCCACTGGAAAGGAGCTTTAGTTCTTGGAACAAGCAACAAAAGTGAACTGTTAATCGGTTACTCAACCCGCTGGGGTGATGGCGCCCACGATATCAACCCCTTAGGAGACCTCTATAAAACTCAAGTCTGGGAAATGGCCGCCTACGTTGGAGTTCCAGAAAGAATCGTTAAGAAGAAACCGTCGGCAGACCTCTGGCCGGGACAGACAGATGAAGGAGAAATAGGGCTTTCCTACCGCCTTCTTGATGAAATTCTGGCGGCTTACGTGGAACTCCGGCTAAAGAAAGAAGAAATAGTAGCTTTGGGTTACGACGAGAAAGTCGTTGACAAAGTTTTGAAAATGGTAAAGAACTCCCAGTATAAGAGGAAACTTCCAATAATCTGTAAAATTGCCCAAAGGACAGTGGATAAAGACTTCCTCTACCTCAGAGATTGGGGGTTATAAATGCTTCTGGATTTTAAAGAACTCGGAATCTTCGGAGCTAAAGAGCTCAAGAAAAGAGGCGCAGACTACGGTGATCTTTTCTTTGAAAAGAGATTCAGCTTTACTGCCAAGTGTGAGGATAACAAGATTGAAAACATCTCCTCTGGCTTAGAAGCCGGAGTTGGCATTCGCTACATTAAGAACTTTAAGACCTACTACGGATTTACAAACGAGCTGTCAGAAGAATCCATCAAAAGAGTTATAGAAAGCTTAGCAGCTGCTGCCAACACCGAAAATGAAGTTGTGCTTGACTTTAACACAAGGGGATCCCGCTACACTAACTTAGTTAACGGGATGAACCTTGAAATCCCAGTGGAGAAGAAAATTGACCTGCTTCTTCGTGCCAACGACGTCGCCCGTTCCCACGGAGACAGGATTAAACAGGTAACCGTAGTCCTGAGAGACCAACTCCAGGAAGTAACAATCGTTAATACGAACGGCGACATCGTTGAAGACGTAAGGCCAAGAATTGTTTTCTACACGCTCGTTGTAGCCTCCGATGGAAACACACTCCAAACGGGCTACGAGCCGATCGGCCACTTGGGGGACTATTCAATATTTGAAAAGCATCCACCAGAAGAGATAGCCAAAAAGGCAGCTGAAAGAGCTCTAAAAATGCTTTCCGCAAAGCCTGCTCCCGCCGGTAAATTTACTGTTGTTATCTCGTCAAAGGCCGGCGGAACGATGATACATGAAGCCGTCGGTCACGGCTTAGAGGCAGACCTTGCAAATCAGGGACTTTCAGTATACTCTGGAAAAATCGGTGAAAAGGTGGCTTCTGAGCTCATTACGGTCGTTGACGACGGTAGTATGGCCGGAATGTACGGGAGCTCTGGTTACGACGATGAGGGAACCCCCACAAGGAAAAACATTCTCATAGAAAACGGAATTCTTAAAAGCTTCATGTACGACCTTACCGAAGCCATGAAAAGCGGTGAATTCTCAACCGGCAACGGCAGGAGACAATCCTACATGCACGTTCCAATCCCGAGAATGACAAACACGTACATAGCTCCCGGTGACACCGACCCAGAAGAAATAATAAGAGACACTAAAAAAGGCATACTCGTCGTAAAGATGGGAGGCGGTCAGGTAAATACGGTAAACGGAGACTTCATCTTTGAAGTCTCAGAGGGCTACCTCATTGAAAACGGAGAAGTTACAGAACCCATAAGGGGTGTTTCATTGATAGGCAACGGTCCAGAAGTTCTTCGCCAGATAGACGCTGTTGGCAACGACTTGGGATTTTCCATTGGAACATGCGGAAAGGAAGGACAAGGTGTTCCAGTTTCTGACGGACTACCCACCATCAGAATTCCAGAAATTACAGTAGGAGGAACAAAATGAAACTCTTAGCCGTAAAAAACATTGAAATAGAAGGACTTGGGAACTTTAAGAAGAGCTTTGAAAGTAGAGGAGTTGAAATAACAGAAATTAACGCCTTTAAAGGAGAAAAAGCCCAAGAGGAGGATTTTGATATTCTCCTAATCTTAGGCGGTCCAATGGGCGTTTACGAGGAGGATAAATACCCGTTCCTATCCTACGAGAAAGAACTCATAAAGAAGTTCTACAGCTCAGGAAAGAAAATCCTTGGAGTGTGCTTAGGAGCCCAACTCATAGCGAGCACCTTCGGTGCAAAAGTCTACAAAGGAAAGTGGGGAAAAGAAATCGGCTGGGACTTTATTTATCCTCAGGAGCAACTTGAAACTGTCTATCAGAATGAAATTGAAGTTTTTCACTGGCACGGAGACACGTTTGACCTTCCAGAAGGCGCTGTAAGAATGGCTTCTTCCGTAAAGTATAAAAATCAGGCATTTAGAATAGGAACCCAAGTTGTCGGTCTGCAGTTTCATTTAGAAGTTACCAAGGAAGACATTGAAAAGTGGATAGAAGCCTACAAGGAAGAGCTTGCAGAAGAAAAGATAAACCCCGACAGCGTAAGAGGAACGGAAGAAAAGTGGAAAAGACTGGAACTCTACTGCGATACCTTCATTAATTATTTCCTGAACTTATAGAAGCCCTTCTTAAGGGGTGCAGCGGCCTTTAAGTTTTAACCGATACTTGCAATACTTGACATCATACTGAATTCTAATAAGATAATTAATCCGAGCGAACTCAAAGTAGAGAGGTAGTAAATGACAAAAAACTTTCTCGTTGCCGCTGCACTCTTTTTAGTTCTTTTTTCCTGCAGTCATGAAGAAAGAAGTGTAGAACCACTAAAAATAAAAACCGTAACGGGAATCAAAACGACGACTGTCCAAACGTTTACTGTGGAAGAGAAAGAAACCTTCTCCGGAACTGTAATTCCCGACCAAGAAATACTTCTTTCTCCAAAAATTGTTGGTTACCTCATAGAAATAAAAGCTACACCGGGAAAAAGAGTAAAAAAGGGAGAAGTTCTCGCAGTTATTGATAGCTCCACCATAAGGCCGGACGTTGAAAAGGCAAAGGCTCGTATCAAAGAAATAGAAGCTACCCTTAAAGAGATTTCCCAAGCAATAGAAGAAATTAGAGCCCACAGAAAAGTTGCAGAGGCGAACTTGCTTTTAGCCAAAAAAACCTACGAAAGGTTCAGAAAACTCTTAGAAGCTGAAGTTATTTCCAAGCAAAAATTTGACGAAGTTAAGACTCAGTACGAAGCCGCAAAGGCAAATCTTGAAGCTGTAAAGGCTAAAGAAGCCCAGCTAAAGGAAAGGAGAAAAGCACTCCTTGCAAAAAAAGAGCAAATAAGGGCAGACCTTAAAAAGGCCACCGCCTATCTCTCCTACACCTACTTAAGGTCTCCTGTTAACGGCGTTGTTCTTCAGAAACTTGTTGACAGCGGAAATTTAGTCTCTCCACAGATACCCGTACTTAAAGTGGGAACCTACCCCCTTAGGGTTAGAACCTTCGTAGACAGTACTTATGTAAATAAAATCCACGTAGGTGATAAGGTAACCGTAAGGATAAAGGGAATGAGTTTTACAGGAATAGTATCAGAAATTGATAGGAGCTCCGACCCCGTCTCTCACAAGTTTGGAATCAAAGTCACCCTTCCTGGAGTTTCCAACGTAATACCCGGAACTTACGCAATTGTTGAAATTCCTGTCTCTTCAAGAAAAGAGATACTAATCCCGGCTTCTGCCGTTTACAGAGTGGGAGCTCTTGAATACGTCTTTGTTATAAAGAACGGTACCGCCCACCTGAGACTTATAAAAACGGGAAGGAAAAAAAGAAATAGGGTTACTGTTATCTCAGGCCTTCATGGGGGAGAAGTTATCGCTGTTTCCGGTGTAAGTAAACTCTGCGATGGGGCAAAAGTAGAGGAGTAAGAAATGAAAAACATCCAACTTGGAATAGCAGGAAATATAGCTAAAAAGTTCGTTACTTCTAAGCTTACGCCTCTCTTTTTGCTGGCTTCAATACTCATAGGACTCGCTGCTATAGTCCTAACCCCCAAAGAAGAAGAGCCCCAAATAGTTGTTCCTATGGTTGATGTTTTTATCCCTTACCCCGGTGCATCTGCAAAAGAGGTTGAGAGAAAGGTTACCACAAAATTTGAAAAGCTCATCTGGGAAATAAAGGGAATGGATTATGTTTATTCTGTGTCCAAGCCGGGAATGGCTTTGATAGTTGCAAGGTTTAAAGTCGGCGAGAACATGGAAGACTCCCTTGTAAAGCTTTACAACAAGCTTATGTCAAATATGGATAAACTCCCGCCGGGAGCTCTCCAGCCTCTTGTCAAACCAATGGACATAAACGACGTTCCAATAGTATCCTTAACCCTCTGGAGCGAAAAGAAAACCCTCTACGAGCTAAGACAAATAGCAAAGGAGCTCTGCCTCCAGTTAAAACAGGTAGAAGATGTTTCAAAGACGTGGATAATTGGCGGCGATACAAGAAGGTTCAAAGTTTTGATAGATAAAAACAAACTTGAAAGCTACCATCTATCCCTCCTTCAGGTAGTTCAAGCCATAAGGTCTGCTAACCAAAAACTCCCAGCCGGTAAAGTTGTTGAAGATAACACGGAGCTCCCCGTTGAGGTGGGAGAATTCATAAAAACGATAGACGATCTTAAAAACATTGTCATTGCCGTTTACAACGGTAGACCCGTTTTCTTAAAAGATGTTGCAACTATCGTTGACGCTCCTGTTGATCCCGAAAATTACGTCTTCATAGGTTTTGGGCCAAACGCCGAAAAGAAAGGAGTAAGCAGGAACTTCTTAGAAAAGTACGGCAACCTGTTTCCGGCAGTTACAATAGCAATTGCCAAGAAGAAAGGAACAAACGCCGTTGTCGTAGCCAAAGAAATACTTGAAAAACTTGAAGAAATAAAACCAAATGTACTTCCCTCAGACGTTCACGCTACCGTTACAAGAAACTACGGAAAAACCGCTCAGGACAAGTTTGACGAGCTAATGTTTCACTTAGGAGTGGCAATCTTTGCGGTTGTCATATTCATAGGCTTAACTCTCGGAGTAAAGGAAGCCCTTGTTGTGTCCATCGCCATTCCAACAACGCTTGCACTTACACTCTTTGTTGATCTCTTAACGGGATACACACTCAACCGAGTTACCCTTTTTGCTCTAATATTCACTTTGGGACTCCTTGTAGACGACGCAATCGTAGTAGTTGAAAACATCCACAGACACCTTAAGCTAAAAGAAAAACCTCCCCTACAGGCGGCTATATACGCCGTAGCTGAGGTTGGGAATCCAACTATCCTCGCAACCTTCACCGTTATCGCTGCTCTTTTACCAATGGCATTTGTTAGCGGTCTTATGGGACCTTACATGAGACCTATTCCTGTCAATGCCTCAATTGCTATGTTCTTTTCACTTATAGTCGCCTTCGTAATCTCTCCGTGGGCTGCTTATTATCTCCTGAAGAAAGAAGCTGAAGAAGAAGAAAAATTTGACCTCACGAAGAGTCTTACTTATAGGACATACAACAAAATTGTAAGACCTCTTCTTGACTCAAAGTTAAAGCGGTTGGCCTTCCTCTTAGGAATTTTCCTCATGATGGTAGGCGCCGTTTCAATGTTCTACACAAAAGCCGTTGTTGTTAAGCTTCTCCCTTTTGACAATAAGAGTGAATTCCAAGTAGTCGTAGACATGCCCGAAGGCACTCCACTTGAAGAAACTGCAAGAGTAGTGAAAGCTATTACGGATTACCTTTCAACCATTCCAGAAGTTACAGACTACGAAGCCTACATAGGAACAGCATCCCCTTTTGACTTTAATGGACTTGTAAGACACTACTACTTAAGGGAAGGCGGAAACGTAGCAGACATAAGGGTTAACCTGATAGACAAGCACGAAAGGAAACGTCAATCTCATGACATTGCAAAGGAAGAAAGACCCAAAATTCAAGAAGTAGCCAAAGCCGTTAATCCTAAAGCCAACGTTAAAATCGTTGAAGTTCCACCAGGCCCACCGGTTCTTTCTACACTCGTTGCGGAAATCTACGGTAAAGACGATGAAGTCAGAAGGAGATTAGCCCTACAGATTGCGGAAATTTTCAGGAAAACAGAAGGCGTTGTTGACGTTGACACCTTAGTTGACGATGACCACTACAAGTATGAGGTGAAAATTAAAAGACGTAAAGCAAGGGAATCCGGCGTAACAGAGGAGCAGATTGCAAAGACTATCAGCATTGCCCTTCAGGGAGCTGAGGTTAGCGTTGCCCGTACAGAGCTTGACTCCGATCCAGTCAAAATATTTGTAAGGCTTCCAAGGGAGCAGAGGGAAAAAATTGAGGATATTCTCAGTCTCTCTGTAATGAACAGACAGGGAAAACTCATTCCTCTGCGAGAGCTCGTAGAGATAGTTAAAGTTCCAGCAGACAAGACAATCTACCACAAAAACCTCCATCCCGTTTCTTACGTAATTGGAGACGTAGCAGGAAAGTACGAAGCTCCAATCTACCCAATACTTGCAATTAACAAATACCTTTCCGAGAATCCCCTCCCTGAGGGTTACAAGATAGACTACACCTTCATTCCACCATCTATGCCCCAAAACGACTTTAAGCCAATGATGAAATGGGACGGAGAATGGCAGATTACCTATGAAACCTTTAGGGATATGGGAGCCGCCTTTATCGTAGCCCTAATTCTTATATACCTTCTGATAGTTGGCCAGTTCCAGTCTTTTGTCATCCCAATGATAATCATGATTCCAATCCCGCTTACGATGATAGGAATCGTTCCCGGCCACTGGATAATGACAAAACTCCTTGGAAAGACGACCTACTTTACGGCTACATCAATGATAGGATTTATAGCCCTTGCAGGCATAGTTGTCAGGAACTCTATTATTTTGGTTGACTTTATCCTGACGAAGAAAAAAGAGGGAGCTCCTTTAAAAGAGTCCATCATAGAAGCCGGCGCAGTTAGGTTTAGACCTATAGTCCTCACGGCAGCTGCGGCAATGGTCGGTGCTGCGGTTATTCTCCTTGACCCAATATTTCAGGGACTTGCAATCTCCATCCTCTTTGGCGTTTTTGCCTCAACAACTTTAACTCTTGTAGTAATTCCCGTTACTTACTACATGATTGAGAAAAAGCGGTGGAACAATCAACAAGGTTAAACTGAATCTCCTATTTCTATTGGAGACTTTTTGTGATATAATGAACTGCGGCAGGTAACTCAAATTAAGATGGGAGGAAGTATGAAAGAATCGCTTGCTATTTTGATTTTTGCAGGAATGTTACTATCCAATGTCGCCTATGCCGGCCTTTGCGATACTAAACCAGAAGCTGAATCAAAAACTAACACCCTACCTGTAAAGTACCATAACCTCAAAAAAGAAAACGAAATTCTCCAAAGCGAACTGACTATTTACCAAAAAGAAAAGGAAGCCGTCAAAAAGGAAATTGCCGAGTTGGAATCCCGACTTTCCCAGCTTGAAGAAACAAAAGCTCAACTGACAAAGAAACTTGAATCTTATCCATCAAAGTGGGAACTCCTAAGCAAAATTCACGAACTTGAAGAGAAGCTCGGGAGGTAAAAGATGAAAAAGAAGCTATTGGCAGTTCTTTCAATAGCACTTATAAGTGGAATTATAAGCACAAATCAAGCTAATGCCACTGAAAGTTACATTCTTTATCCTCCAGACTTTGCCTTTTACCCTGAATCCCTCTTTAAGGCTTACAAAAAGGCACAACAGGAGCACAGAGCACTCCTTGCTAAACTTGAAAAGTGCAAGAAAGAACTTGCCCTTTTAAGAGCAAAAGAAAGGGAATTAAGTGAACGCTTCGGCATAGTGTCCTCGGAAGTTAGAAGACTAAGACGCGAAATAGCCGAAAGAGAAGCTCTTATGAAGAAACTCCGTGAGCTTGAAAAACTTGCAAGCCAACAGGTTGACAAATATGAAGAGATGCTCAAAAAGTGGCAGGCACTACCAAAGAGCTACGTAGTTAAGAAGGGAGATACTCTCTGGGGCATAGCTTCTAAGGACTTCATCTACGGTGATCCTTGGCAGTGGCCTCTAATTTACAAGGCCAACAGAGACAAGATAAAAAATCCACACCTCATTTTCCCCAAACAAAAACTCAAAATACCAAGGGATATTACCTGCAAGGACATAATAGAAGCCCGCAGGGAAGCTTTAAGAACTCCACCACCTCCGGGAGTAAAACCTAAGAAAGTAGGTCCTGTAAAGGCTGAAGAAGTACCAACAACCGCTACGGACTACTTCCTCTGCAAGAAGTGTAAAAAGTAACCCCTTTGTGGCGGATTTATGCCGCCACTTCGGTTATTCGTTACAATTCTATTCTGTTTTTACCTTTTCTCTTAGCTAAATAGAGCCTTTTATCCGCTATCTCAATTAAGCTGTCAAGAGAAGCTAAGCCATCAACATCTTCTGGATAGCCTGCAATACCCGCACTAAAAGTTACAGGTCTATCCAAACCAAAATCTCTCTGCCTGAGTTCTTCCTTTATTCTTTTCACAACCCAAGCAGCATACTCTTTTTCAGTGTTAGGAAAGATAATAAGTATTTCTTCTCCCCCGTAGCGGATAGCAACATCCGACTTTCTTATGGAAGATTTTACAATCGCTCCCAGAGTTCTTAAAACCTCGTCTCCCTTCTTATGGCCAAAAGTATCGTTAATTAGTTTAAAATCATCTATATCAATCATTGCTACACTTAACGGAAACTTGTGCCGTTGCAAGAAACTAATTATTTTATTTACGAACTGCTCTAAGTAATTCCTATTATAAAGCCCAGTTAGCGCATCCACTACAGCCTGTTCCTTTAATCTATGAGTAAGTTCTGCAACTCTTTCTAAAAGACTAACTATCAGATCCCCTATCTCCCGAAATTCTGAAAAAGATAGTTTTTCAATAAATTTCCCGAGTTCTTCCCTAAATCCCTCAATTTCACCTTCCTCTTTTAAAAATCTCTCTGTTCTCCGAATCATACATCCCAAAAGCTGGAAATTCTTGGAAATACGAGCAAAAAACATTATTTTAATTAGCAGTCCTATACCAAAAAGGAAAATCAGCAACATTAGATTTTTAAATAACCAACCCTTCAGCACAGACTCAAGTTCTTTCTTACTAAAAAGGATAGCGAACACTCCTTTTTTCTGCGTGCTTTTCAAAAGTTCAGAAGCCAGCTCCTCGTAGAGAGGGTAACACACAAGCACATAATCATCAACAAAGAATAACTTTTCCTTTTTTACTCCCAAGCACTTTTTAAAGGTATTGGAATAATTAGTAGCACTCTTTGGATACTGATAACTCTTTCCTTTGAAGAACAAATAAACCGCTTCAGCTTCATCTATTCTATGCTTGATACTTTCTAAGTTCTGGTAAATCAAATAATCGTTAGAGTAAATATCCAGAACATACCTAATTCCCTTTCCAGCATAGGAAGTTATGAACAGATAATTTTTGCTGTAAATACTTCCAAGATTCCTAACTGAAAATAAGCTAATTACCAAAATCCCTACTGTAAAGAGAACAAAGGCAAATATTACACCTTTTAAAAGTAAATTTCTTAGCGATTCCATACCTTTACCTTTGCCGGGCAGGGAAGTATCCCCTTTTTGGAGTCCATCTCAACTAACTTCGCAAGCAAATAAACAAGAGCATCATAATCAACAGCGTAAACAAAGTTTACATCATACTTGTCAAGATCTGGCAGCCCTGTAATAAGTATTTTTCCATTTTCCTTGCAAAATCTAACAAGATTGAGAATGTTAACTACCCTTAATAACTTGGGATCCGGAAATATATACACATAGTCGTAGTTCCCTAATTTAGAGTAAATAGCAGTAATATCGTCAGAAAAGGGTAAGACATCAAAAGTATCATCGGGTAAGTAACGCTTAGCAATGCTCAGCATTTCCTTACTGATAGGAACTGCAACTTTCCCTTTCTTCAACTTTGTATAAGAGAAAAACTTTTCTGCCGTTTTCTTTGGTAAAGGAAATATTCTCACTCCCACAAAATTCTCCTTTTTTTCTAATCCCAATACCTCCGGAAACATGACAAAAGTGTAAATTTCCTTCTTTCTACTTTTTTTCTTCAATGCTTTAGCAACTGCTCCGGAACCTAACAATACCTCTACATCACAGGCGTTTATTGAAGAGGGAAAAACACATTTCTTTTTTTCCAAAACCTCCTTAAGATGCTTTTTCACATAGTCAGTAACTTCTAAGCCGTAGCTATCAATGATGCAAACTCGTCTCTCTTTAGCACCCGCAACCAATGGTAGCAAAAGAACTATAGTTAAAACGAGTACTCTAAACCAACCCATAGACTCCTTCCTTCATCTACTACTACCTTTGATGGCCACGGGGCTGGATAGTAAACATCTCTGTCCAGAATGTTTCTTACCTCAAAGGCGAAGGATAGGTTGTTTCCAGCCCTCCAGCGTGAAGCAAAGTTCAAAAGGTAGTATCCGCCAATACTTTCAGAGATGCGCGAATAAAATTCAGTATTAACATCAAGTTTCATTCCACCGCTATCGTACGAAACTCCTACTATTCCTTTCCAGTCGGGAAACTGGAAGTAAGTTGGAACAACTCCATCGCCGGAGTAAGAAAACCTTCTGTTCACGTCGCAATAAACTTCCATATGCTCAAATAAAGCTCTTTTTAAGGAGAAAAGCATTCCCCTTAGTTTTACAAGACCATCTGCATTAGCCCACTGTTGAGCATAACCGCTTAAAGTTTCCTTGTAGATTAAATCTCTAATCCAGTCAAAATAGAAGAGTAGTTTTAATTGAAGCTTTTCTCCCGTGAATTCAAACGAGGGCATTACAGAATCTACTTTTTCAAACTTCAAGTTTTCGTTACCGTAGAGCAAAGGATTATTCCTGACATACATTTCTTCAAAAGAAGGAATTCTTATAGCTCTTCCAAAGTTGAGTTTTAGCCGTGCATTGTCGTTCAGTTTATAAAGAGCCGCCACGGAATAAGAAAGGGCGTTTCCTACTTCTGTAACCCTATCCAAGCGTGCGTTTAAGAGAAAACCATACCTTTCTTTCATTAGGAGATACTGGAAATAGGAAGAAAATACCTTCCTCTCGGCCTTTTTTAGCGGAGCTTTTTCCTCCGGAAGCAACCTTATCTCGGGGTATGTTTCAATTGGTAAGCTTAAAGTTAAAGGTTGTTGAGATTGTTGGAAGGTGGAAATTATTGAAGTAAGGTCAAGAGAGGCAACAGAAGAGGGAAGAAAGTTAGCAGATACAGTTTCTTTGTAAAGGTCTATAACACTTACTTCCAGTCCTCCAGAGAACTTTCCCAGAGAAGAAGAGTAAGTAGCAAAGAAAGATAAACCGGGCTTT
>CAZQLZ010000046.1:0-2656 GCA_964594265.1 uncultured bacterium
TGAGGTGTGTCCTACGAGTAACCTGCTGATTGTCGGGTTTGAGAACATGGTAAAGCACCCGGTTTTAGAGCTCCCCAAGTGGATAGACGTCGTTGTTGCAACAGATAACTACCTTCAGACAAACTCAACGGTCTTTGAAGAGGTGGGACTTGCCTACGCCACCTTTAGCGGCATATTTGGAAAGAGGAAGGCTAAGAGAAAGGTGAGAGAGCTCCTTGAAAACGCAAAAAGGGCATACTTTGGAGGAAGAAATTGAGCAGTAAAGACTCTTCTGGGATAGAGAGGTTTCTTGAAAAGCTCTTAGATAAGATAGGAGAAATTTTCATAGTAAGTCTTGCAGGGATTACAACGATTTTGTTCTTTGACTTTCTCTATGGACTGCTTTATTCCTTCTTTGTTAGTTTTTTTAAGTCCGAATCGGAAATTTACATTTTCTCTTTTGTTCAGTGGCTTTTTGAGAAGGTAACTTCAAACAGTTCAAAAATCTCTCCCGAATTCCTTTTAGTTTTGATTTATGCAGTTATTTGGAGTTGGGGAAAAGCTCTTTATCTCATTTCTACATTTTTGCACGATAGACTAAAGGGAAATTACATTGAAAATGAAAGCAAAGAAGCTCACCATAAGCGTTTTTTAGAACTTAGACAGAAAGTAATTGAAGCTATTAAATCCAAAAATCTTGAAATTCTTGAAGAAAACGAATATACAGACTATGTTCTTTACTACCTCCTAAGGGAGCTAATTCCAAAAGAAAAGGTTGAAAAGTTAAAAGATGTTACGGCCAGAGCTCTTGAATTTGGCTTTTTAGGTCTGAGCCTTTCTGTCAGTCAGCTCCTCATAGGATTTTTTTACTCTGTTATGTCTTTTAAACACTCACACTGCTTAGGAACTCTTATTTTTGTTGCTGTTTGTTTTAACTTTGTTCTGTTTTTAATCTTAACCTTAAAAGTTCTAAGGGAACGCTACATATCCCGCAATTTCCAGCTATACTTATTATTCCTCCTTGAAAACCACTTAAAAGAGGATAAGGGAAAGAATGAGCAAGCTATTTGACCTTGAGGCAGAGTACTCGGTTCTTGGGAGTATGATAGTTCAGCCTTCATACATATTTAGAGGGGTAGAGCTCCTTCAGCCGGAGGACTTTTTTAGGGAGGAAAATAGAGCTCTCTTTACCTTCATAAGAGACCTCGTTGCAGAAGGGTATACAGAAGCTCAGCTAAACGAGATTTCCTTTAAGGACGAGCTCGTTAAAAAGAACCTCTTGGAAAAGGTCGGCGGTGAGGAACACCTTGCTTACGTGGTGGAATTTGCCTTAGACACCTATGAAAAGTTTGAGTCTGCCTGCAAGGTTGTTAAAGATAAGGCTCTTTTAAGGAGAATCCTTGAGGTAGCAAACTTTATAACTGAAAAGGTTGAGGAGACTCCAGACCCCGACCTTCTCATTGATTCCATAGAGAAAAAGGTTTTTTCTCTATCTGAAGAGAGGATAACCAATACCCTCGTTCCGGTTGGCGATATTGTTCCTGAAATAGTTAAGAAGGTTGAGGAGCTCGCAGCCCGTCGGGAGATGGTAACCGGCATCCCGACCGGGTTTACAGAACTTGACAGGATGACCTCAGGCCTTCACGACTCAGACCTCATAATCCTTGCTGCCCGTCCCTCTATGGGTAAGACCGCCCTTGCTCTTTCTATTGCCTACAACGTAGCCGTTAAAGAAGGGAAAAACGTTGCCTTTTTCTCCCTTGAGATGTCAAAAGAACAGATAGCTATGAGGCTAATAGCTCAGGACTCAAAGATACCCCTTTACAAGATTCGCTCCGGTTTCCTCTTTCCTCAAGAAGTTGATAAGTTCGTTGAGTCTGCCGATAGGATAGCCGGAGCTCCCCTCTTTATAGACGACACTCCGGGCATTACCATAGTTGAAATGAGAGCAAAGGCAAGGAGGTTACAGTCAGAGAGGGGACTTGACCTTATAATCGTAGACTACCTCCAGCTTATGAGGGGTATCAGGAGGACTGAGAGCCGTCAGCAGGAAGTATCTGAGATTTCCCGCTCCTTAAAAGCCTTAGCTAAGGAGCTGAACGTTCCCGTAATAGCCCTTTCACAGCTTTCCCGTCAGGTAGAGCATAGGGCAGATAAAAGACCTCAACTTTCAGACCTTAGGGAATCCGGTTGTCTTACAGGAGACACCCTCGTTATAGATGCAGACACAGGAAAGAGGATTCCTATAAAGGAGCTGGTCGGGAAGACGTTTAATACTCTTGCCCTTGATTGCGATTTGAAAATAAGAAAGTTCCGTGTAAGTAAAGTTTTTCCGTCAGGTAAAAAGAAGGTCTTCTTGCTTAAAACCCGTTCAGGCAGGGAAATAAAAGCAAGTGCTAATCATCCGTTCTTGAAACTTTCTGGGTGGGTAAAGCTTGATGAGCTCAAAGTTGGAGACCGTATAGCTGTTCCAAGAAGGGTAGAAGAGAGTTCAGATATCTTTTGGGATGAGGTTGTTGAGATTAAAGAGCTTGGCGTAGAGGAAGTTTACGATATGACCGTGCCTGAGGTGCATAACTTCGTTGCCAACGACTTTATTGTTCATAACAGCATTGAACAGGATGCAGACGTTGTGATGTTTATCCACCGCCCAGAAGTTTACAAGAAGAATCCAGAC
>CAZQLZ010000047.1:0-3048 GCA_964594265.1 uncultured bacterium
CTTCTGTGCAAAACTGTGCAAAATTAAGCCTCACGATTAACATATTCGCCCATTTTCGCCGTTTCTCCTACTTCCAAGTATCCTAATACTACCCAACCCTTAGAAGGCGAAATAATCGCCATTTTGCTCCTGCCCGCAGGAGCAAGTTTCTTCCCCGTTGCTACAATAACGCAACAGAACAATGAGGAAGCCACGATGAACCTTAAACCTGCAACTCTGGAAGAGATAGAGTTCTACAAGAAAGTTCTCTATCCCGCTCAGGATAAGATACTGAACGCCATTGGTGAGGTATTTGGAGACGCTTTCTACCTAACAGGTGGAACGGCTCTCTCAAGGTTCTACTTCCACCACAGATTATCCGAGGACCTTGACCTGTTCACGGAAACTGAAAACATAAAAACAGCCATCCCAAGAATAGTTAAGACCTTAGAAAGCTTAGGGTATGAAGTCGTAGTAAAAGCAATGTCTGTTACTTTTGGCAGGCTTTTTGTATCTCTGGAGGGTGGAGAAAAGCTGAAAATAGACCTTGTAGCGGATTATCCTCTTGAAAAGCCGAAAGCTGTAAGGAATTTCTACGTTGACACAATCAACAACATAGCTGTCAATAAAATCGTGGCTTTTGAGGACAGGGCAGAGCTCAAGGACCTGGTTGACCTCTACTTCCTTGTGAAGGAGGGAGGAATCAATTTAGAGGAAATTCTTGAGCTTGCAGATAGAAAGAGAGCTCCGGTTCCTTACGAAGAGCTCCTTGTCATCAACACTATAGGACTAACGGGAAGTACCCTTCTCCTGAAAGGAGTGAAAGCTAAGGACCTTGAAAACTTCCTTGAAGAGCTCAAGAGAACCCTTGAAGAGAACGTTAAAAAAAAAGTCCAAGAGTCCAAAGAGAAGATGAGAGAGATAATACAGAACCTTCTGTGGGACCATCCTTTCAAGGAAAGAAAGATAACTCCGAAAACAATTCCTCTCCTCAAAAGGAGAGCTAAAAAACTGCCTCTCCCAGAAAGATTGGCTTTGAAAGAAATCGGAATTACGTAGCTGAAAAAGGAGAGCTCCAATATAGAACTCCCGCCTGTCCTTCTGCCTACCCTTCTGTCTATCCTGCCTGAAAATTTGATAAGATTTTTCATAAAAATATGAGGTAAAAATTATGGGAATTTTAGATGAACTAAAGCAGAATGAAAGCAAGATAAAAGTAACGCTCAATCTTGACAAAAAAGTGATTGAAAAAATTGATGAAATACGGAAGGAATTTGGGATTAAGAGCCGTTCCTATGCAGTAAATAAATTGCTCTGGCTAATCATACGTCAAATAGAAAGAGAAAAGAGGAGAAAGAAAAAGCATAACCCTGTAGAACATAAGAACAGTAAGAACAAAGAACAAGAACATAGTCCTACAGAACAAAGTATTACAGAACAAAATAAAGCACAACAAAATAAAGCACAATTTTTCGCTGAACTTCGCCCGTATAACTTAGGCAGGTTGTAAATTCCATCAATACACTAATAGATGCACTCCTTTTTCTACTTTCTACCAAGTCAGGTTGTAGAAAAGAGGATAAAAGGAAAATAACCCTTAAAACTGAGTTCTAACAAACAACTACTTCTTTCCCTAATCCTAACACTTATTTCTAACCTCACGCAATTTGCCCGAACGGTATAACCTCCTAACGGAGGGGAGGGATTATATCAATAGAATGCGACACTCTGTTGCCACCAGCATCCTTAGGAAATCCTTGTAACACAATGGTTATTCAAATAAATGTCTAAACCGACGATACAAAGTTGAATGATGTATTCCTACCATCTCAGCAATTTTTCTCTTGGAATATCCTAAGTCTCTCAAGCGTTTGATATGCTCTTCCATCTCTTCCCATTTTGACCGTAAGTAAAGTTCTCTTATTTGCCTTGCTATCTTTAGATGCTCCTCCCTTTTCCTTCCATTTCTCTTACGGGGAATATACTCCCACCCTAAGAGCTCTGACAGGTATCTCCAGCTCGCCCTTACATACTTAGGCTGGTAACCCTTGTGGAACGCTTCATAAGCTTCCTCTATCGGGAAACCAATGTGTAGGTTTCTGTCCATCATATCTTCGTAAATCATCGGAATTGTCTCCACAGCCTCTTCGTAAGGGACCTCTCTCCTACACTTGTAAGCCACAATTCCAAGAGCAAAAAATGAGTTCTGTCTCCTGCCCGGTATCGGCGGATTCTTAAAGAGCCTTCTCAATACCCACTCAAAAAATGCCCGTTTTCCGTTCGGTAGGTATAGAACCCTTGCCTGCTCCTTTTTTTCCTCTCTACGAGCCTCTCCTTGCGTTCTATGGCCTATTTTGAACAACCTCATTAGTTCCTCAAAAGCGTAGGGTTCTCTTACTTTAAACACAGTCGCAACGGTGTTAATCTTAGTCCGAAAGCCCGGGAAACGGTATGGATGGACCACAGGATGCTTATCTACCTTAAGGAGCTCTACAAAGCTGTCCTGAATAGCATCGTTCAAAGCTCCTACGCTCCAGCGTAACCCTTTAACTCCAATAGGTTGGCTTAGAACGTATACAAAATGTACTCCCTGTCCAGAGTTTACTACGTGCGTAGGTTGTGCTGGCAAGGAGCTCCAGAGATACTTTAGAGTTTTGTTAAGCCTAATACTGGTTACGCCATCACAGTCAACCACAAAAGCCCTAACAGCCTTCAGGGTCCTACTGCAATAGTAGTTCCTATGAAAATCTGCATAAGGCAGATAAGCATTTGCCCGCCAAGTTATAGCCCAAACGTCTTCCCTATGAATCCTTTTTACCGTGCCACGCTCAACGATTTCTCCTTTATCGTTCTTAACAGAACCGAAAACCACTATTAGCTCTTCCCTGTCTCCAAAAATGCAGTCTAAATACTCTTCAGGGGAGAGCTCCAAAAAATGGCTTCTAAGGATTTCGTTTTTTCTTTCAAATTCCTGCTGAAGTCCGTTTGGTTCATATTGTTTTGCAAGGTTTTCAGCCATCTTGCTCCTCCACCGCTAAGGTTTCGGTGGAGGAGCTCCCTCTCCCCCTT
>CAZQLZ010000048.1:0-5169 GCA_964594265.1 uncultured bacterium
TACGACCATAGGAGAAGAGTGTACCATTTTTAGTGCTACCATAGGGGTAGAGCCTCAGGATTTAAAGTATAAGGGAGAGCCTTCAAAGGTCGTCATAGGCAACAGGGTTAAGATAAGGGAGTACGTGACGATTCACAGGGGCACTGAAGGCGGTGGAATGGTTACAAAAATAGGCGATAACGTTCTCTTAATGGCCTACGTCCACGTTGCCCACGATGTCATAATAGGGAACAACGTTATAGTTGCCAACGCCGTTCAGATTGCCGGCCACGTTGAGATAGAGGACTACGCCGTAGTTGGTGGATTAACCGGCATTCACCAGTTCGTAAGGATAGGCAAACACGCTATGGTTGGAGGAGCGTCTGCCGTTCACAGAGACGTTCCTCCCTTTGTCATGGCTCAAGGGAACAGAGCAAGGCTTGAAGGAATAAACATAGTGGGATTAAAAAGGAGAGGTTTTCCAAGGGAAACGATAAGAGCTCTCACCACCGCCTTTGAAATGCTCTTTAAAACGGACGAGCCTCTTCAGGTTTCCCTTAAGAAGGTAGAAGAAGAATTTAAAGACGTTCCTGAAGTCCTTGACTTTGTTGAGTTCATCAGAAAAAGCAGGAGAGGTATCTGTCCGGCTTGAAGCTGACAGAAGAGACCTTAAAAAACAAACTGGTTTTTCTTGGGACTGCCGGTGCAAGGTACGTTGCCTTTGGATTTCTCCGTCAAGCAGGGGGGCTTTATTTTAACTTTGATGGCCATAACCTTCACGTTGACCCAGGCCCCGGAGCTTTTGTCTACGCCCATAAAAAGGGCATAGAATCCCACTGGACAAATACCGTAATTCTCTCTCACCGCCATTTAGACCACTGTGCCGACGTTAACCACATCCTTGAGTCAATGACTCTTGGGGGAAAGAAAAAGAGAGGAAGGCTCATCTGCCCAAGAGATGCCCTTGAGATTGACCCTGTTGTCCTTCAGTTCACGAGGGGAAACATAAAGGAGACGGTAGTGATAGAGGAAGGTTTAACTGTAGATCTTACTGAGTTTCTTTCAGTTACTTTTCCCGTTCGCCACGTTCACGGTGTTGAAACCTACGGGATGGTGTTTAACTGGAAAGAAATTCACGTTGGCTATATTGCAGACACAAGGTACTTTGAAGGGCTTGAAGAACATTACGTTTTGGCTAAGGATCTTCTCATTTTAAACGTCACTGCAAAGGACAAAAATCCTTATATAGACCACCTGTGTGCTTTGGAAGCTGAAAAAATAATCGGGAAAATAAGACCTAAGGTGGCTATACTTACCCACTTTGGAAGAACGATGCTGAGAGCCAAACCTTGGGAAGTGGCGAAAGAAATTTCTAAAAAGACAGGAGTAAACGTTATTGCCGCCTACGACAATATGGTTTTTGACCTTGAAACTCTTCAGGTTGTAAAACAGAAATCTTAGAACTTTTGGAGGAAAGAGATGGATAAAAAAGAAAAAAACGTTGGAGTTCCAGATAGAGAAAGGCTTATGAAGAAGCTTACAGAAGAGGTAAAGTCAGACCTTAAAAGCTACTTTAAAGACAGGGACTACGGCGTGATAGCCGTAACGGAAGAAGACGCTTTAAGGGCTTTTGTAGTTAAAACAACAAATCTTTGCGAGATAGCAAGGCTAAAACATAAAACGTCACCAATGGCAACAGCAGTTCTCGGGAGAGCTCTAACAGGAGCTCTTTTACTAACTTCTCTTTTAAAACATGCAAGCGACCAGAGATTACTTTTGAGGTTAGAAGGAGATGGAGCTATAGGACTTGTTGTAGCAGAGGCCGATGCAAAGGGAAATGTAAGGGGATTTGTAGGAAATCCTCAAGTTGAAACTTTCATAAAGGAGGTAAACGGAAAGAAGAAGTTTGACATAGGTAGAGCTATTGGCAATGGCTTTTTAACCGTCGTTAAGGACTTTGGTTTTGGAACACCTTATGAGAGCTCCGTCCCCCTCGTTTCAGGGGAAATAGCCGAAGACATTGCTTACTACCTTTTAAAGTCCGAGCAGATACCTTCTGCCGTTTCAATCGGCGTTTTGGTTGGTGAAACGGGTAAAGTTGAAGCTGCCGGAGGTTTTTTAGTTCAGCCCCTTCCCGGAGCGTCAGAAAAAGCCATTTCAAAACTTGAAGAAAACGTTAAGAAGATGCCTCCCGTTAGTACCCTTGTAAAGGAAGGAAAGAGGCCTGAGGAAATCGTTGAAATGCTCTTTGAAGGTTTCACGCCCCACATTTTGGCTTTAAAGGAGCTCTCCTTTAAGTGTAGGTGCTCTAAGGAAGTTGCAAAGGGTGGAATTGTTGCTCTTCCCGAAAAAGATTTAAAGGAGCTCATAGAAGAAGGTGGCGTAACTATAAGGTGCAACTTCTGTAATGAAGAGTACTTCTTCAGCAAAGAGGAGCTTGAGGAGATACTGAAAGAAAAAGAGTCAAAAGATAACTAACGGAGGATAAGCCTTCTTTGAAGAAGGTAAGCTTAGTTATTGAAATCCTTAAAGTTTTAGCTGAAAGAGAAGGAGACTTTCTTACGACCACCGAGATTTTTGACACACTATGCACCCGGGGAGTCTTAGACAGAACTTCTGAAAGGGCAGAAAGGAAGAGACTTCATAGAGCTCTAAACGACCTCCTTGTGGAAGGATATGTAGAAAGACGTTTTGGAAAGTTTAAAGGTAAAAAGCCAGAAGAGTGGCGCTTGAACTTGAAAGCTTTTCCTTACATAGTATCCTACTCTCAGGAGGAGCTTATCTCCCTGTTTCTCCTTACAGCTTTTGTGCCAGAAAAGTATAAGAAACTTGAAATACTAAAACCTGCTCTAAAAGCTATAGATAGGTTTGGAAGAATCATTGAACACGAAAAGAAAAAACTTGCCGAAGAGTCTTTCTTGCATCTTCCGACTCCCGTTGAACGTTTTTCCCTGATAGATGGCGGAACTCTTAAACTGATTTTTCAAGCGATTGTTGAAAGAAGAGGAGTTTTTGTTACCTACGGAAAGAGGCAAAAAGAGATACTTCCACTTAAAGTGTTTGGGTATAACGGAAACCTTTACCTTTCGGCCTTAGACGCCAAAACGAAGGAATATCAAGTGTATCTGATGCTTAAACTCAGAGCTCACCATTTAACAAGTACGGAGCTCCCCTTATTCTACAGGAAAAAATTTAAAAATACCTTTTTCTCTTTTGACCAAAACCCTTTTATTTTAAAGATCCACCTTCCTGCCGACTACTATACCTCTGTTCTTCCAGAGCACAAAGTTTTCCTTTACCCTACCCAGTTTTACTATGAAGTAAAGAGAGACATTGTAGAAGTCCTATTGGTTGCCTACCCTACCTATCGTTTTGCCAGCTGGATAATTCTTGACGAACTAAAAGGGATATTTCCTCCCAACGAAAAAGACATTGCTTTAGCAAAGGAGAAAAAACTTAAAAAAATTTATGAGGGTTTAACTTTTAGCCTGCAAGAAAACAAGTCCCGTTTTAGGATTTTCAAGGAGTACATCCAAAGATTCCTTAGAGAAAGAGAAAATCTCCTAAAATGAAAAAATCTCTCTATATACCCCTTTTTTTGGGTTAAAACCTCTTTACATTCCTAAACAGAAAAACTGTTAACTGGAGGGAGTCATGGGATTACTGGTAGAGGCTTTAAAGCTTGTGGGACAGGCTGTCATTAACGAATTTGTGAGAAAACAAACAGGAGGACTCTTCTCAAGCTACGAGGAACTAAAAGAGTGGAACGAGTTTACAAAATCTTTGGGTTCAAAGGATGACGATGATGACTTTTCAATCTTTGACTTAAAGTAACCTTGTTGTTTTGGAGGGAGAAATGGCTGTTTACATTTGTTCAAAGTGTGGAACGCTTGTAGAGAGTAACTCTATTCCTTCAGGAGCCGGTTGTTCTCAGGGTTCACACCTCTGGTATAAAGTTTGTAGCAATGGAAGTATTACTCCAAAAGCGGGAACAAGGCCTTATCAGTGTCGGAAATGCGGGAAGGTGATTTACTGTTCATCCATTCCGTCAGGGGCAGGTTGTCCGGCCGGTGGTTCTCATCTTTGGTATCCCTTGTAATAAGGAGGGGAATGTGCTTAAATCTGTTTTTAAGGGACTCATTCAAACGGTAGGAACTGTAAAAACTTCTACCTTTGGAATTTGTCCTAAGTGTGGATTTCATCTTAAGTTGGTCTCTTCTCCTTTTGGGGGGTTTATCCTTTGTTCTAATCCCAAGTGTGATTACTTTGAAAAGGTAAATATACGTTAGCTCCATGAAACTTTTTGATCGGGTAGGAGGAATAGTTCTTTTAGGATACTACCTTTTCTCTGCCTTGTGCTTTTTTATTTCAACTTTTGGAATCTTAAACTTTGAAGATGTTGTAAAGCTTTTTCTCTTTTGGCTTTTTGGGAAGAACCTTTTTCGTTTTGGCTACATACTCTCAATTAAGTACTATGCTCAAAGAGTTGTAAAAAAACTCTCTGAGGTTTCGGGTTTTAGAGAGAGAATTAAGGTGGTTGTTTTTGACCTTCCTGTGATTAATGCTTTTGCGTTTAAAAAGGGAGGAGCTCTCAATCTTGGCCTTTGGGGTAAAACCGAAAGGTACATAGCTCTAACAACAGAGATAGCAAAGTTTTCAACCAAAGATGAGCTAAGCTTTGTAATAGCTCACGAGTTTGCTCATCACTATAAAAATCACTTTGTGGTGGGAGTTCTCGGTCAGTTTATATCTCAAATGTCGCTGACAACCTTGCTCTTAAAACCTTTTTCTATGGTCGGACTTCTATCAACAGTAGCTTTGGCAGTAAGTGCTACTCTCCTTCGCCGTCAAGAAAAAGAAGCGGATTTACTGGGAGTTCAATTTCTTCGGAAGGCCGGATATCCCTGCTACGGAGGAATAACCTTTTTCCAGAAACTTTTAAAGCTTGTAGGAACAGGTAGTAGCCAGTTAATAAAGCTCCTTGATTTTCTTTTCTCTGACCATCCTGATATAGAAGAAAGAATTCGGAAGTTAGAGGGTGTTCAGTTCAAGGTGTTCAGTTCAATAACTGATAAAATATATACGTCATGAGAGGGAAAAGAGGAAGACCAAGAAAATACCGGCATGATGTGAGATGTCCAGAATGTGGATCTAACTGGTGTGTAAAAAATGGACACCAGAAAAATGGAA
>CAZQLZ010000049.1:0-3894 GCA_964594265.1 uncultured bacterium
GAAGGTGAGCCACGGGAAGTTGCCGACGTTTGTGTCTTCTTGGCCTCTGATATGGCCTCTTACATTACGGGAACGGTTATTCACGTAAACGGTGGACTTTTTTAAGGCTTGGGCTATAATTCCAGACGATATTCAAAAAAAGTTTTGGGAGGTCATGAGGATGGAAAACATTGAACAGAAGGTAAAAGAAATCATAGCCGATAGACTCGGAGTAGACCCTGAGGAGGTAACTCCTGAGGCTTCATTTGTAGAGGATCTTGGAGCTGATTCTCTTGATACGGTAGAGCTTGTTATGGCTCTTGAAGAGGAGTTTGGAATTGAAATCCCTGATGAGGATGCCGAAAAGATACAGACAGTAGGAGACGCTATAGAGTACATCCAAAAGCACCTTTAAACTGGTAGATAGTTGGCAGATTCAGCCCCCCGAAAGGGGGCTTTTTAATTTTTACTTAAAACTTCTCTTAAAAACTTACCCGTCCACGTGTTCGTTTGAGCAACTTCTTCAGGTGTTCCGGTTGCAACTACACGTCCGCCCTTCTCTCCACCTTCAGGGCCTAAGTCAATTATCCAGTCTGCGCATTTTATAAAGTCAAGGTTGTGCTCAATAACTATTACGGTGTTCCCTTTGTCAACGAGCTTCTGGAGGACGTTTATCAGCTTCTTTATGTCGTGTAAGTGTAGTCCTGTAGTAGGTTCATCAAGAATGTAAACGGTCTTACCAGTTCCTTTTTTAGAAAGTTCTTTTGCTAACTTTATCCTTTGAGCTTCTCCACCTGAAAGAGTTGTTGCAGGCTGTCCGAGCTTTATGTATCCCAATCCGACGTCGTAGAGAGTTTTTAGCTTGTTCATTATCGTCGGGTGGTTTTTAAAAAATTCCATTGCCTCTTCAACTGTCATCTCTAAGACGTCGTAGATGTTCTTACCCTTGTAGGTAATTTCAAGGGTTTCTCTGTTGTAGCGCTTTCCTCCGCATACGTCACAGGTTACGTAGACGTCCGGCAAGAAGTGCATCTCAACCTTTATAACGCCGTCTCCCTTGCAGGCTTCGCACCTTCCGCCGGGAACGTTGAAGGAGAATCTGCCCTTTTTATAGCCCCGTGCCCTTGCCTCTGGCGTTGCAGCAAAGAGCTCCCTTATCGGAGTAAATACGTCAACGTAGGTTGCAGGGTTAGAGCGAGGAGTTCTCCCTATTGGAGACTGGTCAACCCTTACAACTTTGTCAACGTGTTCTATTCCCTCAATCCTTTCGTGCTTTCCGGGGATAACTTTGCTCTTATAGATTTCCCGTGCTAAGGCCTTGTAGAGTATTTCATTGATGAGGGTTGATTTGCCGGAGCCCGATACTCCCGTAACGCAAACGAAAAGCCCTAAAGGAATTTCAACGGTTATGTTTTTTAGATTGTGTTCTTGAGCACCTACTATCCTTAGCCACTTACCCTTAGGTTTTCTCCTTTCCTTAGGGACTTCAATTCTTAACTTTCCGGCTAAGTACTTTCCCGTAAGGGATTTTTCGTTTTTCTTGATTTCTCTAGGAGTTCCAACGGCAACAACTTCACCGCCGTGAACTCCAGCTCCCGGCCCCATGTCAACTATGAAGTCCGCGCTCTCTATGGTTTCAAGGTCGTGCTCAACAACAATAACCGTGTTCCCCAAGTCCCTTAAGCTCTTTAAGGTCTCTATGAGCCTCCTGTTGTCCCTCTGGTGAAGGCCAATACTTGGCTCATCAAGAACGTATAGAACGCCTGTAAGCCTTGAACCTATTTGGGTCGCAAGCCTTATCCTCTGGGATTCCCCTCCAGACAGGGTTGATGTTCTCCTGTCAAGGGTGAGGTAGTCAAGGCCAACGTCTATGAGGAACTTGAGCCTGTTTCTGACTTCCTTTAAAACCCTCTCCGCTATTACTGCTTTCTGCCCTGAAAACTTAAGGTTTTCAAAAAATCGGTAGCACTCCCCAACGCTCATAGACTCAACTTCTGCAATATTTTTGCCTTCTATCTTTACAGACAGCGCCTCTTCGTTGAGCCTTTTCCCCTTACACCTTTCGCAAGTTACTTCCCTAAGGTATGGTTCAATCAGTTCTTTAACGTAGTCGGATTCAGACTCTACGTAACGCCTTTCTAAGTGCTTTATTATGCCTTCAAAGTAGTAGGGACGGTAGTTACCCCGACTGTAAGGAACGGTGTTAAAGACCCTTATCGGCTGCTTTGGAGCATAGAGGAGGAACTGGAGCTCTTTTTTACTTAGTTCAGAAGCTTTCGTGTAAGGTGAAATCCCAAGATACTCACATCCGGTCTCTATTAGGTCGTAGAGGTATTCAAACTTTGCTCTGTTTACAAGCTCAATAGCCTCAATTATTGGTTTATCCCAGTCAATTAGAAGTTCTGGGTCAACTGCAAGTCTAAAACCAAGACCTCCACACTCAGGACACGCTCCAAGTGGACTGTTAAATGAGAAAAGTCTTGGTGAAATTTCTTTAAAACTAAAGCCACAGATTGGGCATGCTCCCTTTGTTGATATCGTTTCTTCCTCTTTTGTATCGTAGTCCTGAATTGTTACAAGACCTTCTGAAAGCTTTACGGCAATTTCTACTGAATCAGCAATTCTCGTTTTCTCTTTTTGAGAAACCTTTATCCTGTCAACTACTACCTCTATGGTGTGTTTTACCTTTTTCTCAAGTTTTAAGTTTAGTGCCTCTTCAATCCTGTAGTCTTTACCGTCTATTCTTAACCTGCGGAAACCTTGCTTAAAGAGCCTTTCAAGGAGCTCCCTGTGCTCTCCCTTCCTCTCCCTTACAACCGGTGAAAGGATTATTACCCTTTTCCCTTCAAGCCTTAAAACCCTGTCAACTATTTCCTGAACCGTCATAGGCTCTATTGGGACGTTACACTTTGGACAGTAAGGAGTTCCAACCCTTGCAAAGAGAACCCTTAAGTAGTCGTGAATTTCTGTCGTTGTTCCAACCGTTGAGCGAGGGTTTTTTGAAACGGTCTTTTGCTCTATTGAAATGGCAGGGGAAAGTCCCTCTATCAGGTCAACGTCTGGCTTTTCCATGAGCTCTAAAAACTGCCTTGCGTAGGCCGATAAACTCTCAACGTACCTTCTCTGTCCCTCTGCGTAGAGAGTATCAAAGGCAAGGGAAGATTTACCAGAACCTGAGACGCCGGTAATAACGACCAGCTTGTTCTTTGGTATTTCAAGGTCAACGTTCTTTAAATTGTGCTGACGAGCTCCCTTTATAACGATTTTGTCCTTCATCTTTCCCGTGCTCTCTCACCTCGTATGCGTAGTATTCTGTTTGAGATAATGTTAGGAAGGCGAGAAGAAAAAGTAGAAGCTCAAAAAAATTTATTCTTTTGCCGATACCTGTGAAAATGAGGAAAAAGAAGATAAACTGGTAAATGTAGAAGATACCATGGGGAGTTATCATAACCAAATTTTTCCGATGTTAAGTTTTATCGGACACTCTGTTTCAAAATTAAATTCTCCAGAATTTCCGTCAAAAACGTTTACAAACTTTTCTCCCGTGTGCTTATAAATCTTAAGTCTTTTCTCATCTGGGTAGACGAGAACGTAGTAGTTTACTCCTTCCCTCTCGTAGAGCTCAAACTTTAAGTTTTCATCTTTGAAGGCTGTTGCTTTTGAAACGATTTCAAAAATTGTACTTGGAGTCTTTCTAACAAAGTCCTCTGCCTCATCGTTGCACACGACGAGAATATCAGGTCTTACAACTGTATCTTTGTTTACTATCCAATCTATCTCGTAGAAGACCTGACAATTTTTTTGACAGCCTTTGAGCTGTTCGTATAGTTGGTTGACGATTCTTAAGGAGACTAACTGATGTTTCTTAAAAGGAGAAGGTGCCATAGCGTAAGGGATTCCCTCTATGAGCTCCCA
>CAZQLZ010000050.1:0-6906 GCA_964594265.1 uncultured bacterium
CCTCACCAATTATCTCCTCCCCCATTCTAGTCGCAACCCCTTCTATTTTTGAGTTTATTTCAACTTTTCTTGGCCGTATAGTATAATTTATTCGGCCAATTTGGTCGCAATCCCTTCCACTTTTGAGGGCATTTCAACGAAGGAGCTGTTAGAAGAAAACATAAAAGATGGATTGTTGCAATCCCTTCCACTTTTGAGGGCATTTCAACTTGTCAAAATTGGAGGTGTTGGAAATCAAGGGCTTCCCGTTCTAAAGAGTTTTATAATAAAGTGTAAGTCGTTGAAAGTTAATGATTAACTTTAAACAGAGGTTACACCTTGCTGAACTTTCTTAGGGTGGTTGAAATGCCCCTAAGCCTTATTCGGCTTTCAAAGACCTATAAGTTAATTATAGCAAATAACTCAGTGATTCAATGATTCTTCTTCCGTTTCAAACAGTCCTTCTACAAACTCTTTTGGGTCAAACTTTCTTAAGTCCTCTATTTTTTCGCCGATTCCTACAAGTTTTACGGGAATTTTTAGGTCGTTGCAGATGGCTATGACGATTCCTCCTTTGGCGGTTCCGTCAAGTTTTGTGAGGGCTATTCCTGTAACGTCTGTTATCTCTTTAAAGGCTCTTGCCTGAGAGATTGCGTTCTGTCCCGTGTTTGCGTCAAGGACTAAAAGAATTTCTGCAGGCTGGCCGGGGAATTCTCTTCCTATTACCTTCTTTATCTTGTGAATTTCTTTCATTAACCTTTCTTTGTTATGAAGCCTTCCGGCTGTATCTACTATGAGGACGTCGTCCCCTTTTGCCTTAATGCTCTGGATTGCGTCAAAGACGACGGCCGCCGGGTCTGTTCCTTCTTGGCCTTTTATAATCCTTACGCCAGCCCTTTCTGCCCAGACTTCAAGCTGTTCTATTGCGGCGGCTCTAAAGGTATCTGCAGCTGCCAAAACGACGGAGAGTCCAGAGTCTTTTAACTGCTTTGCAAGTTTTCCGATGGTTGTAGTCTTTCCAACGCCGTTGACTCCCAACACTAAAATTACTGAAGGTTTTTCAGAAAGGTTTAGCTCTCCCTGACACCTTGAGAGAATCTCTTTTAGTTTTTCTTTAAGGAGTTTTAGGAGCTCCTCAGAGCTCTTTATCTTCCTCTTCTTGGCTTCTTGTCTTAAAAAGTCAATAAGCTGCATTGTGGTATTTACTCCAACGTCTGCAAGTATTAGTCTCTCTTCAAGTTCCTCAAAGAGGGACTCATCAACCTTCCTTCCTCTAAAGTCAGAAAGAGAAAGGGCATCCCTTGTTTTTTTGAGGCCTTCTTTAAGACTTTTTAAGAGCTTAGAGCCGGAAAGACCGAGTTTTTCCTCCAGTTCTCTCTTTTTAACCGAAAACTCCAGCTTGTAGTTTTCAGGGACTTTGCTTTCAATTTCCCGTAGGGTCTTTAGTGCTAACTCGTAGAGCTCCTCTTTAACGTAAATGTTGGCTATGTAGTAGCTACACAGAAAGGAGGGCTCCGCACTTTGACTGTTCCTTGCAACATCATAGAGGTTTCTTGCCTTTTGAAGGTTTCCTCTATACTCTTCAATCAGGCCTTTTAAAAAGGAAGCAAATTCTTTGCCGAGCTTTTCTTCCACTGCCGGAATAAAAGGTTCTAATTCCGTAAATAGGGCAAGATTTTTTATCTTTTTGGCAACAACGTCTATCAGCTTTCCGTTACTGTAAAGGAGGGCATTTATCAGGGCTCTCGGCGCTTCTTTCTCGCTTTCCTCTGCCAATTTTAGCCACTTTTCCGGCTGTGCCGGGTTTTGTTTCAGTTCCTCTTCAAGTTTTTTCTTTTTCCTCTTAAAGAATCCAAACATTTCTTATTCCTCTCCTTGTGAATTATCAAGATATTTTTCTATGAGCCTGATGATTTCAAGGGCTACGTCCTCTTTTAAACCTTTTAAGTGCACTTTATCCCTTTCTGTTATGAGCAGAACTTCTGTTTTATCACTTCCAAATATGCCTTTTTTTACATCGTTTGCAACTATTCCATCAAGTTTTTTTCTTTTTAGTTTTTCCCTTGCGTTTTCAAGAAGGTTATCCGTCTCTGCGGCAAAACCAATAACGAGCTGTCCGTCTTTTTTCCTTTCTCCTATTAGCTTAAGTATGTCGGGCGTTCTTTCAAGTTCAATCACGAGTCTTTCCTGTCCCTTCTTTATCTTTTCAGAAGCCTTTTTCAAAGGTTTATAGTCACCAATTGCCGCAGAGGAAATGTATATATCTGCGTTCTCAAACTCTCTTAAGGCAACCTCTTTCATCTCTTCAACCGTTTCAACGTCTATTCGCTTTACACCGTAAGGGGTTCTAAGGTGGGTCTTTCCAGTTATTAGCGTAACCTCTGCTCCCGCTGCTTTTGCAGCTTTCGCAATAGCAAATCCCATCTTTCCCGAAGAAGGATTAGAGATAAAGCGAACGGGGTCTATGTATTCCCTTGTAGCTCCGGCCGTTACCACTACTTTTTTGCCTTTTAAGAACTTGGGAGTAAACCAGTAAGAGACAGCGTCAAGGATGTCCTCAATCTCTGCAAGTCTTCCCTTTCCTTCCTCTCCGCAGGCTAAGTATCCAGAAGATGGTTCAACAACCTCCCAGCCGAGTTCTTTTAGTTTTTGGAGGTTACTTTGAGTAATCGGGTTCTCGTACATCTTTACGTTCATCGCCGGGCAGATGATACCTTTTCCAAAACAGAGGGCGAGGTCGGTTACGGGAGTGTCGGCTATTCCGCAGGCAATTTTTGCAATCGTGTTTGCCGTTGCTGGAGCTATGAGAAAGAGCTCTCCCCACGATGAAAGGGCGGTGTGTCTAATTTCTGGGGAGCTCTCGGGAACTACTTCAGAATAAACGGGATAACCAGAAAGAACCTCTAAGGTAAGGGGCGTTACAAACTTTAAGGCGTAAGGAGTTACGGCTACGCGCACCTTTGCTCCTTTCTTCTTTAGAGCTCTGAGTATTTCTACAGCCTTGTAGGCTGCAATACTTCCGGTTATTCCGAGAACTATTTTCTTACCTTCTATCTTCATCCTTTTTTTCCATAGGTTTAAGTTTTATCTCCTGTCCCAAGTACAGGCTAAAACCAAAGCTCGTCGTGTAGCTTGTAATTATGGCCGCAGTCATCGGGATTACAACATCTGCGTGGGTCATCTCCGTAATCATCACGATGGCCGCCAAGGGCGTTTTTGCTCCTGCGGCGAGTGCCGCTCCCATCCCTGCAAGGGTAAAGGTAACTATCTGCTCGGGGAATATGTGACCAAAGACGTTTCCAATTGCTGCACCAATAAGGAGATTGGGAAGGACAAGTCCTCCCGGAATACCGAACGAAAGGGTTAAGCTCGTTACGAGTAAAACCACCACAACGATTAAAATGTCCGTCCAAACTGAAAACGGAACTTGGGCAAGTTTTGAAACAACTCCCATATGGGCAGGCGTTGAAAGAAAGTCCGTGTCTTTTGTTAGCAAGTAGGTGAAAAGTAGTAAAGGAATTGCTAAGGATGTTCCTACCACGGGTCTAATCTTGGGTTCAAAGAACTTTGAAGAGCACATTGATGTGTGGAACAAAAAGGTGTAAACGTAGGTAACAAGACTTATTGTGAGTCCCATTACAACTATGTATGGAATACTTGTTAAGTTCCACTCAGGAGCTCTTTCTAAGTGAATAAATGCACTTTCACCACGAAAAAAAGAAAAAGTGAGATAACTGACTATTGAGGCGATAATCATTGGAACGAAAGGACGATAATCAAGGTTATACATCTCCTCAAGTTCCATTGCAAAAATGGCACTACCGAGGGGAGCTTTTAAGAGAGCTCCCGTAAAAGCACCTCCTCCGATGAGACCAAGAAGAGGTTTGTACTTTTTGCTAATTCCGTAAACCTTACCGAACCATTCACCAAGAGCAACTCCTATGAAAAAGGAAGGACCTTCTCTTCCGGCGATAAAACCTCCCGATAGAACCAAAGTTGCCGTAAGAAGCTTTAGAAAAACCGTTTTAAGCGGTAGGTACACCTTTGTCTTAAGGTGAATTATGGCATAGCCTATGCCCGGACCTCCCACTTTTGGGTCGGCACTTATGGCGTACCCAACAATGAGGGAAACAACCAAGGGATAAAGGAGAATTAAAGGAATGTTTTTGGCAAGAAGGGAGTTTAAGCTAACAATAACAACATCCATAAGGGAGGCAACGCCTCCTGTTACAATCCCTACTGCAAATGCAAAGGGTATCCACTTACCGAAAAAGCTGGAGATAGCAAAAATATCAAACCTATGAACCAAGTTCGTTTTTGCACATCCCTTTATGTACTCTGAGAGATACTTAAAACCTCTCTTCAATCTCTACCATCTCCAGAACGTTTCTCTGATTCTACCGAAGAGCTTTTTGGCAAGCTCCAAAAGTTTCCTTACCCTTGCTTCGGTCGGAGGGTGAGTTGAAAAGAGAGCTGCTATTGCATCCCCTTTTAGCGGGTTAACGATAAAAAGATGACTTGTTGTCGGATTAACCTCTGACTTTGCTACTTCTGGGGGAATTCTGAAGGCATACTCTTCTAATTTTTTAAGGGCACTCGCAAGTGCCTCAGGTTTACCTGAGATGATTCCTCCGGTTTCGTCGGCTTTATACTCCCTCGCTCTTGATATGGCCATCTGGATGAGGGCTGCAGCTATCGGGGCAAGAATCACCATGAGAATTAGTCCGATTGTTTCTGCCAAACCGTTTCCTTCCTCGTCGTCCCTGCTACCACCAAAAAGGAAGAACCACTGGGCCATGTTGGCAAGGGTCGTTATTGCACCTGCTATTGTTGCTGCTACTGCCTGAATGAGGGTGTCCCTGTTCTTTATGTGAGCAATCTCGTGTGCAAGGACCCCTTCAAGCTCGTCTTCGTTTAGGAGCTCTAAAATCTTACGCGTTACTACAACTACTCCGTTTTCGGGATTCCTTCCAGTTGCAAAAGCATTCGGGATGTCCATAGGAGCTATACCTACTTTTGGCTTAGGAATACCTGCATTCTTAGCAAGCCTTTCAACAATTGCGTGGAGCTGGGGAGCTTCTTCTTCTGAAAGGAGTCTTACTCCGTACATGGAGAGGACAATTTTGTCTGAAAAGTACCAGCTTCCAAAGTTCATGATGGCCGCCATAAAGAGGGCGATAACCATTCCCGCATTTCCGCCGAGGAGCTTACCAAAGGCAAGAAGAATTCCCGTGAGGACGCCAAGCAGTATCGTAGTTTTTAGAGTGTTCCAGTTCATCTATTTCCTCCCGATAGAGGTGTTCAGATGATAAGATAAGAAGAAGATTTAAATCCTTCAATCTTCTGTTCGAGTTCAATACATGGTGGACACCTTGATGACTTCTAATATATTCCTCAAACTTCTCAGCAGGAGTCTTGTAATTTAAAGACTGATGGGGTCTGAGAAAGTTGTAAACCTTCAAATACTCAAAGAGTTTCTTATTCATCTCTTCAGTAGTCGGCTCTGTCCCCTCTATCATCCACAGTTCACTTTCCGTCGTCTGAATAAACCTTTCTACGTGTGCATTGGTCTTTGGGGACTTCGGATAACTAAAGTAGTGATCTATCCCTCGCTTTCTAAGGTATTCGTCCAGTTCTCCTAAGAATTCGCTTCCATTATCAGTCTGAACTCTCTCTATCTTAAAGGGAAGATATTCTTCAAGTTCCCGGAAAAACCTCTTCCCGTTCCTACTACTTTTTGTAGAATAAACCTTAGCAAAGCCTATTCTTGTGAATTTGTCTATTGCTGTGAACTGATAAAAGGTTTTGCCGCACCAGTAGAGGTACTTGACGTCCATTAGGATTGTTCCCGGTTTGTCTGCTCTTAATCCTCTTCTGGTGCGGTTCTTTTTTCCTTTCTGCTTCCTTTTCTTGTGGTTGTCTTTTAGTTTTCGTGTTTTTTCTATTAGTCCGTGTCTTTTGAGGATTCTGTAAATTGTGGAGGGTGATATTTTTATGCTTAAGTGTTTCTTCATGAAGGCGGATATTTTTTCTTTGCTCCAAGTTGGGTATTTTTGTCTGATTGTGATGACAAGTTGTTCTATTTCGGGTTCTATTTGTGGTTGTCTTACTCTATGGGGTCTTTTGCTCCTGTTTTTGAGTCCTTCTATGCCGTATTTTTCGTATCTTTTCTTCCACTTGTAGAATGTTGTTGGGCTTATTCCGAAGTATCTACAGGTTTTTCTGGCGTTACCTGTTTTCTTGTAGTATTCAATCCATTTGAGTCTTTTTCTGACGTTTGGGTCTCTTGTAAGGTCAAGTTTGTTTTTTATCCTTCTTCCTTTTTTGAGGGTCCCTTTGAATGCTGTATTTGCGCTTGATATATGAAGGGATGCCCCTTTGTATTTTTTCAATCCTTTCATCGGTGGATACCTCCTTTTTGTAGTTCTCAAAGGTTATTGTAAGGTGTCCACCTTGTTTCTGGACTTCAACAGGTTGGCTAACAACATTTAGCCTCTTTATCACTCCGCTTTTTAAAAGTTTTGGAGGAAAGTTGGGGGTGAGCTCTAAGACGATGTATCTGATTTCAACAAACTTGTCGGGAAATTTTTTAGAGGGTGTTACTCTACAGGTTGAGGCTATTTTCTTTTTGCGACAGCGACCTTTGTATACTTGTCCGTCTTCCGTTACAAAGATAACGAGTTTACCCTTAGGGTTTTTAACGTCAACAAAGGGGCGGTAGTAAATACTGTTTTCTTTGGAAATTTTCAGCCAGCCAGTCTCTGAGAGAGCTCCCTCACTCGTCCCAACAGTTAGAAAGAGTAACGTTAGTAAAAACCAAAGCTTGGTTTTCATCTTTTTTGCCAAAGTGGGTTCTACTTTAATTAATTTTACAAAGTTTTGGCGGAGCTCTTCTTGTAGGATAGAATTAATTCTGGTGGTGTGAAT
>CAZQLZ010000051.1:0-6184 GCA_964594265.1 uncultured bacterium
TTAAATACCTCAAAAGGAGCTTAATTATGAAATCTAAAGAACTTATGAGAGAATTTACTCAGTTAGGTTTAACTCCTGAAAAGGTTTTAGAAATAGTTAGAAGATATGAAAAGCAAAAAGAAAAGGTAAAGAAGTATCAGAAAGAAATGTATGAAAAGATAAGTATCTCTATTAGAAAAGAAAGTGTAGATGAGATTATAAATAAATATGGTATTGATAAGAATATAGCAAAAAAGTTATTAGCTATCAAAAAGTTAATCAAACAGTTACCAGAGGAGTTAATAAAAGAAGAAATCTTTTTAGAATAATAAAGAGAAACTCTATAGCTTGGGTGAGAAATTAACGAGTCTATTGAAACAGAAGTAATAACTTGGTTAAGATATGACCTCCTAACTACAGAAAAGGGAGGTCATCATGAAGAGAAATCTCATAATGAGAATCTTCTACACCGTATCTAAAACACTCAAAGAATTTGCCTATGCAACTAAATTATACCCCAAGAGAGGAAGAAAACCAAAAATCGAAGATTGGGAAATAGCTGCCGCCTTTATAGTTTCTTACCTAACATACACTCCTGTCCTGAAGTTCCTCCAGATGAACATAGACAATTCAGTTCGTTCATGGCATGTTTTTAGAAGAAATAGGATGAAAAGAGTATATAAACTTCTCAGGCAATTCCTCCTGACAACTGCTTTTTTAAGAATTCTTATAGCAATCATGCTTGGCCTTGAAAGGAAACTGATAGTTGATGGAACAATTTTACCTGTAGCAAACGTTAGTAGAGCCAGGACTCATAAGATAAAAAGATTTAAAGGTAAAGCTTTCTGGGTCAAGAGGAAGAGAAAGCTCTACAGTCCTCATTATCAGAAAACCATTGAGTTTGAAGAGCTTTATTACGGTGTCTTAGTCATGTTTATTTGTGATGAGTCTGGGGTAGTTTACGATGTCTGGTTTGTTCCTGGAAGCACTCATGAGGTTAGGGCTTTAAGGACGAGAGAGGAAAAAAGTCCGTGGTGCAAGTATTTACTTAACAGTTTTGAAGTTTTAGGAGATAAAGGATATAGAGGAGTTCCTTGTGTGCATGTATGCTCCAGGAAAAAGCTGAAAGCTATTCGCCAGATAGTGGAGAGTCTAATAGGTGGAACCAAAGGTTTTGGATACTCCAGATGGCGTAAAGGAATAACGCTGTTGGCTTATCTATATGGTTTTGCTTTAGGTTTTTCTTATCTAAGAAATATCAACAGGAGGTTGGTAGCTTAATTTCTCACCCAGCGTATTTTTTCTCTTTTTCGTTTATTAAGTATAGGAAATCTTGAAAAGGAGGTTTTTGGTAAAATTGATCAAAAAAGGGGAGGAACGTTTTATGGAGCTTGAGGTTGTAACTGTTGGAGCTCTCCTCCACGACATCGGCAAATTCTACCAAAGAGGGGTTGGTGAAGAGGAATTAAAAAAACGTAGAGAGGAATCTAAAGGATTACGCCACGAAGACTTTTCTGAAGATTTTATAAACGACAATAGAGAACTCTTATCCTTTCTCTTGGAAGAGGAGAAAATTTCGGAGGAAACTTTAAACTTTCTTAAAGCCGTCGTTCAGTGTCACCATCTTTACACGTACAAAAACAATGAAAGGATAAAAAAAGAAAAGTGTTTTAAACTGCTGGGGAACGAGAAAATAGGACGTTACATAAAAGTGATTGAAAAGGCGGATAACTTAAGCGCCGGACTTGAGAGGATAGAAGTTGATAAGACTCAGCTCCTAAGTGAAGGAGGAATAATAGAGGAAGATTCAAAGGATTACAGAGAAAAAACGCTTCTTCCCATATTTTGCCTTGTTAGGCCCGGAAAGCAAATTTCAGAGATTAAGAAAGATGAAAGGGCTTGGGGCTATAGGTTTTCTCCCCTTAGCATCAAGGAACTGGCGAAGAGTTTCCCCATAGAACTTTCACCGTTAAAGGAAAACTCCTACCCGGATGGGCAGAGGAAAAAGGATTATCAAGAACTCTGGAAATGTTTTAAAAGGGAACTTAAAGAGCTCTTAAATCTTAAAAACTTTAGAGGCGACTTTAATTTTAAATATGAAACGTTGAAATACCTCTTGGTTAAATATACCTGGTGTGTTCCTTCATACACTTATCCTTCCTCTAAAGAGAAAGTTCCCATTTCTGACATTCCTCTGGCAGACCATCTTTTAACTACTGCAGCAATAGCTACTTCTTTGGCAGTTTTTGAAGAAGAAACTAACTGGAAGTATGAAAATGATAAGAATCTTGAAAAGTTCATCCTCTTGAGTTTGGATTTTTCTGGAATTCAAAACTTTATCTTTAGGCAACCAAAGGAAACAAAGAAGTGGGCAGCAAAGATTTTAAGGGCTCGCTCTTTTCTTGTCTCCTTGGCTCTTGAGGCGGTTGTAAGGAGGGTGATTAAAGAGTTTAGAGTAAATATCTCTACAGTCCTTTTAAGTGCTGCAGGTAAAGTTTGGCTTTTACTTCCCAACTTAAATGATGCTGAAAAGAGGCTGAAACGTGTCCAAGAGGAGTTGATAAAGGAACTTTTAAGGGACCCCTTCTACGGTGAGGTTAAGATAAGGTTTGCTTACGTCAAAATGAGTGAGAGAGACTTTAGTCTGGAGGAAGGAAGGTTTGCGAAAAAGATAGAAGAACTCCAGAAAGTAGAGGCCGAAAAGAAACTTACTCTCTTTAATCTTGAAGAGTTGAACAGATTCTATCAGGATGAAGAGGACTTTAGGAATTACTTTGAAAAGCTTTCGGAAGATGATGAAGGGAAAAAACCCTGTGCAATATGTGGAGTTTCACCAAGGGAAAGTAACGAGGAAGGTCTCTGTAAGTTCTGCAGTAGACTCATAGAAATAGGTGGAAAACTTCCAAACTCCCGTTACATGAGGGTTTGGTTTTCTGAAAATCTTGACCTTCCTCCCTTCCCTACTGTTATGCCTCCCAAGAGGGGAGAACTTCCTCCCGATTTTGAGATAGCCTTTTATAAGGACGAAGAGAGTCTTAAGGATAGTCTTAAAGAAGTTCCTTTAAGGACTAACGAGTTAGTCTATGCTTTTGAAGATGCTGAAAAGGATGGTTGCGTCTTTCCGGTTAAGTTCCTTGAAAACTACGTTCCAACGACAAAACTTGATTTAGAGGTAGAGGAGCTCAGAAAAAAAGGGAATGGAGAAGATGTGGAAAAACTCAAGGAGATAGTTGAAAACTGTTACGATGAAGAGGTAAGGAAACAGGTTAGAAGGGAAAAAGAACCAATCCCAAAGACCTTCTGCCACTTGGCCTATGAGTCAAAAGGTCCTCATTACTTGGGGATTTTAAAGGCAGACGTTGACAGACTCGGTTTCATCTTCTCCAAGGGTTTTGCTGAGGTTTCTGAAGGTTATTCCTCTCTTACGGTTTCAAGAATCGTTGCTTTAAGCAGGATGCTTGACTTTTTCTTTAACGCTGTAGTTAAGAAAATGGCAGAGGAAAAAGAGCTCTACAGCGTTTTCTCGGGAGGGGACGACCTTTTCCTGATAGGAGCTTGGGATAAGATAATTGAGCTTGAGTGGGAGCTTCGCGATAAATTTAAAAAGTTTACCTGCGAGAACGAAAACTTTACTCTTTCTGTAGGCATAGAAATAGTAAAACCTAACCTTCCAGTAACTATAATGGCGGAAGTTTCAGAAGAAGCCTTAGAAAGGGCAAAAGAGACGAGGAATGCAACCTGCGTTTTCGGGAAGAGGATAGTTTACGAAGAGGGAGTTCCAACTTTGAAGGAGCTTGTAGAAAAGGAAGTTTCTGACCTTGAGGAAGTTTTGAAAAAGGGAGAAAGAGAAAAGGGAAACTCCTTCCTTTATAAGCTTTACTACCTATCACAGCTTGCCAACGGTGAGTTTGATGGTGGTGATAAAAAAAGGTTCTTGGAACGTTTCCTATGGAGGCCTCGCCTTCGCTACTTGGTGTGGAGGAACTTTAAAGAGGAAGAGAGGTATGAGGTTCTTAATATCCTTGAAAGAATGATAAGGGAGCTCTCAGAGAACATTGGAGAAAGTGAGGACAAGAAGAAAGACAACCTCTTTTACATACCCTTTGCAATAGCCGTATACAGGAGGAGGAAAAATGGTTGATAGGCAGAGGTTATCTCCGTCCCAGATTGTTGAAAAGTTCTTAAGAGGTGGGACTAAAGAAAAGAAGGAAGTCATTTTGGGAAACAACGGAAAAAGTGAGCTTGAAGCTTTTGCAGAGACCCTTCAAGGGCTATCCTTCACGAAGCTGAGGAAGTACTATGAACAGTTCTTGAACATTTACGAAGGTTGGCAGGCGGAGGGGAAGAGAGGAAAGGAAGAACCTCTCAGCGAGGAGTTTTTGTTAAAGCTTTACATGTTAAAGAGTCTCTTAACCTATGACATTGCTCGGGCGATGAAAAACGAAAAGAAAGCTTTGAAGGCTCTTGAAAACTTAAAGGAGTTCGTTGAAAGAATGGTCAACCTCATTGAAAAGAGCGAAGACCTTGAGAGTTCAAAGTATCTCTTTGAGGCTCTGGTCGGTTATGCAAGGTTTAAGCTTGAAGAAGCTAAAAAAAAGCATAGGTAGGGGGTGGCAAAATGGAAGTTTTTGAGAAGCGACTTAGCGATATTTTAGAAATAAGAGGAGAGCTGGAGCTCCTTACCGGTCTTCACATCGGGGCTGGAAAAGATGAAGTAAAGATAGGAGGAATGGACAACCCCGTTGTAAGGAATCCCTTAACCGGTGAACCTTACATTCCTGGTTCTTCTTTAAAAGGCAAAATGAGGATGCTTTTGGAGCTCTACTATGGGGTTTTCAACTACGTTGACAAGGATCCAAGGGAGCTGGGAAATGTTTTATCTTACGAGGTCTTTAGAAAACTTAAAGATAACCTAAAAGATGAAGAGAGGTTAAAAGGAGCTAAGGCTATACTGAAACTTTTTGGAACGTCCGGGGCAGATTTTGGAAAGTTGGATAAAAATGAGTGGGCTGAAGTAAAGGAACTTGCCTCTACGAGACTCAGCTTTTACGACCTTAAACTTACTAAAGAGTCAAGGGCTAAGCTTGAAAACAAAGTTGGCAAGATGATGACCGAAGAAAAAATGGAAGTTAAGATAAACAGGATTACAGGAACGGCTTTTGGCAGAGCTCTAACGAGTAAAGAGAGAATACCTGCAGGAGCAAAGTTTGATTTTAAGCTCTGCCTTAAAGTCTTTGAGGGGGATAATGAGGAAGAGCTCTTAAACGTCGTTAGAAAAGGCCTTAGGCTCTTAGAGCTTGATTCCTTAGGAGGAAGCGGTTCTCGCGGTTACGGAAAGGTGAGGTTTGTTAACTTAAAGTGCATCTCCCACTTAAAGGAGGGAGGAAAGCAGGAAAGGCCTTTTGATTTAGATTCTGCCTTCTAAAGGTAGCAAAAGCCCTGTTACTTTGGGAGAAAGCTATGGGATACAAAAGGCTGAGGCTTTTGGTCAGGTTTGAAACTCCTTACGTTACGCCTCTTTGGCAGATACGATTTTTGGAGAATTCTGCTGGGCCTTCTGCTGGCTTAGAGGTGAGGATAAATTAAAGGAACTTTTGAGTAATGAAAAACCTGTAGGCTTTTCAGACCTTCTACCTAAGGGGAAGTTACCCTTCCCAAAATATCCTAAAGAACCTTTATACTTTTCTCCAAAAACACCTAAAGACTACGAGCTTGCCAAGGAATTTAAGAAGAAGCGTTTCTTAGAGAAGGATGTTTTCAAGGAGTGCGTTAATAAAGGGAAATCTTTTGAGGACTTTCTCAGCTGTGTGAAGGAACGTCTTTTGAAGGGTAAAGTAAAGTATGAAGAGACTAAAAAGGATTCTGCAACCATAACCTCTATTCACGTTTCTATAAACAGAATTACCGGAACGGCCTATGAAGGGAAGCTTTACCATCTTAAAGAAAACTTTTTAAGGGAAGGTGAAATTTACGTTGTTTATAACAGGGAACTTCTTACAAGGGAAGATATAGAAGAAGTTTTTAAAATTCTTGGCCTTACCGGTATTGGAGCAAAGAAGTCTTCAGGGAAGGGAAAGTTTAAGGTGAAAGTTTTTGACTGGGATGTTCCAGAGCCCAAAAAGAAAGAGTGGTTTATCTCCCTCTCTACAGGACTTCCGGAGGCCGAAGAGGTTAGAGAGTACTACGCCGACTTCTTTACAAAATT
>CAZQLZ010000052.1:0-5019 GCA_964594265.1 uncultured bacterium
TTTGAATGCTGTATTTGCGCTTGATATATGAAGGGATGCCCCTTTGTATTTTTTCAATCCTTTCATCGGTGGATACCTCCTTTTTGTAGTTCTCAAAGGTTATTGTAAGGTGTCCACCTTGTTTCTGGACTTCAACACACCACAGAAGAAGGAGGCGTTCGTTGTCTGACTACAAAGAAAGAGTACTAAAGTGGTTAAGGGAACTAAAAGAGACTCAAAAACCTATTGAGGTAATTAGTTTCTACAATGAACTTCCCGTAAGGGTAAAGCTCAACGTTCTTGACGTTAACGATACAAAGGAACTAATTCAGTGGAGCTCCCACCCAAAGTTAAACTTGGCCGTAGGAGAAACCGGAAAAATCTTCCTTCCTTTTTACGATCCACTGCATCAAGCTAACAGAATTCTCAGCGCCGACGTCATCTACTACGGAAAAGGCTTTATGGAAACTACAATTCCTAACATAGGCAATGACTCCCGGTTTAACAGGAAATCTCTGAGGATAACAACCTCCGATACTCTTCCGATCAGAGCTCTCCTTGAAGCCGAAGATTTCCCGAAAAGAGCAGTAAAGGTAAGGGACATATCGGAAGGTGGTATCGGACTTTTTGTTCCTTCCAGCAATTTTAAGATAGGAGACAAAGTCCATCTTCAACTCACCTTCCCTGACGGAAAAACCTTAGAAGCAAACGGAGAAATAGCAAGGCTTGAAAAAACTCCCGAAGGGGAACTGGCAGGAATAATGTTTTTATCCCCCTCAAAAGAACTTTTAAACGAGATAGTCAGGTATATAATGAAAAGACAGAGAGAAATCATGGATCAATTCCGCATGTTTGCAGAATAGGAGCAATAGATGGTTAATGAACTACTTAAAAAGCTTGAAGACCTCCTATCAGAGGAGAAAAAACTCCTCCTTAAAGGCATAAAGGGAAAAGAGGAAGTTGAAAGGTTTGAAGCTGTAGAAAAGGAAAAGCTTGAGGTTCTATCCTCTATATCACAACTTGAGCCCTACCAGTTTAAAGAACACCTTGAAACGGTAAAAAGAATAGAACGCCTTAACAAGGAAGTTGAAGCACTCCTTTTGAACAATCTTCTCTTTGTTGAGTCAATACTGAAGGAAATATTTCCAGAAAAGGACACTACTTACACCAGAGATCGTACTTTTTCCTCCTCGCTACTAAACAAGAAAGTGTAAAATGCCGATAATTAGTAAGAGGGTGAACTATCAGAAACGGAGGTTTAAATGGCTATTTTTGCAGCCCTCTCTGTAGCCAGCCAAGCCTTACTTGCAAACACAACGGCAATAAATACAACAAACAAAAACATCTCTAACGTTTACAACGAAGATTATTCAAGGGAAGAAGCTGTCTTCTCTGACGTTCCCGGTGGAGGAGTTTCTATAGAAACGATAAGGAGAATATTTGATAGAGCTCTCTTTAAAAGGTATATCTCACAAAACCAAGAAACGGTCTCTTTAAAAGAGTATCAGGACATCCTTGAACAGGTTGAAAGTGTCTTTAACGATCTTCAGGGAAGTGGGTTCTCTTCAGAACTTGAAGAGTTCTTCAACATAATGAACGATATAGCCGTCAATCCAGACGACATTGCCGCCCGTTCTGAGCTAATCTCGGCAGCAAAGTCTCTCGTAGGTAGGATAAGAGACAGTTACGATACATTGCAGGAAATAAAAAACGTCTCTATTAAAAAGGTAAGAGACCAGATTCAACTCCTAAACGACAACTTATCCCATTTAGCCGAAGTTAACAAGAACATAAAGCTATTTCAAAGCCTTCCAGAAAAGCTCAACACCTACCTAAACGAAAGAGACAAACTCCTTAAAGAAATAAGCGGTTTGATAGATACAAAAATAACCTTTAATGAGGACGGAAGCGTTAATCTTTACACGACCAAAGGTTTTTCCTTAGTAATTGGCGATACAGCAAAGGAGGTAACCTTAGACATCGTTAACGGTAACCCAAAAGTTTTTGTTAACAACACCGATCTAACAGCAGAAATATCAGGAGGCTCCATAGGTGGCCTGTTAAAGGGAATTTCCTACATAAATGGCACAATGGACAAGCTAAATATGTTCACAAATACGTTCGCAACGAAAATTAATGCAATTCACGAGTCAGGTTTTGATCTTTACGGTAATTCCGGAGAACCTTTCTTCTTATCAGAAAACGGAGCTCCCTCCATAGATGCTTCAAACATAGTTCTAAATCCTGCCGTTGAGGAAGATCCGAAAAAAATCGCTGCCGCTGCAGACACGGCCTACCTTAATTCTGACAACGAAAATATAAAGAAACTAATGGCTTTAAAAGATGAAAAATGGACTGAACTAAACGAAATGAGTTTTTCAGAGTACTACACCTCTGAAATAGTAACTCCCATCGGAACAGAACTTGAACACACAAAAACAATGGCAGAAAACAGTGAATTTCTCCTCCAGAGCATAGACGAAAAAATTAAAGAGCTCTCAGGCGTTAACATGGACGAAGAACTTGTAAACCTCACAAAATTCCAGAGAGCCTACGAAGCTGCTGCTAAGGTAGTAACGGTCACCGATGAACTGCTTCAAACAATTCTGGGAATGGTGGGGTAATAAATCATGAGAGTGCCAGACGTAAAGTTCTTTGACATACTCCTTAAGTACGATAGAAAAAGAAGCGAAGAGCTATCCCGCAAAACTGAAGAGCTCTCTTCCGGGAAAGAGCTCCTTTACCCATCTGATAGTCCCGTTGATTTTGCAAGAGTTATTCGCCTAAAAAACGTCGTATCAAACTTTGAAAGATTCAACAGAAACATAGACTTAACCCAAAACGTCCTTGAAACTGCCGAAAGTGTTTTAGGAACTGTTGTAAATACTGCCCAGACCGCCCGAGTAAAAATTGTCCAGCTGCTAAACACGGGAGTTTTAGACGAAAATGGCGCAAAGGTCATAGCAGATTACCTTAAAAGCGTAAAAGACTACATACTCCAACAAGGCAACACAAAAGTTGGAGATTCCTACCTCTTTGGAGGCGTTAAAACCCAAGAAGCTCCCTTCTTAAGCGATGGAACTTACAACGGCGAAACTAAAGAAACTACTGTTCCTGTTGCAAATGGTGTAGAAGTAAACACAAACTTCAACGGCAAAAATGCTTTTGGAGTAAATGCAGTAAGCAATAAAATGCTCATAGTAGAAGTCATAGACAAGATAACCGAAATCGTTGAAAGCGGAGACCTTTCAAAGCTCAATACTGAAGAAATAGCCGTAGACTTAGGCAGTGGCCCAGTAAACATGAAGCTCTTAGACGCCTTTGACGCCGGACTTTCAAAAATAATGGAATACCGTTCAATCTTAGGAACTAAAATATCAACGGTAGAAAACCTAAAAATGCAGAATGAAAATCTAAGGCTCCACTACTCCAACCTCATATCAAAGATAGAAGACACCGACTACGCCGCAGCAATTGCCGAGTACGAGAAGGCAAAAACTGCATATGAAGCACTCATCACTGCAATTCAACAAACGAAAGATCTTTCGTTACTAAGATTTTATCGTTAAATCCAGCCCTTTCTCTTGAAAAAGAAGAGGAGTGAAAGGGTAACTGCTATCATAAAGAAACTTATCAGGGCAACTCCGTAGGGAGTCCCGGCAAAAGGAAGATTAGCTACGTTCATTCCGTAGTAGCTACTTATAAACATTAAAGGCTCAAGAACAGCAACGAATATCGTTAGAGTTTTCATAACGTCGTTAAGTCTAAAGGAAACGAGAGAAGAGAAAACGTTAAGAACGTTTTGTATAAACTCGTGAAGTGTCTCCGCTCTATCGTAGAGAATCGTTATTTCGTCAAGAAGATCCCTAAAATAGTGTATATTTTCGGGATTTATAAACTTAGGAGAAAAGGACATAACGGTTTTGTAGGTATCCCCCAGCTGTTTCAAGGTTTTTCTTAAGGTCAGTATTTCGTAGGAAAGGTCTGAAAGGTCCTCAAGGAGTTCCGGGTTCTGCTCCTTAAACACCCTTGCCTCTATCTCGTCTCCCTGCTCTTCCAAAACGGTTGTAACGGCCTTGAACTTATCGGCCACTATGCTGGAAATTATCCAGAGAACCTTTTCAACTCCCTCTTTAAAGGGAGCTTCTTCCAGAGAAAGGTTCTTCCTTGCCTCCTCAAAAAGCCTCCTGCTCCCCACCGTGATGATAAAGTCCTTTCCCCAAAAGACGCAAAGCTTTTTTTGCCTGCTTATCCCACCGTCAAAGTAGACCATTAGGAGGAAAATGTAGTCTTCAAAGGCCTCTACTTTTGAGCGGCCTTCTGAACGACAGTCCTCTAAGGAAAGCTCGTTTATGCTAAAGTGCTTAACGAGGAGCTCCTCCGTTTTGCTGTCAATTTTCCTTAAATGAATCCACTTAGGTTTCAAAGATAAAAGCTCTTCGTTTTCAGCAAAAGCATCAACCGTAGTCTTAACGGTCACTATTGAATCACCCTCGGGAACAACAATCCACGCAACATTTTCCATTACATTTTCCTGTCAAAAAATATGTTCTTACCAGAAACGGAAAGAGGTATCCCATACCCAAGCTTTACGCTCTCAGGGACAAAACCACCAACGATTGCTACCTTTCCAAAAGAAAACATAATGCGGTTGTCAAGGTTGTGAAGGGAGGCGACTTTTACAGCAGAACCTATGGCTATTCCCAAATCACCAACGGCATAAGCACAGTGCCCTCCAGCCTCAGAACATCTCTCACAGTCCCCAAATCCACAGAAACCACAGAAAGGAATACCCCTTGGCTTAACTTCTGTTCCTATGAAAACGACAAGTAAAGAATCCTTAACGTTCTTCGCATCCCGAATGAAGAAAGAAATATCCCTCTCTCTACCTATTTTTTCCATAAGGTCAGCTACCCTATCCTTCTCCTCTCCCTCAAATATCTTAGTGTAGATAAGGTTAACACCCTTACCCTTAGGAGCAGTTATGGCGCTACAGCACATAAGTTCAGCGACTGTCTTAACTGCACCGTAGTAGGGAAA
>CAZQLZ010000053.1:0-4761 GCA_964594265.1 uncultured bacterium
GCTGCTGCTTGGGTTCTCTTTGGAAAGACTTCCCTCAAAGACCTCACAGTCGCCCAGTGTGCTCTTCTTGCTGGAATCATAAGAGGGCCCGAATACTACAATCCCTTTAAGCACCCTGAGAGAGCTCTCAAAAGGAGGAACTTTATTCTTCGCAAGATGCTAAGGAACGGTTACATAACGAAGGAGGAGTACGAAAAAGCCATAAAAGAGCCCTTAACTCCTTTAAAAAAGCCCAACAGACCAAGAGTTGCCGGCTACGAGCTTGACTTTGTAAAGTTTGAAATAGCGAGAAAGAAAATAGTTCCTTACAACTCCATTTACACAGCAGGTTATACGATAAAAACAACCATTGATGAAAGGGTTCAGCAGTTTGCTCAAAAAGTTCTAAGCAGCTATGCTGAAAGATACGCCGAGAAGCACAAACTTGACGACCTTCAGTGTGCTGGAATGGCCATAAACACTAAGGGAGAAGTTCTCTTTGTAGTTGGTGGCAGTGACTATTCTAAGAGTAAGTTAAACAGAGCTTTTCAAGTCTTAAGACCAATAGGTTCAACTGCAAAGCCCTTTACCTACTTAACTGCCTTTCAAAACGGCTGGTCTCCCCTTGATTTTATCTCTAACGAACCGATAGAGATGCCAACGGGGCAAGTTGATGAAAAAACTGGTGAAGAAATAATCTGGAGACCGGAGAACTATAGTAAACGTTTTACTCCTTTTATCCAGGTAAGGAAAGCTCTCATGAAATCTGTTAACGTAGCAACTATTCACCTTGCTATGAACTTTCCTCAGGCGGTTAGGAAAAACCTTATTAAGTTTGAACTTATCAAAAAGAGCGATCCTTTTGACCTTTCTTATGTTCTCGGAAGCTTTTCCTCAAACCTCTACCGTGTGGTGAGAGCTTACTCGGCTATTCAGGGAGACGGCGTTTTGAAAGAGCCTTTTGTTATCTCTTGGGTAAAAGATAGGTGGGGTAGGATTATTTATCGGAGTTCGCCGACTCTAAAAGTTGTTTCCGATTCTGAGTCTGTAAAGCTCCTCCGATCAGTCCTTCAAGATGTAGTAAGAAAAGGAACGGCAAGGAGTATTTCTTACCTTACAAAATGGTTTGATGTTGCTGGCAAAACAGGAACGACAAACGAGTATAGGGATACCTACTTTACTGGCTTTACAACCTCTTTTGTGATGAGTGTTTGGTTCGGAAGGGACAGCTATAAGACCATGTGGGAAAAGGCTACGGGTGGAGGTGTGGCAGCTCCTCCTTGGGGAGTGATAGCGAAAAAGCTCTGTAAGTTCTATGGCTGCGGTCAGTTTGAGCCAAGCTACGATGAAATAGTGGAAAGCTATCCTCTTCCTACTCACTTTCCTGAGAAAGAGATGGAGGAGGTTTATTACGATGAGCTTATAAATTCTTTAAGGGAGGATGAAGAGGGTATTGTTACAATACCTGTTGAAGAAAACTAAAGGAGGTTAGAAGGTGGAGAGAATTATTACAGTTCCCATAGAAGACGAAATGAAACAGTCCTACCTTGACTACGCAATGAGCGTTATAGTGGGGAGAGCTCTCCCTGACGTCCGTGACGGCCTAAAACCCGTTCACAGAAGAATCCTCTACTCAATGTACCAGCTTGGACTTTATCCGGATAGACCCTATAAAAAAAGTGCAAGAATCGTAGGCGACACATTAGGCCGCTTCCACCCTCACGGTGACACTGCCGTTTACGATGCCTTAGTTAGAATGGCTCAGGACTTTTCAATGAGGTATCCGTTAATAGACGGTCAAGGTAACTTTGGCTCTGTTGACGGCGATTCAGCGGCGGCAATGAGATACTGCGTTACGGGGGATACCCTTATCTCAACGAACAAGGGATTAATTCCCATTTCAGAGATGGCCGATATTCCAGAAGATTCTGAATGTGATATTGACGTTAAAGTTCAATCTTTAAACGGAAAAGTAAACAGGGCAAGTAAGTTCTTTAACTCTGGTAAGCATCCAACCTTAAAAATAGAAACGGAAGAAGGCTTTGAAATTAGCGGAAGTTTTAACCATCCTGTCCTTACCTTTACAGTTGAGAGTGGAAGGCCTGTGTTTAAGTGGAAACTCCTTGAAAAGGTAAAAGAAGGCGATTATGTCGTAATAAACAGACGTTTTGATGTTGACGCAAATGCAGATTTATTAACTCCTGAAGAGGCTTTCTTACTCGGAGCTTTAGTTTCAGAAGGTTACCTTTCAGAGGGCAGAGCCGGTTTTAACAATACCGATAGGGAGTTCTCAAAGAAGGTAGAGGATGCCTTAAAAAGGTTAAACAGGCGGTTTTGCAGGTATGAGAGGACTCTTAAGAGCGGAAAAACGTTAGTAGAAGTTCAGGTTCACGAGGTTGAATTCCTTAAAGAGCTCAAAAAGTTAGGACTTTCTGGAAAGAGCGATGAAAAGAGGATTCCGAAAGCCGTCCTAATGTCCTCTAAGAAAATTCAGAGGATTTTCCTTCAGGCTCTCTTTGAAGGAGATGGAAGTGTTTATGAGACAAACAGGAGCGTTGTGATTTCTTACTCTTCAAAGAGCTTAAAGCTCTTAAAGGAGCTCCAAGTCCTTCTCCTTCACTTTGGAATAGTTGCCAAGATCCACCCGGATAAGAAGAATTACAGGCTACTCATAGAGGGTAGGGAGAACGTTAAGCTCTTTAAAGATTTTGTTGGTTTTGCAGGAAGGAAGCAAGCAAAGCTTGAAAGGCTTTACAAAAAATGCCTTGAAGGAAGAAGAGGAAGTCTTTCTAAGAGTGACTTTATTCCCTTTATTGCCGAGTACATAAGGGAAAAATATGGCCATTGGAAGCTCAAAAAGTTAAACCTTGACAGGTATGACAGGATAGAAAGAAACTGGAAGGTTTTAGAAGGTATTCTTGATGAGAGAGACCTTTCACTTTACAGGGAGCTCCTTGAAAACAGGTACTACTTTGCAAAGGTTGTCAAGAAAGAGTTTACCGGCGTTAAGACCGTCTACTCCGTAAGGGTTGATAGTCCCTGCCACTCCTTTGTAGGAAATGGATTTATAAACCACAACACGGAGGCAAGGCTTTCAAAGATTGCCGTTGAGCTCCTTAGGGATATAGAAAAGGATACCGTTGACTTTAAGCCAAACTTTGACGAGAGCCTCTTAGAGCCGGAAGTTCTTCCTGCTCGCTTCCCCAACCTCTTGGTAAACGGTGCGTCCGGTATTGCCGTTGGAATGGCTACAAATATTCCTCCTCATAACCTAAAGGAGGTTTGCGAGGCTGTAAAGTTTTTAGTTGACAACGAGAACGCTACGACGAAGGAGCTCCTTTCTTTCATAAAAGGTCCCGACTTCCCAACGGGTGCTGAGATTATTAACCCCGAAGGACTCTTAAAGATTTATGAAACGGGAAGGGGAACGGTAACAATAAGGGCAAAGCACAAGATTGAGGAGGTCGGCAGAAGAACGGCGATAGTTATTACGGAGCTCCCCTACATGGTAAACAAGGCAGACCTCATCAAAAAAATTGCCGACCTTGTAAAAGAAAAGAAAATAGACGGAATCGCCGACATAAGGGACGAGTCGGACAGGGAAGGAATAAGGGTTGTCATAGAACTTAAAAGGGATGCAACGCCGGAAGTTGTTCTAAACAAACTCTACAAGTTCACTCCTTTACAAACGAACTTTAGCTTCAACATGATAGCTCTTGTAAATGGAGAGCCTAAGCTTTTAAACCTTAAAGAGTATCTGCGTGAGTTTGTTGAGTTTAGAAGAGAAGTAATCCTGAGAAAAACTTCTTACGAACTAAGGAAGGCTGAAGAACGTCTCCATATCCTTGAAGGTTTAAGGGTAGCCCTTGAAAACGTTGATAGAGTAGTTGAGATAGTCAAAAAGGCAGAAAGTCCACAAGTGGCAGTAGATAGCCTCTGCATAGAGTTTGGCCTTTCTGAAAGACAAAGTAAAGCGATTCTTGACATGAAACTACAAAAGCTCACCGGCTTAGAGAGGGAGAAGATAGAAGAAGAGTATGAAGCTTTAAAGAAAGACGTTGAGTACTATAGGTTTGTCCTTGAAAGTAAAGAAGAGCAGAAGAGGCTCATCAAGCAGGATATGGACGAAATAATTGAGCAGTTTGGAGATGAGAGGAGAACGGTTATAGTCTCAAAAGACTCCGAGATAGACATAGAGTCTATGATAGAAGAAGAAGAGGTAGTTATCTTCCTTACCCATAAAGGCTTTGTTGCGAGAACTTCTGCAAACAGCTACAGGACTCAAGGAAGGAGCGGAACCGGCGTCTTTGGAATAAGAACAAGGGAAGGAGATTTCGTAAAGGACGTAATAACGGCCTCTTCCAAAGATTACCTCTTGGTCTTTACCAGTGCCGGAAAGGTCTACTGGCTGAAAGCTTACGAGATACCAAAGGCCGAGAAAGCTACCCGTGGACAGTCCATAAGGAACTTCTTACCCGGAATGTCAGGAAGCGAGGTAGTCTCACGGATTATTCCTGTAAAAGACTTCTCCCTTAAAAGGGACATCTTCTTCGTAACGAGGAAAGGATACGTAAAAAGGACTCCCCTCAAAGAATTCTCTAACCCACGCTCAACAGGGATAGCTGCCATTTCCTTAGAGCCGGGAGATAGGCTCATATACGTCGGTCTTGTTGGTGAGAAGGACAACGTTCTCCTAATCTCAAGTGGTGGAAGGGCTATAAGGTTTCACGTTCAGGATGTAAGACAGATGGGAAGAAGTGCCCGTGGAGTTAGGGGAATGCT
>CAZQLZ010000054.1:0-3690 GCA_964594265.1 uncultured bacterium
GTATTTCAAGGGGTATCTCTCTCTAAAGAAGAGAGGAATGATTTTAGCCAATATACTAACTCTCCTGAAAGGAGAGTTATGGGTGGTGGTTGGATAAGGGGGTGGGATGAGGAGGTGGGTAGTAGTGTTATGGAAGAGAGAGGAGCTTTTAGGGGGGAGTTAGGTTTTTCTTTGGCATGGGTGAATTTGTATCAACTTTCTTCTTTCTTTAACGGCGGCGGTGGTGATGATGACGATGGTGATGTCCTTGCTCAGCTGTGGGAAGCTGGACTGATTGATTTCTGACCGAGGGTATTATTTTGGCTAAAATCGTGGGTTGTATTATTAAGGCTAAAATCAGCGGACGATGGAAGGAAGTATTATTAGGCTAAAATAGGTATAGGTATTGTTAAGGCTAAAATCAGATGGTGGATGGTGGGTATTATATAGGCTAAAATTGAACTTATTATGTTTCAACGATTTTCTACACCAATGACTTCTTTTACGAATTCCTCCGATACTTTAAGGACCTTAGCTATCTGCTCTGGAGAGAGGTGGAGCTCCCTGTAGAGGTTCAGTATGTCTTCTTTTTTGGCTTCCAGCTTTCCTCTTTCTAGTCCCTCTTGGAAGAAAGGGTCTTGCTTAATCATTTCTTCCGTAATCGTTAAAGGCATCTTTCTCTCCTCTAAAAGGCGTTTGAGTACTACTTTTAATTTAAGTCTGTAGTGGAGAGCTGTTAGTAGTTTCCTGATGTAGTCGGCTCTCTCTTTCTCGGGTAGTTTAAGGAGCTCTTCAAATATTTCTGTGAAGTACTTTTCAGGGTCTTCAACGTTACAAAGGACCGCAAGGATTTTGTCTTCCATCTGGGGGCTTTCCATTAACTCCTTGCAGTGGATTTCCTTAATGTCTCTGAGTTCATAGCGGAAAGATAGGTTGTCTGTGTTTATGGAGCTCTCCATCCGTGGAGCTCCGTCTCCCACGTATAGGACCATCTGACGGATTTTCTTACCGGGATACTTTTGCATGAGAAGAACATGGTATTCCAGCATCCTCAAGGGCATATTCTTATCGGGTTGAGTCTGGAGCTCCAGATGGAAGATGGAGCCGTCTTCCAATTCCACTACAAGGTCAGCTTTCCTTTCTTTTACCGTTGGAAAGGTGTTGTCCAGTATCTTGGTTCCTTTTTTACCGGTAAGAAGATAGACAAACTTTTCAGGTATTTTCTGTAGAATATCCCTTAAGAGGATGTCCATTTTTTGTCTGTTCATAGAGACTCCTTTTAGTTTGCTGTGATTAGTTTACAAGGTTTACCGATGGAGTGGATAGTGGTAATATTTATATTGAAACGGTAGTTTCAGTAGATTTTGTTGCCGAAATCAGGTATCAGTTATCAGGTTTTGAGTTTTTATTATCAGTTATCAGGTTTTGAGTTTTTATAACGGTATGCGTGTGTTGTGACTGCGGTCTGTGGACCGCCGAGTGGCTGCCGTAAGCAGCTACCGGCTTTTCCCTGTCTGAGCCGGTGGGTTGATACGCCCAAGAGAGGGATTGACACGTCCCTATCAGACAGGGAGGCGGTAGTCCGGCCTCTAACAGGACTTTAGAGAAGTTCTGAACGCTTCTAAGGGGGCTTTTTTGTTCTTCTTTAGATGGTTCAAGTGGTCGGGTGTTGGTTATTTAGTGGTCCTATGTCTTCTTTACTTTGTAGATGTCTGGAGAGTTTCTAAAGCTGGTGGAGGGATTTTAAAGTCTCTCGGTTGGGTTTTCTTTTTTCCTGAATACAGGAAGAGTTTTATTGATTATCTGACCCCCTTTTCCTTTGGTTGGTGGTTGGCGGCAATTGTCTTGTTCGTTTTTATTCTCTTTCTTTTTGATGATGTGGAGGAGTTAGATAACCTCCAGGAGAAAATTCGGAGCTCTAAGGAAAGGTTAAGTTTCCTGAGAGGTGAGATAGAAAAGCTCAGCGGGGAGCTTCAAGGGTTAGAGGAGAGGAAAAAAAGCTTGAAAACGGACATAGACTACCTTGAATATGAGAAGACTCTCGTATCGGACGACTTAGAGGATCTTAAAGAGCAGAAGAGGAAACTCTCCCTCTACATTGAGGAAACACTGCGGAGAGCTTATGAGGAGGGAAGGGAGAAAGGATACCGTTCCGTTCTTAATGAGCTAAGGAGTTTAAGGGTTCAGAAGTCTATTATCCTTGACCTCTTTGATAACAACAAGGAGCTTAAAAACCTCTTCAAGAAACTTACCGGTAAGACTATCCGCCAATACTTACAGGGGGAAAAGAAGAGGAGATTAAAACTTGAAGAATCAGGAGAGAGTGATGAGTTTAGGAATTAAAAGGAACTCTGGGCTTACCTACGCTCTTAAATACGCCGCTAAGGTCCTAAAGCAGGGAATAGGAGTATCAAAACATTCTGTTTATAAATCTATGGGAGGAAGGAGTCCTCTTATTCACTCCTACTCTACTTTCAACCGCTATATGGGGATAGCTAAGGAGTTTGTTAACTGGGCAAAAGAACAAGGGATAAACCGGCTTGATAAGGTCAAATACGGCCACGTTAGGGATTTTCTCCTTTCTAAAGCTGAATACTGTTCAATGAAGACTCTAAAGGTTAATGCTTCTGCTCTTAAGAAGTTCTTTGAGACGGTAGGAAGAGTGGATATATCCGTGCAGATTAAGAAGGACTATCAAGAGATTTACTCTCAAGGTAGAAATCCAAGTAGAGCGTTAGCTTTTGCTCATCCTGAGAGAGTCATTTCTCTCCTTAAAGAAGATGTCCACAAGGTAATAGCAGAACTGCAGCTTCTAACAGGTGCAAGGATAGGAGACATTAAGAAGATTCAAGTCTTACCAGAGGCTAAAAAAGTAATCATCCTCAAGAGCAAAGGAGGAAGGACAAGGGAAATAGACTATGCTGACCGACCAGAGAAGTTTGAGAGGATTAGGGAACTTACAGAGGCTCTCAATGAACATCTTAAGACCTCATCGTGGAAGTCTATAAGGGAAGGATACTATAAAGACCTTAGACAAGCGGTATTACGCTCTGGAGAGGTCTATACAGGTTCGCATGCTTTTAGGGTTAACTACGTTAAGGAGAGATTGAAGGAGCTTAAATCTCAAGGGTATTCAGAAAGGGAAGCACTCCAGAAGATTGAGTATGAGATAGGACATTCAAGGATAGAGATGAGTGTCTACTACTCTAGAGGATGAGATATACATGATTTCGGGAAGTTTAATTTCAGTTAATAATATCCCGATAAGGCTTACAGAAGAGAGGCTTGCCCATATCTATCAAGGACACCCCGAGTTGCGAGGGTGTGAAGACTGGATAAAGGAGACGGTATCTAACCCGGAGAAAGTCCTTGAAGGAGATAACGGAGCTTTGATGGCTGTAAAGAAATACGAGAAGACTCCTGTTAGCGAGAATAAGTTTTTGGTTGTAGTTTATAAAGAGCAAGATAATGATGGCTTTGTGGTAACAGCCTACTTTACCCGTAGGCTTCCTAAGTGGAGGAAAGTGGTATGGCAACGCTGAAAATTCCGGAAAAGGTAAGTTCCGTCATTCACTACGATCCGGAGGCTGACGTTCTTTACGTCTCTTTTGGAGAACCAAAACCAGCCGAAGGGATAGACATAGGGGATGGAACAATTTTAAGAGTGGAACCGATGAGTAGGAAAATTTTAGGCTTTACTATTCTTGACTT
>CAZQLZ010000055.1:0-5348 GCA_964594265.1 uncultured bacterium
CCCATTGCAATAATCACAGTTGAGCCACCGTGGATGACGTCACCTCCGGCAAAGACACCGGGTAAATCCGTCATCAAAGTCTCAGGATCAACTAAGATCTCTCCCTTCTTGCCTCTCCTTATTTCCTTGACTCCCTCAACAACAACAGGATTTGGTCCTTGACCGATAGCCATTACTACTGTATCTACTTCCAGTATGAATTCCGATCCCGGAATCGGAACAGGTCTTCTTCTACCAGACTCATCAGGCTCAGACAGTTCCATCTTTACACATTCTATGGCTTTAAGCCAGCCGTTTTCCCCTATGAACCTTACGGGATTTGTTAGGGTCTTAAAAATTACTCCCTCTTCCTTAGCGTGGAGAACTTCTTCTGCTCTTGCCGGCATTTCAGCTTCTGAACGTCTGTAGATGATGTAAACCTCTTCAACTCCTTTAAGCCTTTTTGCCGTCCTTGCAACGTCCATTGCGGTGTTACCACCGCCTATAACAGCTACCTTTCTGCCTGTAAAGATGGGAGTATCATACTCTGGAAACTTATTAGCTCCCATAAAGATAACTCTCGTTAAAAACTCGTTTGCCGAATAGACACCGTTAAGGTTAAGACCTTCAATGTTCAACATGTAGGGAAGTCCGGCTCCGGAACCGATAAAAACAGCATCAAATTCTTCAAGGAGTTCGTAAATAGTTTTTGTCTTACCTACAATGAAGTTAAGCTCCAGCTTTACTCCCATACTAAGGAGGAAATCAAGTTCCCTTTTTACCGTTTCATTTGGAAGCCTGAATTCAGGAATTCCATAAACAAGAACTCCTCCTGGCTCATGGAGGGCTTCAAACATAGTTACCTCGTGCCCCCACTTTACAAGATCCGCTGCACAGGCAATGCCGGCAGGTCCAGAACCTACTATAGCTATTTTCTTGCCGGTCTTTTTCTTTATCTCAAACTTTTCATACCCTACAGAAGCTTCATAATCCCCCACAAAAGCTTCAAGAGCTCCAATAGCTACGGGATCACCTACTTTCCCAACTACACAAGCTCCCTCACACTGAATCTCCTGAGGACAAACCCTTCCACAAACAGAGGGCATTATGTTTTCTTCTTTAATCTTCCTTGCTGCCTCTACAAACTTTCCTTCTGCAACAAGTTTTATAAATTGAGGTATCGGAACTTTAACAGGGCAGGCCTTTACACAGGGAGCCGTAGGACACTGCAAACATCTTTTAGCTTCCTCTATTGCAAGTTGAGGAGTGTATCCGAGTTTAACCTCTTTGAAATCTTTGATCCTTTCCTTAGGATCTCTCTCCGGTACGGGAACTCTCTTCTTTATGATTTCCTTTTTCGCCATTTCTAACCCCTCTTGCAACCGCAGTGTTTTTCTTGGAATCTTTCAAGGGCTACCTTTTCAAGTGATTTAAACATGGAAAGTCTATTCATTAGTTCGTCAAAATCAACTTCGTGAGCGTTAAATTCAGGACCATCAACGCATGCAAACTTTACTTCTCCTCCAACAGTCACTCTACAAGCTCCACACATTCCAGTACCGTCAACCATTATGGGATTCAAAGATGCTATTGTTGGTATCTTGTGAGGTCTCGTAACTTCCGCCACTGCTTTCATCATCGGAACAGGACCTGCACAGATGACCATATCTATCTTTTCACCTTCATCTATGAGCTTTTGAAGAGCATCTGTAACAAGCCCCTTCATTCCATAAGAACCATCATTAGTCGTTACTATCACCCTATCTGCAAGGATTCTCATTTTGTCTTCCCAGAAAACAAACTTTTTGCTCCTAAACCCCATAATTACAGTCAGATTATTTCCAGCTTCTTTTACTCCCTGACAAATGTGGTGTATTGGAGCAAGTCCAAGTCCACCACCTATAGCAACTACGTTTCCCCACCTTTCTATATGAGTAGGCTTTCCAAGAGGACCCACCACATCTTTTAGCGTGTTGCCCTCCTCAAAGCAAGACAAGTGATAGGTAGATTTCCCTACCCTCTGCACCATTAAAGTTATTGTTCCGGCCTCAGGATCCTTTTCTGCTATTGTTAGCGGAATTCTTTCCCCTTTGGCCGTTGCCCTAACGATTACAAACTGACCCGGCTTGGCTTTCCGCGCTATTAAGGGAGCTTCAATAACAAACTCGTCAACGTTCTCGGCCAGTTCCCGCTTACTAACTATCCTGTACATCTTCCTCTCCCGTCCAAAATTTTTGTCCGAAATTTTTACAAAAATTCTACAGAATTTTAACATCTCTTTAACATTTCTCTCTTGCTCTCAACATTCCACAGGCAGCAGATATATCCTGCCCTCTGGAGTCCCTTATAAAAGCTGCAATGTTGTGATCCCAGAGAACTCTCTGGAATGCCTCTATCTTTTCTCTTGGAGTAGGTTTAAAAAGTGCTCCCGGGTAGTAGTTAAAGGGAATCAGGTTAACCTTCACGGGAATTCCTTTTACAAGTCTAACGAGCCTTTTTGCATCAGCGAGAGAATCGTTAACGTCTTTTAACATCACGTACTCAATCATTATCCGCCTTACGTTGTCGGCAGGGTAGCGACGGAGAGCTCTCATTATGTCCTTGATGGAATACTTTCGGTTTAGTGGAACGAGCCTCTCTCTAACCTCATCGGTTGTAGCGTGAAGGGAAACTGCTAACTTTACTTTGTTCATCTCCTTAGCCATCCTTTCAATGCCGGGAACGATTCCGACCGTTGAAATGGTTATCTTCCTCGTTGATAGGTCAAGCATATCCTTGTGGGTCATAATCTCAACAGCCTTTTTCACGTTATCAAAGTTTAAAAGGGGCTCTCCCATTCCCATAAAGACGACATTTGAGATTCTCCTATTTTCTCCTACGTCCCTCTGAACGTGGATATACTGGTCTACGATTTCTGCTGTTGTTAAGTTCCTCGTGAAACCGTCCTTAGCCGTAAGGCAGAAGGTACAGCCTACAGGACAGCCCACCTGTGTTGAAACACAGAGTGTATTCCAGTCCCTCTCGGGGATAAAAACGGACTCTACTCTATTTCCATCGGGAAGTTCAAAGAGGTACTTTCTCGTTCCGTCGGAAGATTCTTCCACCTTTACCAGTTTAAGAACGTCTATTACGGCCTTTTCAGAAAGGAGTTTTCTGGCCTGCTTTGAGATATTTGTCATCTCATCAAAGGTTTTTACCCTTTTCTTGTAAAGCCACTGAGCAATCTGCTTCGCCCTATACTTCTCAAGACCGAGGGACTGAACAAAAGCTTCAAGCTCTTGCATGTTAAAGTTCTTTATCTCAACCATCTTTCCCTCACTCATCTATCTCCTCAGCTTCATCCACGAGCATAACCGGTATATCGTCAACAATCGGATAGGCAAGCTTACACTTGTGGCAGACAAGCTTTTGCTCTTTCTCCCTATACTCAAGGTCTCCCTTACACTTAGGACAGGCTAAGACAGAAAGAAGTTCTTCAGGTAACACGGCAACCTCCGTTAAAAGTTCGTCTTAATAATTTGTGCTTACATCCTTGCCAAGTAAAGGAAGATTTCCTATATTTTGCCTTGTCAAGGTCGGGGCATAGCTCAGCTTGGTTAGAGCGCGTGCCTTGGGAGCACGAGGTCGCCCGTTCAAATCGGGCTGCCCCGACCATTTACGTTATGGGCCCGTAGCTCAACTGGATAGAGCAACGGACTTCTAATCCGTAGGTTGGAGGTTCGAGTCCTCCCGGGCCCGCCACTTTAAAAGTCTCTCCTTCTGCAGTAATTCAAAGTAGAGAATCCCCACGTACTCCCTCACTCCCCAAAGAGAATCCCTCAGGTAAGAAGGCATAGGCATAAAAGAATACCAGCTGTAGGGAGTTCTGTAAAGCCTGTAATCTGAAGGAACGGGAATAACTTTAAAGCCGGCAGTTTCAAATATCCTCACGCTCCTTGGCATGTGAAAAGCCGAAGTTACAAGGCATATTTTCTCTATCCCCTTTCTGTGAAGGAGCTCCCCCGTAAAAATAGCATTCTCCAGAGTATTCCTACTCTTACCCTCCTCTATAACAAACTCAGATGAAACCCCAAGGGTAGTTAGAAACCTTTTCACAGCTACCGCTTCACTTTCTGCACTACGAAAGACAGAACCACCTGAAACGAAGAAATAAGAAGATTCCAGGAGGGATTATAAACATCATCTCTTCAGAGAGCTCTCAAGTCCAAGGTCCTCTATCATTTGAATATCGTCTTCAAGGCTTCTTCCCTTTGTAGTCAGGTAGTTTCCGACCATTAAGGCGTTGGCAGGTAAAAGGATAAGTGGCTGGAGCTCTTGTAAGTTGTACTCCCTTCCACCACAGACCCTTATCTCTGCTTCAGGAATAGAGAGCCTTATTGCTACAAGAATCCTTAAACACTTTAAAGGAGTGAGGAATTTGGCGTTTTCAAGGGGAGTTCCTTTTATTGGATGGAGAAAGTTAACAGGAATAGAGTCCACCTGAAGTTCTTTTAGCGTTTCTATCAGTGAAACTACATCCTCATTGCTTTCACCAAGGCCAAAAATTCCCCCAGAGCAGGTAGAGAGGCCTACTTCCTTCGCATTTTCAATTGTTCTTACTCTATCCTCCCACTTTTGAACCGTCGTTATACGGGGGTAAAACTCCCGTGAAGTTTCAAGGTTGTGGTGATACCTGTCAAGGCCACATTCTCTTAGGAACTTAAGCTCCTCCTTTTTTAGCTGTCCTAAGGATGCACAGACTAAAGCTTTTGGCTTAAGACTTTTTATCTTTTCAACAACCTTTCCTATGGTTTTTATTTCACTTGTAGTAGGAGAGATACCACTTGTAACAAAGCTAAACCTGTCAATTCCCTTTTCAAAGGCACTAATAGCATTAACAAGAAGTTCCTTTTCTGTTAAGAGAGGATAGGTTTTAATTTGAACGTTAAACTTCGCAGATTGAGCACAGAACTTACAATCAGAAGGACATTTACCACTTTTTGCATTTAAAATAGCACAGGTTTCTACTTTTTTGCCAAAATAATGAAATCTCAAGTTTGTAGCTTCACAAAAGTAGTTAAAAAACTCTTCCGTATTACTCTTTAAAACTTCAAGAACCTTTTCTTTCACTTTCTTAACTTTTTAAGAACCTGTCTTGTTATTTCTTTAAAGGTCTCAAGAACTCCTATTCCTTTAGACGCTACAGCTTCAAAGTCCGGTCTGTTCCACCTGTTAAGATCTCTCCTTAAAACTTCTACAGGAAGTATATTTGGAAGATCCCTTTTGTTGTACTGGAAAACTAAGGGAAGATCTTCTATGTTGATATCGTAATCTTTTAGGTTCTCTATCATATCATCAAGAGTATCAAGGTTAGCATCGTGTCTTTCTTC
>CAZQLZ010000056.1:0-5350 GCA_964594265.1 uncultured bacterium
CACTTTGAGGGACGGTGCTCAAACAAGAGGGGTATCCTTTTCCCTTGAAGACAAGTTAAGAATCACAAAAGCCTTGGATGAACTCGGTGTTCACTACATTGAAGGTGGCTGGCCCGGTTCAAATCCCAAGGACATCGCTTACTTTGAATCCGTTAAGGACCTAAAACTTTCCAATTCAAAGTCCTTTCCCTGCTGGAGCTCCGTCAAGGTTACAGGGTATTTAAGACAAAATCTGGCAGGTTTAGGGCATACATCTGTTTAGACGGAACTAAGGACTTCAAAAGGGCAAAGGAGCTCTTAGCAATTATCTATGCATTCTTTGAGAGGAAGGGCTTAAAAGCAGACCATACTTTTGTCGGCAGGTTAAATCATCCCGTTTTCTGGGAAGATTACCCGCTGTATCGTTATGAGCTTGTGGAGAGTGTTGAAGGAGAAAACGATTTCTATGGGCTGTATAGGAAGGTTAAAAGACTCCAGAAGGAGCTTGGGCTTTATACATTCAAAGGTAAAAACCTAACAGAAGAGTTCTGGGGTAAGAAACCGCCTGCCAAGAGAAAGAAAAAAGAATGTAAAGTCCTTAAAGCTCCTGCATTCGTAAGGAGATTACAGGAAAACACCTTAGACAACTTTGAGCTCTGGAAGAGGGCAGTAATTACCCTTTCGGAAAAGCACGATTCATATCGTTACATCCACGTGATTCAACCTGCCGTAGGATGGGCTAAGTGGCTGGAGCTCCCGAAAGAAGAGGTTACTGAATTCCTCGTGGAGCTCTTAGGAGAGGAGAAGAGAAAAGACATAGAAAAAGGCTGGAGATATGCAAGAGAGTTGGAGTTCAAGGTTAACGATACCGTAAGGTGGAAAGGTAAAGCACGAGAGGAGTGGGAGAAGGAAGTAGAAAGCTACATCAAGACCAGAGAGGAGGTAACAAGGCAGGAGCTCCTTAGAGAGGTCTTTGGTGGGCAGGTCTGGCTGTTAGAGCTCATCGTTGGAGGGATGGAGCAGAAAGGTAGGATTGAGAGCTACTTTGTGAAAGCTGGACGTGGTAGGCCAAGGAAAGTCTATAAGCTCGTAGCAGAAGTCCAGCAAGGAGTAGAGGCCGTTGCCGTGGGTGCAGAAGATTTTAATCAAAATAATAACTCTCTTCTGAGAGCAGTGGGAGGTGGGTTGGAAAAAGGGGGGATAAGCGGGAGTAATGGTAATACCGGTATAGGGGAAGTTGAATCCGTAAACTTTTACGGTGATGATGGAAGTGGTGGGGTAGAGGGAGCTATTAGGGAACGGAAAGAAGGGCGAGTAGGAGAGACTTTCGTCAAGGGTGAGCTAAAGGACCAGCAGGAGGGCGAACGGATAGAACTTCCGCTGGAACTCCAAAGGTTGATAGAGAAGGCCGAGCGAGCACAGAAAGAGCGTAACCTACAACGGCTTGCTGAGCTCTTTAAGGGGGCACGCTGGTATGAGGTGGAGCTTCCGTCGTTGTTGGAGCTCTACTTCACCGACAGAGAACTGGGCAGGCTTATAGAGCGGGTTCTCTTACTGAGTGGCCGTAGGGTTGATGATGTTGCAAAGCGTGTGAGTAAGGTTCTACTGTTGCCTATTCAAGTAGTTTTCCTCCGACGTTACTTGTCGCTACGGCCTGTGTTATAATGTGAAGAAAGTCATTGAAAGACAAGGGATATCCCGATTTTTCTAAGCGACGCCAAAATTAATTCGTGTTTTAGAATATGATGTTTTTTCTCTTCTCGTGGTCGTTTACAAAATAGTAAAAAAATACCGTATCTCACAACCGTAGACTTGACTCCGTAAACATAAAGCAATACAATGTATAAAAGCCGAAAATCTCTGAGAACCAGAGAGGCCGCTGTCGGCCTCTCTGGTAGCTTAACTGCACGCACATTAAGCTGAGCTCCTGAGCTCAGGAGTAGGGTTCAGGGGTTGAGCTTTTTGTGCGTGTATCGCACCCGCTCTGCGGGTATCGTGGCAATGAAATACAAAAGCCATCGGCTCATATTAAGAACTGTCTACATATTGGGTAACAACAACTTAAGGAGGGTTAAAGCTTTAAAAAGCTAAAAACAATTTAAGGAGGCTTCAAACTTTAGGGAGGTGTCTTAACGGGCGGAAGGAAAACCGCCGAAAAAACCCTCTCGGGGGAGTTGACGGGGACTCCTCTGAGTAGTAACACCTAACCCGTTGGCGTAAGCCTTGACGGACAAGGGGGTAGTGTGCCTGCTTTCAGAACTCCTTCTGGCATTACCGTTAGCGGTAGTCTACACGGACAGCTTAAATTCGTTCTCAATCTGGCCACCAACGGTTCAAAATTCGGAGTGAAAGTTGCAGATATTGTCAAAGAAGGCTATTCAAAGTCTTACAATCCCTACATCAGAAGCTTCAAAACCGCAAAAGAATACTTCGGAATTTGGAAAAACTTTGCTAATTTTGTGAAAGAAAATTTTGGAATTAACTCGCTAAACCAGATTAAAGCTGAACACATAGAGGCTTTTATTGAGAGTAAAGCAGACCTTTCAGTAAAAAGTTTGCAAAATATCAGTTCAGCATTCGGAAAGTTGGAAGCTATAATGCGTGAAAAACTGTCAATGGATGTTGACTTTGGCTCACGAGAAGACTGGAGCGGTCGTTTTTTAGCCAATAAAATCGCAAATGAGCTTGAAAATCCTTCCATAAGAGGAGCTTACGAGAACCCGTCTGAGCTTATTTCCCACTTGAAGAGTGAGACCCACCAGCTTGTTGCGGAGCTCCAGCTTGAAGGGGGACTACGTATTGGGGAAGTCCAAAGATTGAGAGAGAGCTCTTTTGTTAGCTGGGCGGATTCCTCTGGACGGGAGCATTGGGGGATTGAAGTTCGTGGTAAGGGCGGTTATGAAAGGACTGTAGAGATACCGTCTGACCTATGGAGCAGGGCGAAAGAGCACGTTGAAGAGTTTGGAAGGATAGGGTTCAGTTACAGGGAATATCTCAACGATTTACGGGAATCAGCTTGGGAAACAGGTCAAGTCTATCAGGGTTCTCACGGTTTACGCTACAACTTCGCTCAAGAGAAGTATGAAGAGCTAATAGAAGCTGGCTGGGGACACAATGAGGCTTTAAAGGAAGTCAGCGAAATGCTTGGTCATCACAGGCCTGAAATTACTGAGCATTACCTATCGGCTGGAGGCTGGGGCGGTGGAGGCTGGTAGGCTAAAGCAAGAGCTCCAGAAGGCAGTCAAAGAAGAGAGCAGGCTACTGAATGCCTTTCGGAAGTATCTCCCTTTTGAACGTGGCTATGTTCTCCAGAAGTCTGTTGAACTCCTGTCTAAACTTTCAGATTCAATCACGGAGTCCGACCTTAGGACTTTCTATCCTGAAATAGACAACCTTCTGTCTATTCAGAAGGTCTGTCTGTTGCGTTATGTGGCATTTTTAGTCTCAATACTGAGGTATGAGAAAGAGCTCAAAGAAGCTGAGTATTGGGAAGGAGATTACCGTTTAGCACAGATAAGGGATGAGCGTTTGAGGAACATAGCCTTAGCCTTAAAGAAGGAGTCAAAAAGAGGTAGACGGCCTAAGAAACGTTCAAAATTAGAGGCTTTGAGAGGGGAGCTCCTTGCTTTGCGGAAAGAAGGGCTCGGAGGAGACATACTTGTAAAGTATCTTTGGAAAGCACACAGGCTCAAAGTTTCTAAGCAATATCTTCTGAGGGTTCTTAAGGAATGGGAAGAACAGGAGAAAGTAGAACAGGCGGAACAAAGAACATAGTCCTTTAGCACATTTGCCGTGAACAAGAGAACAAGGAGAGCTCCAAATGAGCAAGAGGATAGAAAAAGAGATAGAGCTCTACAAAGAACTATTTAGCAAGGCTTTTTCCATTTCAGTTCTTATAGGAGCTGGAACAGTAGCTGTTTGGCACAAAGAGGGTTTTTCCCTTTGGACTGCCATAGGAGTAGTAGCTACTTACTTTTCGCTCTTGGTAGTAGGGATTACCTTAAGAAAGTGGTGGGAGAGAATAAATTCTCTGGAGGACTAAGTGGATACGGTAATTGGACTTCTAATTTTCTTAGGGGTATTTATCCTGTTAGGGATTCTATATTGGGGTGCTACGTATTCTCCCAAAAAGGTCTAAGCTAATTGGGACAACCTCTTGACAATATTACGGATAATCCGTAATATTTACAAAAAGACCCCCTACTCTGTATAATTTGCAGAGTAGGGGAAGAGTAACGATGAAGGAGACAGGATTAACTATCAGGCATAAAAAAGAGAGAATAGGAACGGCGGTTGTCCCGTAAGGGCAACCTCATCGTTACTCTTCCCCCCGCCGTTCCTGTTCTCCTTCCTAAGGAAAAGAAAGTAAAACCACCCGTAAATGTAGAGCTCCTTAAATATTGCTCCAAAGAATATCGCAATCAGTTCATTTACTTACTCCAAGCCTATGACCCCTTAAGGAAACGGATAGTCTACGTCTTTCCTTTCCGAACTCTTGAAACTCTGAAGAACCTTTTGGAGAACTTAGAAAAAGAAAAACTACTTCCTCTCGTGTCTCCTAATCCCATTAGGGTAACAGAAGAGGCTTGGAGAGAATACAGGGAAATAGCTTACAAAGAACCAGAGCTAACAGTAAAATGGGCAACTAAATACAAGCTACTCAAAGATGAGGCAATACATACGTTTAACATAGTAGTAGTTGACATAGACAGTCCGTTTGAGGACGTTTATCACGTCTGGAATGAACTGAGAGAAAGAATAGGTCTTACAAGAGGTTACAGGGTATTTAAGACAAAATCTGGACGATTCCGTTCGTATATACGTCTGGACGGAACGAAAGATTTAAAGAGAGCAAAGGAGCTTACGGCAATCATCTATGCGTTCTTTGAAAGCAAGGGGCTTAATGCAGATGGGAACTTTGTTTATAGACTTAATCATCCTGTCTTCTATGAAGAGTTTTCTCTCTACAACTATGAGCTTATAGAGGATGTTGAAGGAAGAGTAGCTTTCTTTGGGCTTTACAGAAGGGTTAAAAGACTCCAGAAAGAACTTGAGCTTTATACATTCAAAGGTAAGAACTTAACAGAAGAATTCTGGGGTAAAAGACCACCTACTAAGAAAGGGGATAAAAAAGAATGCAGAATTATTAAAGCTCCCACTTTCGTAAGGAAACTTAAAAGGAAAAAACTTGACGTCTTTGAACTGTGGAAGAGAGCAGTAACGACCTTATCCCAAAAGCATACTTCCTATCGTTACATCCACGTGATTCAACCCGCTGTAGGGTGGGCAAAATACTTGGAGCTCCCTGAAGATGAGGTTACCGAATTCCTCGTAGGGCTTCTTGGAGAACTTAAGAGAAGAGACGTAGAGA
>CAZQLZ010000057.1:0-6297 GCA_964594265.1 uncultured bacterium
AAAAACCCTTCCCTCTCCCTCTACCACTCCCGGATACCCCTCGTCCAAGTGAAGAAGCTTTGCTCCGTAGAGGATACCGTAAGCGACAAACTCAGAGTCAAGCAGGAATGCATGAGCAGAGAGACCTGACATTAGCGTTCCATAAACAAAAAGGAGCTCATAGTACATCTTTCACTTTACCTTTTCAAAATTAGACTTTCTCCACAACAAAGTCGTGTAGTAGAAACTCTTCCCTTAAGAGATACCTAATAGAAATGTCCTCGTCTATACCTTCCCAGTGAACACCTGTCCCGTTTGCTGTAAGGTAGTAGTTGCTTCTCTCTTCTGGAGAAGCCTCTTTAAGTCTTGGAAACCAATCAAGAGGAACTCCTATTTCTCTACCGTCTTTAAGCTCAAAGTAAATCTTATCACTTGTAAAGCGAATATTCTTAACTCCTATGTTTCCTACCTTTCGTGCCATTTTCTATATTCCTCCAGGAATTTTTCAAGATTGGTCTCTACTATTTCAAGTATAGTCCTTAGTTCTTTGCGAGAAAAGCCGAAGTTTTCTGCAACAGAAACTGTTGGCTCAAGCCATATCTTAGCCTCACACCCACCTTTAACTACGTGAACGTGGGGAGGTTCTATTCCCTCGTTGGAGTAGAAGAAAAAGCGAAATCCTTTTTCTCTGTAAAGCGTAGGACTCAAGGTTATCCTCTCCGTTACACGTCTAAGAACCTTACCTCCTTGGCAAACTTTTGGATAAACTCCTTACGGGGCTCTACCTTGTCGCCCATCAGAATGGTAAATATCTCATCCGCCTTTACGGCGTCTTCAACGGATACCTTAAGGAGCGTTCTGTTTTCTGGGTTCATTGTCGTTTCCCAGAGCTGTTCTGGGTTCATTTCGCCGAGACCCTTATAACGTTGGATATAAATTCCTTCTCTTCCCGTGTCAAGGAGAAAGTTGTAGAGCTCCTCTAAGGTAGAAAACTCCTTTATCTCCCCTTTCTTCGTTTTCACCCTGTAAGGGGGCTCTCCGATCTCTTCCCTTATTCTTCTCTTTAAACCTTTCCCCTGCTTGTAAAGGTCTGACATCAGAAGATCTTCATCTATCACAATGCTTTTCTTGAGGTATTTATCAAGAGGAATCCTGCACACAATCCTAAAAACGCAGTGTTCCTTGTCTTCTACGGTTTCAAATTCTGTCTCTTTCATTGATTCTGGAAGGTTCTTCCTTATCTCCTCTACAAGCTTTTCTGCTTTATCTTTTTCGTACAAGCTTTTATAGTCCGCATTAATTCTTAGCAAGATGTTTATTATGTCCCTGTTTCTTCTCTTAGAGAGGATAGAGACTACCTTTTCCAATTTACTGAGCTCCTCAACGACTTTGAGAGCTCTCTCCCTGTCTATCTCTTTACCGCTACCGTCAAGGAGAGTTACAGAGTCTAAGGCAAAGTCAAGAATTACCCCTTCAAGCTCCTCGTCGCTCTTTATGTACATCTCTCTCTTACCCTTTTTTACTCTATAAAGAGGAGGTTGAGCTATGTAGAGGTGTCCCCTTTCAACGATTTCTGGAAATTGCCTAAAGAAGAAGGTCAAAAGGAGCGTTCTGATGTGAGCTCCGTCAACGTCTGCGTCTGTCATTATGATTATCTTGTTGTAGCGGAGCTTGCTTATGTCAAAGTTTTTGCCTATTCCGGTTCCGAGAGCCGTAATTATTGTCTTAATCTCGTCGTTTGAGAGGACTTTCTCTATTCTTGCCTTCTCTACGTTAATTATTTTTCCTTTTAACGGAAGAATGGCCTGAAATCTTCTATCCCTTCCCTGTTTAGCGCTTCCACCGGCCGAATCTCCTTCAACAAGGAAGAGTTCGCACTTTTGGGGATCTTTTTCAGAACAGTCTGCAAGCTTTCCGGGTAGGGAGAAGTCTTCAAGAGCTCCCTTTCTCCTTGTCAGCTCCCGCGCTCTCTTTGCTGCTTCTCTTGCTCTTGCGGCAGTTATTACTTTTTCGGCTATCTTCCTGCCAATGTCCGGTCTTTCAGAAAGGAAGGAGCAAAGCTTTTCGTAAACAAGAGAAGCAACTATCGGCCTAACCTCTGAGTTACCGAGCTTACTCTTTGTCTGTCCCTCAAACTGCGGATTTGGAACTTTCACCGAGATAACGGCGGTAAGTCCTTCTCTTACGTCATCACCGGTTATAGAAAGCTTTGAGTTCTTGAGGAGATTGGTTTCCTCTATAAAACGGACAATTGCCTTTGTGAGTGCCGTTCTAAAGCCTGTTACGTGAGTTCCTCCCTCACGGGTGTTGATGTTATTTACAAAACTAAAGAGCTGCTCTGTGTAGGTGGAGTTGTACTGAAGGGCAACCTCAACAATTACGTCGTCTTTTTCTCCCTTTATGTATATAGGTTCAGGGAAGAGGGGATCTTTTTTCTCGTTTATCTTCTTTACAAATTCGGTGATACCACCCTCATAGTAAAAGACCTCCTGACGTGGAGGCTCTACCCTTTCGTCCTTTAATGTTATCTTAAGACCTTTGTTTAAGAATGCCAGTTCCCTTAGCCTGTTTGCGAGAATGTCCCAACTAAACTCTGTAACTTCAAATATTTCAGGGTCGGGTTTAAAGGTTACTATTGTCCCTCTTTTACTTGTTTCGCTTACGCACATAAACTCCGTTACAGGTTTTCCTCTCTCGTAAACCTGCCTATAGACCTTTCCGTCCCTGTGGATTTCTACCTTTAGCCACTCTGATAGGGCGTTAACTACCGAAACTCCAACGCCGTGAAGACCTCCGGAGTACTTGTAGGCCTTTTTCTCAAACTTTCCACCGGCGTGTAAAACCGTTAAAACTATCTCGGCGGCAGGCTTTCCGTACTCTGGATGTATGTCAACCGGTATTCCCCTTCCGTTGTCCTCAACAGTAATGGAGTTATCTTCGTGGATTATGACGTTTATTTCTGTGCAGTATCCGGCTAAAGCTTCATCAACGCTGTTGTCAACAACTTCAAAGACTAAGTGGTGAAGTCCGTAACTGCCGGTATCTCCGATGTACATTCCCGGCCTTTTACGAACGGCTTCAAGTCCTTCAAGAACCTTAATCGCCGATGCGTCGTATCTTTCCTCCTTTGCCATTGACGCTCCTTCTTTTATAAGTTTTCGGGAGCTAAAATTATATCAAGAGCTTATGGGAGAAAAGCGGTGAACAGAAACGTTTTCCTTCTTGGGCTTGTTAGTCTATTAAACGACGTTTCAAGTGAGATGATTTCAGCAGTCCTCCCATTCCTCATAATGGAGCTCGGGGGAGGAGGAGTTGCCATCGGTCTTGTAGCCGGTTTTAAGGAAGCACTTTCCAATGTGCTGAAAGTTCTTTCTGGATACCTATCGGATAGAAGCGAGAAAAAGAAACCGTTTATATTCGCCGGATATTTGGTCTCATCCATTTTTAAGCTCGTCTTGGGATTCTCAAAGTCTCCTCTCCAGCTCTTTTTGGCCGTTTTCTTAGAAAGATTAGGAAAAGGAATCCGAACGGCTCCAAGGGATGCTCTTATTTCTCTCTACGGAAGAACGGGAAGGAATTTTGGAATCCATAGGGCTATGGATACAGCTGGAGCTCTAATTGGAGTCCTTCTGGTGATTCTCCTAATAAGCCTTCATTTCAAAAATAGAAACATAGTATTTGCAGCGGCGGTGCTTTCGTTCCTTTCCCTCCTTCCTCTTTTTGCTGTAAAAGAGCCAGAAAAAGTTAGAAAAACAGAAAAGAGAAACCTTGAAAAACTCCCGGAAGGATTTTGGAAGTTTTTAGCGGTGGCTTCTCTTTTCGGATTTTCAAGCGTAAGTTTTATGTTTCTTATTGCGGTAGCTGAAAAACTAACGGGATCAAGACTGGAAGCCGTTGTTTTCTACTTGGTGCTAAACGTTGCTTATGTTGTTACCGCATATCCGACCGGGGTCATCTTGGATAAAATAGCAGCTCAAAAGGTAACGGCTTTTGGTTACTTGATTTTGGGAATTTCTCTACTTTGCTTGTCTTTTGGAGAGCTCCCCCCGTTCCTTGCCGTCAGTTTTATCCTGTATGGTGTGGCGTCAGGAGTGACCGATACGGCTCAAAGAGTTTTAATTGCAAAGATAACTGGAAAGGAAAAAAGAGGTTTAGCCTACGGCCTCTTTCACGGAATAACAGGAGGAGCAGTAATTATCGGAAACGTCCTTGCAGGTAAATTCTGGAACGTTCTGGGAATTCAGGCTTTTTCCTTTTTTGGGATAACGGCTGTGCTGAGCGGATTACTGTTAAGATTTTGTAAGTTGAAAGTCTGATGAGAAGAGAGAGCAAAGAGAAATTAGGTTTAAAAGAGCTCCTTGCCATCGGCATCGGCGGTATGATAGGGGGAGGGATTTTTTCTGTCCTCGGAGTTTCTGTAAGTCTTGCCGGAAACGGAGCTCCCCTTTCTTTCTTAGTGGACATGTTTATAGCCCTTGCTGCCGGTTATCACTACGTAAAGCTATCCCTTACCTTTAGGGACGATGGAGCCAGCTATACATACCTTCGGAGAGCTTTCCCCGACAAATCGTGGATAGCGGGAATTGAGGGCTGGATAGTGATTCTTGGCTACGTTGGAACGTTGGCGCTCTATGCTTACACCTTTGCGGCTTATGGAGCAGACCTGCTGGGAGCTCCCCACTCTCCTTTTCTAAGAGCCGTGTTATCCGTATCCGTCTTGGTGTTCTTTCTCTACATCAACCTAAGAGGAGTAAGGTCATCTGGAATCACAGAAGACATTGTCGTTTACGGGAAAATATTAATCCTGCTTTTATTTGCCCTTATAGGACTGTTGCAGGTTAAGACAGAAAACTTTTTCCCTCTTTTTGACAAAGGAGCTCCTTCCATTTTCCTCGGAGCGGCAATTATCTTTGTTGCCTATGAGGGATTTCAACTTATCACCAACGCCGTTCTTGAAACGGAAAATCCGGACAGAAATATTCCGCTGGGAATTTACGGTTCAATACTCATAACGGGAACCATTTACTTCCTCCTTTCTGTTGTCGCCATCGGAACCTTAACCTACGAAGAGATAATGTCTGTCAAAGAATATGCTCTTGGAATCGTTGCAGAACCGGTATTGGGAAACTTTGGAAGGGTGTTAATAGGTGTTGGAGCTCTGATGGCTACGAGCTCCGCCATTAATTCCACCCTTTTTGGAGCGTCCCGCATGATGGCAGAAATGGCAGAAGAAAGAATGATGCCGTTCATTTTTGCAAAGAGAAACAAAAACTACATTCCCGAAGTGTCACTTGTAACGCTAACAGTTCTTGCCGTTATCTTTGCATTTTTCGGAACGCTTGACATCATTGCGGAATTTTCAAGTCTCACTTTTCTCTTGGTTTCCATTGGAGTTTCCATCGCAAACTTAAAACTAAGGAAAAAAACAAAAGCCGATTTAAAAGTTGCCCTTACAGGTTTACTCTTAATGGTAGTAACTACTGCCGCTATTGTTGTTCATCTTGCCTCAAACAACCCTGTAAAGATAGAAGTTATCACAGCTATTTACATCTCATCCGCTCTGGCTGCAACCCTTTACATAAGAAGGCTATCTCAAAAAAGGCAGATAAATTAGTCCTTAAAGGTTTTGTTGTAAAGCTCCTCCATCTTGTACCAGAGAAAACCTATTCCTCCAAACAATATGAATAAAACCTTAGAAAAAGAATACGCCTCCATCCTCCTCTTTTAGGGGTTTGGTGTTGGTCTACCAAAGAGAAATCCTTGGAAAAGTTCACATTGAAGATTCAGAAGAGTTTGAAGTTCCTCTGAGGTTTCCACCCCTTCCGCCAAAACCTGCGTTTCAAATATCTTTCCAATGGAGATTATCGCCTCAACCAGCTGTTGATTTTTTTGATTTTGGTGAATTTCTTTTACGAAAATCCTATCTATCTTGATTTCATCAATCGGCAGTTCTCGCAAATATGATAAGGAAGAATACCCTGTTCCAAAGTCGTCAATTGATATGGATATGCCTATTGACTTTAAGTATTGCAGGATTTTTCTCGTTTCCTCAAAATCTTTAACCAAGATATTCTCTGTTATTTCAAAGCAAATTTTTGATGGAGGTATTGAAAATTCCTTCAAGATTTTTTCCACATTCTCCACAAAATCGTCCTTAATTATCTGGTGATAGCTTATATTCACACTTGCACGCCAAGACCTTTTTATTCTATCTTTTTGCCAATCCTGAACCTGTTTTGCCACCTTACGAAGGACAGAAAACCCCAGCTCACTCGCCCAACCGCTTTCTTCCGCTATCGGTATAAAAACGCCAGGAGA
>CAZQLZ010000058.1:0-13332 GCA_964594265.1 uncultured bacterium
GAAGCAGAAGAGCTGGCAGTCAAAAATTACCCGCAGATAGAAGCCCTTAGCTTCAGGTCAGAGAGCTTGGAGAAAAAAGCCGTTTCTACAAAACTTTCACGTTTGGGAGAGATTGATTTCATTTTTGATTTTCGCCATTCAGATAAAAAATACCTTTTAGTTCCAATGTCCTCAATCCCTTCACCTTTAAGCCAACCCCCGTTTGACAGGGACAGAGCTCTCTGGGGGATAGACTACTCCGTTCCTCTGTACCTTGGTGGAAACATAGCAAGGCAGGTAAAGGTATTAAGGCTAAAGTCCAAAATTCTGGAAAATCTTAAAGAGTCTACAAAGTGGCAACTTAAGTTCAATGTGGACTCTGTCTTTTTAAGCTACCTTGCCCTTGATGAAGTGGAGAGAGCTCTCAAAGACTACAGGAAAAGCCTTGAAAGGCTAAAGAAGAGCATTGAGGCAGGAATCTCTGCAGGAAAGTTTGCAAAGGTTGACCTTTTAAAGGTAACTTCCCAGATAAAGGGCACAGAGGCAAAAATAGACGAGGTTAGGGCTAAAAAAGAGTCTTTAAAGACTGCTCTTGAAATCCTCATCGGTAAAGAGGTAGAAACCGTTGAACCCTACGAAGTTCCCTACTCTCCGGTGGAGCTCTCCTTAAACGAGCTATACAGAAAGCTCGTCAAGAACAACAGCCTCTTAAAGGCAAAGGAAAAGGAGGTAAGGGTATCCGAGAGGGAAAGGGAAATTGAGGAAGGAAAGTTTGGCCTAAAAGTTAAAGCGGAAATTTTTTATACCCGAAACTACGGGTTTAACTCCTCAGAAAACGAGGGCTATGGCTACGCCGGAGTTACTCTATCCTACCCTCTCTTTGAGTTTGGCAGGAAGAAATACAGCGTTTTAAGTGCAAGATTTCAGAAACTTTCTAAGCTAAAGGAGTTTGAAGCTGAAAAGCTAAAACTAAAGAAGGAACTCTCTGAGAGTCTTTCAGATCTAAGGGCAGTTCAATCAAAAATAGAAGCTTTAAAAGAAAAGCTCAAACTTGCCAGAGAAATTGAGAGGATAGAGGAACTAAAGTACAAAAGTGGAAAAGGCGACATTAACCATCTCCTCCTTGCAAAATCCGAAAGGTTTTTAACGGAGGCAGAACTAAAAGAAGCTTATTACAGGTGGGAAATCGCAAGGAGAAGAATCAGAGCTCTCTTGGAGGAAGAATGAAGAGCAAAAGGGCATGGGTAGTTTTTGGACTGATCTTTATAGTCAGCGTAATTGTAGGAGTTAAGGCAGTAAAAAAGAGAAAACTTGAAATGGAGAAAACTCCTCCTCCAAAGACTTACCCTATACCGGTTGAGTTTTCCGTCGTCAGCGAGGGAGAACTCAGAGAAACGTTCAAATACGTTGGCACGGTAAAGCCTTACAAAGACGCAACAATCTCAACGAAAGTATCCGGAGCGGTTCTACGGGTTTACAAGTCAGAAGGGGATTCCTTCAAAAAGGGAGAGCTCCTTCTAAAAATTGACGACTCAGAGATAAGGAAGGAGATAGGAGCTCTTGAAAGGGAGATAGAGGCAAGCAAGAAGGCACTTTCGGCACTAAGGGCAGAGCTCACATCTGCCAAAATCCTCTTAAAGAACGCAAGGGAAAACTACGAGAGAGAAAAGTTCTTATATGAAAAGGGTGCAGTTCCAAAAGTTTCGCTTGAAGAGGCAGAAAACAGGTTAGCTCTGGCAGAGTCAAAGGTCAAAGCCTTAAAGGCAAAGATAGAGGAAGTTGAGCTTAAAAAAGAAGCCCTAAAGGAAAGAAGAGAAGCCCTGTTATCAAGGCTTAACTACACGGAAATAAGAGCTCCACAAGACGGCGTAGTCTCTGCACTCCTTGTCCACGAGGGAGACACGGCACTTCCCGGAAAGCCGTTAATGAAGGTGATTTACCCTCAATTTGGAATGAGGGTTCTCTTAAACGTTCCCCCTGAAGAGGCAAAGGAGATACCTGTCGGAAGTTTAGTAAAGGTAAACGGCCTCTTAGTCGGAAAGGTTGTGAAAGTCTATCCGGCTACTTCAGTGTCTCTCTACGTCTTAGAGGTAAAGCTTGAAGGTGGAAAGTTTAAGGCAGGAGAAAGGGTTATAGCCGAAGTAGAAGGAAGGAGCTTTAGAGGGAAAATAGTTCCTGTTAACTCCGTCCTACACCTTAAGGACGGCGACTACGTCCTTGCAATTGAAGATGGAAACAGAATAAAGCCGGTAAAGGTAGAAGTCCTGAAGGTGGTTAATGGGAGAGCTCTGATTTCCTCCGACGTTCCCGTCGGCACGAAAGTCGTAGCTGGAAGGGAGAGCAAGCTCCTTGAAGTTTACAGAAAAGGAGCTGTTTTACCTGTGGAGGTCATCAATGAATAAAGTAATAGAGTGGTACGTTAAAAAGCCCCACAGCGTTCTTGCTTTTCTATTCCTCTTCTGCGTTATAGGAATCATCGGTTTTAAGGAAATTCCCCGCAAGTTCTTCCCCGACGCAAACAGGCCTCAGGTTGCAGTAGTTACGGTTGAGCCGGGAGCTCCCGCCGGCGACATTGCCTCCCACGTTACCCGCCCCATTGAGCAGAGGATGAAAACCCTTGAACTTGTTAGGGAAGTAAGGTCTGTAACGAAGGATGAAGTTTCCGTTGTAACCGTTGAGTTTGAGTATGAAAAGAGCATAGACTCAGCTGCAACAGACGTATCCAACGAGCTCTCAAAAATTCTCCCCCAACTTCCAAAGGACATTCTCTCCCCTCAGGTTTACAAAGTTACAGACGCCATAAGGCCTGTAATGATTATCTCCGTCTCGCCAAAGCCTGATAGCCACCTCTCTATGGCTCAGGTGAGGGAACTTGCAGAGAACGAGATAAAGGACAAGCTCCTATCCCTTCCCCACGTTTCAGACGTTGAAGTCTTTGGAGGGTACAAGAGGGAAATCAGGATACACCCCGACTACTTAAAGATGGCAAAGTACGGGATAACCCTGCAGGAGCTTGTGAGAGCTCTTAAAGAGCAGAACAGCAACTTCCCCGTTGGAATGGTAATAAACAGGGAAGGCCTTGTAGTTTTAAAGCTGGAGGACGAGGCAAAGAGAATAGAGGAGCTTGAAAACATCTACGTAAAGCCAAACGTTCGCTTAAAAGACGTAGCAGAAGTTAAGTGGGGATATAAAGAGAGACTCTCTGCCTACCATGGAAACGGAAAGCCTGCCATTGGAATATCAATCCTTCGTTCTCCATCAGGCTATGAGCTCCCTGCAATAGAGTCTGTAATGAAGTTCCTTCCGGAACTTGAAAAAGAGTACCCACAGCTTGAGTTTCAGATTCCCTACACCGAAAAGTGGCTTATAGAGCTCTCAAACAAGAACATGGTTGAAGCCTTAAGGGACGCCATTATTATGACCCTCCTTGTTATATTCTTCTTCCTTGCAAATGTAAGAATGCTCCTTGTCTCCTTTTTCTCAATCCCCATTACCTACCTGATAACCGTAGGGTTAATGTGGCTCTTTGGCTTTAACTTTAACATCGTAACCCTCACGGCAGTCATCTTAGCCCTTGGTATGCTGACTGACGACGCGGTTGTTATCCTTGAAAACATAGAGAGACACTACTTTGAGCTTAAAAAGGACATCTGGAGAGCTACCGTTGAGGGAACAAGGGAGGTAATGGCAGCAGTTTTAAGTGGAACTTACACAACTATCGTTATGCTCCTTCCGATTGTCTTTATAGGAGGCTACGTTCAGAAAATCTTAGTTCCATTAGCCCTTACGCTTATAATTGCCCTCGTCGTTTCCTACTTTGTCGCCATCACCGTTATTCCTATCCTCGCTCCACGCCTTTTAAAGAAAGTTCCGGATAAAAACCTCCTTGAGCGGAAAATTTACAGCTGGTTCGTGGAGGCAATCGTCAACAGAATAAGGGACTTTTACGTTGCATTAGTAGAACCTCTCCTTGATAGGCCACTTTTAAAAGTTCTCTTTGTCCTCTGCGGTTTTGTCCTCTTTGCCGTTACAATGAAAAACGTTATTCCTGTTCTTGGAAGAGACCTTATGCCCCCTATGGATACAGGAATCGTAATTGTTAGGGCGGAGGCAGACGCAAACTCTTCCTTGGAGAAGACGGAAGAGATACTGAATGAGATGGAAAAAATCATCTACTCAATGCCGGGAGTTGTCAGGGTGTCCTCTGTAATCGGCTCAGAGCCGGGGGTTCTCTCCTTTGGAAGTGGAAAACTGCCCCAGCAGATAGAGATGACCGTTCAGTTCATAGACCGTTTCCACAGAAAAGAGACGATATGGGACATAGAGGAAAAACTAAGGGAGGCTTTCAGCAAAATTCCCGGGCTTAGGTATGTAAATGTAATGGAGTTTGGAGCTACTCCCCTTTCGTCAATAAAGGCAACGATAAACGAGGTAATCTACGGAAAAGACCCAAGGATACTTGACGCCCTCGGCAACAAGCTCCTCTCTCTGCTTCAAAAAGTTAAAGGTATCACCTCCACATCAAGGGGCTGGTATATGGACAAGGAGGAGCTTCTTTTAGAGATAGACGAGAATAGAGCTCTATCCTTTGGGCTTACCCCCCTCAAGATTGCCGAATACGTCGGCGGTTTCCTAAGGGGTATCAATGCCTCTTCCTTTATTGTTCCAATGGAAAACGGAATCTCTATACGCGTTGTTCTGCCAGACAGCGAAAGGGACTCGGTAGAAAAGCTAAAGAACATTCCGATTCCAACAGAAAAAGGCTTAATTCCCCTTTCCTACTTTGCAAAAGTTAGCACTAAAAAGACCCAGAACGTAATTACCCGCAAAGACCTCATGAACGTTTTAGACGTTGAAGGTTACAGAGAAAAAGTGCCGGTTACGTTCCTCCAGATGCAGGTGAACAGGTTAGAAGGAAAGATGGAGCTCCCCTCAGGCTACAAAATCTCCCACGAGGGCGAAATAAAGGAAATGAACGAGAGCTTTAAGAGGCTCATTCGCGCCCTTGCAATAGGCGTTATCTTTCTCTACTTCTCCTTAGTTCCGGCCTTTTCCTCCTTCTCCTATCCAATCTCAATCATTGCAGCAATTCCCTTAGCCCTTATTGGAGCTGCCTTCTCAATGCTCATTACACACAAGCCCCAGTGTATGCCCTCATTCATGGGAATGATTCTCCTTGCCGGAATAATCGTTAAAAACTCCATCCTCCTCATAGACTTCATAAAGGAGGCAAAAGAAAGCGGAAAAACAACAAAAGAGGCAATACTCAGCAGTATAAAGGTGAGAACCCGTCCCGTCCTGATGACAGCTTTTGGAACGTCTGCCGGTATGCTCCCGATTGCCCTTGGTATGGCTTTGGGACTTGAGAGACTTGCCCCCTTAGCCGTCGTCGCAATAGGAGGGTTAATAATAGGAACGTTTATGACACTTGTTTTTGTCCCTGTTTTAATTTCTCTATCACTTCAAGTTTCCCATCAATCTAAACTTTCTATATCTCTGCTCCGTCAATTCTTCAGGCTTTAGTGATAAGAGTTCTTCAAGGTGTTTCTTAACGTAAGTCCTAAAGTTTTCAAACGTAGTTCTCCAATCCCTGTGAGCACCTTCTAATGGTTCTGGAATGATCTCATCAATGATTCCAAGTTTTAGAAGGTCTTTAGCTGTTAATTTAAGGGCTTCGGCCGCTTCCTTTACTTTTTCCTGCGACTGCCAGAGGATTGCCGCACAGCCTTCTGGAGAGATTACCGAGTAGATGGCGTTTTCAAGCATTAACAGTCTATTGGCTACGCTTATCGCTAAAGCACCTCCTGAGCCTCCCTCTCCTATTACAACGCTGATTACGGGAACTTTCAGTTTTGACATTTCGTAGAGGTTTCTCGCTATTGCTTCGGATTGGCCGTGTTCTTCGGCTTCTATTCCCGGAAAAGCACCGGGCGTGTCAACTAAGGTAATTATGGGCTTTTTGAGTTTATCTGCCAGCTTCATTACTCTTAAAGCCTTCCTGTAGTCCTCCGGAACTGGCATCCCAAAGTTTCTTTCTATTTTCTCCTTTGTGTCCCTTCCCTTTTCTTGGGCTATGATGCAGACCGGTTGACCTTCAAATTTTCCAAAGCCTGCAATGATTGCCTTGCCGTCTCCACAGTGTCTATCTCCGTGGAGTTCTATAAAGTCGGTAAAAACGTTCCTTATGTAGTCAATTGAGTGTGGACGGTCGGGATGGCGAGCTATCTGAACTCTGTCCCAAGCTGAGAGGTTTTCGTAGAATTCCCTTATTTTCTTCTGGAATTTTCTCTCTATTTCCTCAATTACCGCCGGTTCAAGCTTTCCCATAGATTTGAGTTCCTCAATCTTTTTTCTTAATCTATCAACCTGCCTTTCAAATTCAAAAAGTCCAGTCATGGTTCCAACCTCAGTTGATACTTATTCTTTCTGCCGGTAATATCTTTTTGAGTCCTTTAAGCACTTCTGCGCTAACGGGTAAAGAGTAGTCTGGATGGAGTTGCAATTTTACAAAACAGTCCTTTAGCTTTGCTTCTATGATAACAGGTTTGCCTTTTGGAGAACCGTATTCCTTTACAAAGTTCTTGAGCTTTTCTAAGAGTTCATCGGTTATTTCCTCGTCGTAGAGTCTAATTGCTATCTCTTTGACATCGCTGAAAATTTTCTCGTTGAGGGTAAAAATATCCTTTGCAATTATGGAGTTTGATTCTTCCTCTTCCCTAACCTCTCCTTCTACGACAATAACGTTACCTTCTGTAAGGAGCTCCATCTTTTCCTTGTAGAGGTTTGGGAAGACTAAGAGGTTAACCGTTCCGTCAAGGTCAGAAAGCTCCACGTTTGCCCAGAGCTCTCCCCTCTGTGTTCTCTTTACATTTACCTCAGTTATAGCTCCAACCAGCTTTACCTCTTGACCATCCTTCCATTCCTCTTTCTCGGAAGTGGAGTTGAAGCTAAACAGGATAAGGTCTTTGTATTCAAGAAGCGGATGACCTGAGAGGTAAAAGCCTATGGACTGTCTCTCATACTCAAGCTTAATTCTCTCATTCCATTCCGGAACGTCGGGAATTTCCCTGTCAATTCCTTTCGTCTCGTCCCCAAAGAGGCTTAAAAGTCCCTTACTCTTGGACTTTTGAAGGCTCTGAGCGACAGACATGGCTTTATCAAGGATAACCATGTTGGCTGCTCTTGAAATGCCGGTGGAGTCAAAAGCTCCTGCCTTTATAAGGGACTCAATTACCTTCCTGTTTACGAGCTTAAGGTCAACCCTTTCACAAAAGTCGTAGATGTCCTTGAATTTTCCTCCTTCCTTCCTAACCTCTACGATGTGACGGGCAGCCTTCTCTCCAACGCCCTTTATACCGGCAAGTCCGAACCTTATTCCCTCACCTTCTATGGAGAAGAGTGCATCGCTTTTGTTTACATCCGGCGGGAATACCGGAATTCCGTTTTCGCGACAGTCCTTGATGTACTTTACAATTTCATCTGTCTTATCAAAGTCAAGGGACATCATCGTAGCCATTAGTTCTTTTGGGTAGTGAGCTTTAAGGTAGGCCGTTATGTAGGCTAAGAATCCGTAGGCTGCCGAGTGAGACTTGTTAAAGCCATATTCGGCAAACTTTGCTATATCGTCAAAGAGCTTTTCAATCTTCTCTCTCGGGTAGCCCCTTTCAACGGCACGATTAATAAAGATGCTCCTTTGCTCCTCCATTATCTCTTTCTTCTTCTTACCCATCGCACGGCGGAGGAGGTCGGCCTCTCCAAGAGTGTAACCTGCCAAAATGTTGGCTATCTGCATTATTTGTTCCTGATAGATGAAAAGACCGTAGGTTTCTTTGAGGACCGGTTCAAGCTCTGGGAAGATGTAGTCAACTTCTTCCTGACCGTGTTTACGCCTTATGTAGCTTTCTGCCATTCCTGAGTTTAAAGGTCCCGGACGGTAAAGAGCAACTAAGGCTATGATGTCTTCAAAAACGGATGGCTTTAGTCTCTTCATAAGATTTCTCATTCCCCTTGATTCCAGCTGAAAGACGCCTATGGTGTTTCCTTCCTGTAAGAGCTTAAAGGTTTTCTCATCGTCAAGGGGGAGTTTTGTAGGTTCAATCTTTGTTCCGTAGCGTTCCTCTATCAGCTTTATGGTTCTGTCTATGATGGTCAGGGTTTTAAGTCCTAAGAAATCCATCTTTAAAAGGCCTAAAGCCTCAATCTGCCCCATGTCATACTGGGTCGTTACGTCTCCGTCTTTACTTCTGGCTAAGGGGATGAAGTTTGTAAGGGTTTCAGGGGCAATGACGACGCCTGCCGCGTGAACTCCCGTCTGCCTTGTGAGTCCTTGAAGTTTTTTAGCGATGTCTATGAGTTTTCCTATGGTTTCGTCCTTTTCTGCCAGTTCCCTTATCTCTGGAGCCTTTTCAAGAACCTCTTCTACGGAGGATGCGTCGGAGGGAATGAGCTTTGCGAACTTGTCCACCTCTTTTGGAGGTATTCCCAAGACCCTTGCTACGTCCCTGATGACCATCTTGGTCTTGAGAGTGCCAAAGGTGATAATCTGGCAGACCTTGTCTTCTCCGTACTTTTCGCGAACGTACTGGATAACTCTGTCCCTTCCTTCTTGGCAAATGTCAACGTCAATGTCCGGCATTGTTACCCTTTCGGGGTTTAGGAAACGCTCAAAAAGGAGGTTAAACCTTAAGGGATCTATGTCTGTTATTCCTATTGCGTAGGCTACGAGTGAACCTGCAGCTGAACCTCTACCGGGTCCAACGGGAATGCCGTTTTTCTTTGCCCAGTTGATAAAGTCCCAAACTATCAAGAAGTAGCCGGGGAAACCCATGTCGGAAATTATCCGTAGCTCGTGTTCAAGGCGCTCGTAGTACTTTTTCTTTGTTTCCCCGTCGGTTATTCCCTGCTCTTTAAACCTCTTTTCAAGTCCTTTAATGGCGAGTTCTTTTAAGAAGGACTCGTATGTATAGCCTTCGGGAACTTTGTACTTTGGAAGGAGATAACCTGAGGACTCAAAGGGAGCTAAAGTATCGTCTATTTTCTCGGCAACTTTGAGGGTGTTAAATACCGCGTGGGGAATTTCTTTGAAAACTTCAAGCATTTCAAGGGCGTTTTTAAAGTAGAACTCTTTTGTTGGAAAGCGCATACGTTTTTCGTCAGAGAGCTTTTTACCGGTCTGAAGGCAAAGCAAAACATCGTGGGCTTCCCAGTCTTTACTTTCAAGGTAGTGGGCGTCGTTTGTAGCAACAAGTTCTATGTCAAGTTTTTTGGAGAGCTCTATTAAAAACCTGTTTGCTTCTTTTTGCTCCTTTAGTCCGTGGTACTGGACTTCAAGGTAAAAGTCATCGCCAAAGAGCTCTTTATACCACTTTGCTACTTTTTTGGCTTCCTCCTCTTTTCCTTGAAGGTAAAGGAGAGGAATTTCACCCTGAATGCAGGCGGAAAGGGCAATCAACCCTTCGCTATATTTTTCCAAGACCTCTTTATCTATTCTGGGTTTATAATAAAAGCCTTCAAGGAATCCTATGGAACTAAGCTTCATAAGGTTTTTTAGACCAGTTTCGTTTTTTGCAAGAAGCACCAGATGATAGCTTCCTTTTTCTCCCTCTTCCCCTTTATGTTTATCAAAGCGAGAACCTTTGGCTATGTAAAACTCCTGTCCTATTATCGGTTTTATTCCCTCTTCCTTGCAGGTTTTATAGAGCTCATAAGATGCGTACATATTCCCGTGGTCTGTAACGGCAACGGCCGGCATCCCGTACTCTTTTGCCTTCTTCACCAGATCCTTTATCTTGATTGCTCCGTCAAGGATAGAATACTGGGAGTGAAGATGAAGGTGGACAAAATCCCCTGCCTTTGCCATCTGTTCCTCTCTAAGACGAAGTTTCAATAGAAAATTTTAGACTTTCTTCTGCAGTGAACTTGAAAGTTTCAATTGTTCCGTAGTTTAAGTTTTTTCACGCAAGCTCTTGTGTTTCAAGGTTTTGCTCAAAGGGGGGGGGAAATACACTACTTTATTCTTTCCACTTTCCTTTGCCTCTTTCAAAGCCTTGTCTGCTAATTCAACGCAGTCTTCAAATTTTGTACGCGAGTTGCACAGAGTGGCTCCTATGCTTACAGTTACTTTAACTTCTGGTTTATCTTTAAACTTGATATTCTCTACTGTCTTTCTAATTTTTTCGGCTACTTTTGTAACGACCTTTTCAGATCCCTTGAACAAAACAACTAAGAATTCTTCTCCTCCATATCTGATTGCATCATCAACGGGTCTAATATTGTTAGCTATGGCTTCGGCTACTCTTTTTAATACTTTATCGCCGAAAATATGCCCGTAAGTATCGTTTAGCTTTTTGAAGTTATCTATGTCAATCATCAGAATTCCCAAAGGATTATCTTTTTTTTGCCTGTTAACTCTGAATTTAACAGCTTCTAAATAGTATCTATTGCCAAATCCTGTAAGACCATCCACAAAGATAAGCATAGAAAATTTACGAAGAACGTCTGTAGCTGAAATTATTCCTTTTAACTTTCCCTTTCCGTCAACAACTGGAAGGTGTTTTATGTTTTTTGAGACAAAAAGTTTTATACACTCAGAGATGGGTGCGTTTTCATAAACTGTTATTAGATTTTCGTGATCCTTTTTCAGAACCTTAATAGCTTCCTTAATAATAAGATCTGTGTGGCCATAGAATATAAGCTTTACCAAGTCCGATTTTGTTAAAATACTAATAGGGATGTGATTTTTATCCACTACTACTGCACTTCCCGCCCCGCTGTGAATCATGAAATCTATTACTTTTCCTATCCTGTCTGAGAAAGTAACCGTGAAAGGTTCTTTAGTCATAAGATCCCGGACGGGTTTATCTATTTTAACGCTTTGGTCAAAAAGAACCTTCATTTACCTAACCAACTACGGTTGTTACCAAAAATGAATTATAGCAAAATTGTAGTACTTAAAAGTTTTGACGTTAACTGTTAGAATTCTCTTAGCAAGGTTGGGAGTTGGTAGGAGATGGAGGACGGACTTTTTAAAAGAATAGCTTTCCTGTCGGCAGTCTTTGTTATTTTAATATTGGGAGCTCTCTTCGTCGTCCTCTACAAAGAATCTTCTCTATCCATTCAGACCTTTGGGGTGTGGAAGTTTGTAACCTCTCAGGTATGGAATCCTCCCCTTGAAAAGTTTGGCGGAGCTCCTGCAATTTTTGGAACTATTGTCAGCACAGTTGTTGCAATTGCCATTGCCGTTCCCGTTGCCATAGGTATTGCAATCTTTTTAACCGAAATCGCTCCTCACTTTTTAAGGACTCCCGTGGGAGTGGCTGTAGAACTTCTTGCCGCCATCCCAAGCATCATCTACGGTATGTGGGGACTTTTCTACTTTGCTCCCTTCATGCGAGATAAAGTTCAACCTATCATCCACGCTACACTCGGAAAACTCCCTGTAATTGGTAACTTCTTCTCCGGCTATACTCCGGGTATTGGCCTTTTAACGGCTTCAGTCGTTCTCTCAATTATGATACTTCCCTTTACAGCGGCTATATCAAGGGATTCCTTTAAGATGGTGCCGGACATCCTAAAAGAGTCTGCCTACGCCCTTGGAGCTACAAAGTGGGATGTTATGAAGGACGTTGTTATCCCTTACGCAAAGCTTGGAGTTATAGGTGGAATAATTCTTTCTCTGGGTAGAGCTCTCGGTGAAACTATGGCCGTTACCTTCGTTATGGGTAACCAGCCGGTTATTCCAAAGTCCATTTTAGAGCCTGCAACATCTATTACGGTTACCCTTGCCAACGAGTTTACAGAGGCCGATACAGACCTTTATCTTTCAAGTCTCTTTTACTTAGCCCTAATCCTCTTTGTTATGAGCTTTTTTGTCATCGTTGTCGGAAAGTTCTTCTTCCTGAAAAAAGTAGAGAGGTAAACCTTGGACGCTTTTAAGAGGCGTAAACTCGTTAACGGTATAGTTCTTGTTCTTTCAACCCTTGCTGCCCTCTTTGGAATTATGTGGCTCTTTTGGATACTCGGAACGCTTATTTACAAGGGTTTTTCTGCCCTGTCCCTTAATGTCTTTATCGGGGATCCACCTTCCCCTGGAGAAGAGACGGGAGGGCTTAAACACGCAATTGTAGGACAAATACTTATAGTTTCTACTGCAACGATAATCGGTGTTCCCTTAGGGGTATTGGCAGGGACTTACCTCTCAGAGTATGGCAAAAACAGTAAAATCGCTAACTTCGTAAGAGACATGTCTGACGTTATGATGAGTGTACCATCAATTGTTATTGGAACTTTCATCTACGCTCTTCTTGTAAAGCCTGTTGGACACTTCATGGGCTTTGCAGGTTCTCTGTCCCTTGCAATTATGATGATTCCCATAATCTTGAGGACTACTGACGATATGCTCAGAATGGTTCCGCCGGAGCTCAGAGAGGCAGCCTACGCCCTTGGAGCTACAAAGTTTAAAGTAATAAAAGACGTGGTTTACCGATCTGCGATAACCGGTATCGTTACGGGCGTTATTCTGGCAGTTGCAAGGATCGGAGGAGAAACCGCTCCGCTGCTCTTTACTTCCTTTAACAACAACTTCTTTACGCTTGACATGACTCAACCTATGGCATCTCTTACGGTAACTATGTACGACTATGCCATGAGTCCCTACAAGTACTGGCAGGAACTTGCTTGGGCTGCGGCAATTATCCTTACCGTTGGAGTCTTAGGTGCTAACATTCTCGGAAGAATAGTTGCTCACAAGAAATTCAGGAGTTAGGAACGTAGGAATGGGAGAAGAAAGAATATTTTTTGAAGATGAAAGTAAAGGATTAAAAATTATTTGGGGCGATTTCTTAAAAACTTCCTTGATAAATCCCTCTTCTGTAGACTTAATAGTAACTTCTCCTCCTTATAATGTAGACATCCATTATGGAACTTATCAAGATGATGTTTCTTATAGCGAGTATCTTGAATTTACAGCTGAATGGTTAAAGAAAGCCTTAAAGCTGGTTAAAGACGATGGACGGATGTGTTTAAATATTCCTCTTGACAAGAGCAAAGGAAGGCAAGGAGCAGGATTTCAAAGTGTCTATGCAGATGTTGTGACTATTGCTAAAAAAGTAGGGTGGCAGTACTTTTCTACCATCATTTGGAACGAAGGGAACATTTCTCGCAGAACGGCATGGGGGTTCTTGGCTTAGTGCAAGTGCTCCTTATGTTATTGCACCTGTAGAAGTTGTAGTTCTTTTCTACAAAAAAACTTGGAAGAAAGAGAAAAAAGGATATTCAGACTTAACTAAGGAAGAGTTTCTTGAGTGGACCAACGGACTGTGGACTTTTTCGGGAGAAAGCAAAAAGAGAGTAGGA
>CAZQLZ010000059.1:0-4744 GCA_964594265.1 uncultured bacterium
TTATCTGCCTGAGCTCCACAGAGACCTGCCGGAAAAAGTAGTAGGAAAAAAAGGAGAGCTCCACAAAATTTAGGCATTATTCATGACCTCTTCGGGCATGTCAAAGTTTGAGTAGAGCTCCTGAACGTCGTCAAGGTCTTCTAAAGCTGTTAAGAGTTTTAGGACCTTTTCTGCAGTTTCTCCTTCTACCCTTGTTGTTGTAGTTGGAATGAGATCTAACTTTGCTTCTTCAATTTCTATTCCGGCGTCAAGCATTCCTTTCCTGACATCTTCAAGTTCAGAAGGTTCTGTATAGACTATGAACTTATCGTCTTCCCTTTTAACGTCCTCAGCTCCAGCCTCAATTGCTGCCATCATAACAGTATCCTCATCGTACTTTTCGGCGGGAACGATAATAACTCCCTTCCTTTTAAACATCCATGAAACGCACCCAGAAGTTCCGAGGTTGCCACCATACTTTGAAAAGACGTGTCTTACTTCTGCAGCAGTTCTGTTCCTGTTGTCTGTCAGGCACTTTACAATTATTGCAACGCCTCCTGGGCCGTATCCCTCGTATGTAATCTCTTCATAGGTTTCACCTGCAATCTCACCTGTTCCCCTCTTAATAGCTCTTTCTATATTCTCCTTAGGCATGTTGAACTTTTTAGCCTTTTCAATAGCAGCTCTGAGCCTTGGATTAAACTCTGGGTCACCGCCCCCTTCTCTTGCAGCAACGGTAATTTCCCTTGCAAGCTTTGTGTATAGCTTTCCGCGTTTAGCATCCTGAGCTGCTTTTCTATGCCTTATGTTCGCCCATTTGGAGTGTCCAGCCATGGAGTTACCTCCTAAGATTTTGTTCAAGAGAGAATATAGACTACCCTTTTTAAGGCTCAATCCCGGTTACTACAAGCTTCCCATGCTTTACACCCTTTAACGTAATAATTCTATCGGCAAGCTCCTTTATCTTGCTGGCCTTTCCTCTAACGGCTATTGTTTCAAGGCAGTGATGGTGGTCTATATGGATGTGCATTGTTGATATGATGTTCTCAAGATAACTGTGTTCTATTTCCGTTATTCGCTCTGTTAACTCTTTCTGGTGATGGTCATAAACTATGGTTATCGTACCGAAAACTTCTCTATCTTCTCCGATGGATTCCTCTATTAAGGCGTTTCTTATAAGATCCCTTATAGCTTCAGATCTGCTGACGTAGCCTTTCTTTTCTATGAAGCTGTCAAACCTTTCTAAGAGCTTTTCGTCTATTGAGATGGCAAAACGAGCTACTCTTCCCATTTCTTAAACCTCTTAAATGGTCTTATTCTAAAGTCAACGCCGAGAGTTTCTGCCAGTTTCTTAAAAGCGACTTCGTTGAATCCCGGGTAGTTTACTGCTGTTATTGTAACCTTAAAGCCTTTTCCTTTGGCATCTTTGATGAATTTTAGAACGGATTCCCAACTTCCTTTTCCGAAAGAAGGTCTGACTATCCTGTGGTACTCTTCCGGAGTTGCGGCGTTGAGGCTAACGCTAAAGGAGTCAACAAGTCCCTTTAGTTCGTCTAAAATGTCTTCTCTTCCTGTTATAAGGTAGCCAAGACCGCAGGTGTTAACCCTTATCCGTTTAGCTCCCATTTTTTTGAGCCACTCTGCGATTTTTTTCATATCTTCAAACCGGGTAAAGGGTTCACCGTAGCCGCAAAAGACGACCTCTTCGTAGATTTTTGGGTTTTTTACTCTGTACATGTACTCTTCAGCTACGTGTTTTTCTCTAAGGTTTAGGTTGTAGCCGAGAATAAAATCCTCAGAGCCCCTAAAGCAAAATTTGCAGTTGCAGGGGCAGGAGGAGGAAAGGTTAATGTAGAGTCTGTTCCCGACTGTGTAGGCGAGTTTCTCTTTTTTCTCTGTGTTGTCTAAGGGAAAGTTAAAAAGGCGCTTTGCGTTAACGGTTGTTATTCTGACAATGTCGGTAAAGTTCAGTCCGAGCTCTTTGGCTATGGTCAGAGCCGTGTGGGCGACGAAAACCGGCTTGTTTCTTTTACCTCTTACTGGCTGCGGTGACAGGTAGGGACAGTCAGTTTCAATTAGCAGCCGGGAGCTTGGGACAAACCTTAAGGTTTCTCTTAAAGCAATATTCTTTGGATAGGTAATCGGACCTGCGTAGGATATGTAAAGGCCTGCGTCAAGGGCTGCCTCAAGGAGCTCTCTCTCTCCACTGAAACAGTGGATAACCCCTCTAACTCCATTAAGTTTTGTCCTTATGAATTCGGCCATCTCTTTTGCGGCGTTTCTTGTGTGGATGATGATAGGAAGATTTAACTCTCTGGCTGCTTCAACTTGCATCTCAAAGATTTCGTACTGCTTTTCTTTCGGAGAAAGGTTTCTATAAAAGTCAAGTCCGGTTTCTCCAATGGCCACGACTTTTTCGGAGTTCTTAACAACTTCCAGGAGTTTCTCGTAGTCCTTCTCGGAATAGTTTTTAGCTTCGTGAGGGTGGATTCCAACAGATGCGAAGATATTCTTCCCCTTTTTTGCAGTCTCTATAGCTCTAAGACTGTCTTCAAGGTCGCAACCAACAGTTATTACTGCAGTTAGCTTGTCTTCACACTCTTTTATGATCTCTTCTCTATCCTTGTCAAACTGAGGAAAGTGAATGTGAGCGTGGGTGTCTATCAAGTTTACCTCCACTTGAGCAGGGAGTTATAGCCATCCTTTTTAAGTTCCTCTTTTACCTTGAGGGCTTCCTGTTTTGAATGGAAGTAACCTACTATTACCTTAGTGTACTTACTGTCATCAAGGGCAATAGTTTGGGCTTCATAGCCTAATTCTTTTAACTTTTCTGCAAGTTTGTAGGCGTTGGTCTTATTCTTGAACACGCCAACTTGAAGGTAGAATTTACCTTCTTCCTCTTTCTCTTCTTCTTCTTCTTTTGTAGCCTGAGGTTTAGGTTGAACCTCTGGTTCTGATTGAGTTTGCTGGAATAACGGTGCTAACACAGAGCTATCATCTTTTTGCTGTTCAGAGCTCTCTTCAGGTTCCTCTACTTTGCTGTTACTTTCATCTTCTATGCCATTTTCTTCTGCTTCGGTTTCCTCCACCGGTTCTGGTTTATCTTCCTTTTTTTCGCTGACGATTTTGTCTTCTACCGGTCTTGAAACAGGGCTTATTTCAGCAAGGGTCTTTAATAGCCTTTGTTTTTCTACTTCAAACTTTGCCTTTGCTTCTTCAAACCCTGCTTCTTTTCCTACCATGTAACCGATAATGTACGACAGAGCGAATATAGCAGTAGCTACTGAAATAAGGATAATCTGTAACTTCCTCTCCCCTTCCATCACATCCTCCTTGGTGCGTTTACATTAAGGATATCAAGTCCAACTTTTATTGTCTTCCTCACCGCTTGTGTAAGGTACAGTCTTGCAGAAGCAAGTTCTTTTTCCTTCTCGTCTAAAACTTTGTGTTTATTGTAAAACCTGTGAAGTTTTGAAGCCAAATCTATGAGGTAATAGGTAAGCCTGTGAGGTTCTCTCCGTAGAGCTGCTGCCTGAAGCTCGTATCTGAGCATGTAGCAACCGATTATTAGCTCCTTTTCCTCCTCTGAAGAAAGGAGCTCTAAGTGTTCATCACTTGGTTCAAGTTCCCTTTCCTTTGCCTTGTCAAGAATGCTACAGAGCCTTGCGTGGGCATACTGGACGTAATAAACTGGGTTTTCGTTTTTTGAAGAAAGGGCTAAGTCTATGTCAAAGTCAAGGGGAGTGTCGTGTCGTTTTAAAAGGAAGAAGAACCTTACAGCATCAACGCCAACCTCGTCCATGAGCCACCTTAGAGTTACAAAGTTTCCAGCTCTTTTTGACATTTTAACTTCTTGGCCACCTTTAAAGAGTTTAACAAGCTGTATGAGGACAACTTCAAGCCAGTCGGGGTCTTTGCCGAGTGCCTGAATGGCTGCTTTTACCCTTCCTATGTAGCCGTGGTGGTCTGCACCCCAGACGTCAATGGCCTTTTCATACCCCCTTTTAATCTTGTTGTAGTGGTAGGCAATGTCTGAGGCAAAGTAGGTGTATTCCCCGTTTGAGCGTCTTACAACCCTGTCTTTATCGTCACCAAAGAGGGTTGTTTTAAGCCAGAGAGCTCCCTCTTTCTCATATAAAAGCCCTTTTTCATCTAAGAGCTTTAATACCCTCTCAACCTCTCCTCTCTCATAAAGTCCCCTCTCACTAAACCAGCTGTCAAACTCTACGCCGAGCTCCTGTAGGTCTTCCTTGATTTCTTTAAGGAGCTCTTCCTTTCCAAACTCTGAGGCTAAGGAGATGGCCTCTTCTTCCGGGAGTTCCAAAATATCCGGCCTCTCCTTTAAGAGTTTCTCAGCCACCTCTTTTATGTATTCACCCCTGTAGCCGTCCTCAGGGAAGGGATAGTCTTCTCCTTTAAGTTCCTTCATCCTTGCGTAAATAGAAACTCCCAGTAGTTTTATCTGTCTTCCTGCATCGTTTATGTAAAACTCCCTTGTAGGGTTGTAGCCCGTTAACTTCATTATTCTATAAAGGACATCTCCAACAACTGCTCCCCTTCCGTGTCCTACGTGTAAAGGCCCTGTTGGGTTTGCAGAGACGTACTCAAGAAGAACCTTTTTTCCCCTGCCAATGTCGGAAACATAAAAGTCGGTTTTGGCCACTTCTTTCAAAACTTTTGTGTAAAAGTCCTGACTAAAGGTGAAATTTATAAACCCTCCCCCTGCTACTTCCACTTTCTCAAATTCAGGGAGCTGTGAAAGTTT
>CAZQLZ010000060.1:0-28664 GCA_964594265.1 uncultured bacterium
TCTATGAGCTCATCAAGTACAGGAAGGGCACATAAATCTTTTGAGTTAAAGATGTAAGTTCCGTGTTCGTCTTCTTCTATCGGAATAAATTCTCCCGGCCTTTTCTCCTCAACCAAGTAGTACTTCCACCGACAGCTCTGAGAACACTCTCCCCTGTTACTGTTCCGGTAGGAAAGATAGTTTGATAGGAGACACCTTCCAGAATAAGCCATACACATTGCACCGTGAACGAAGACTTCTACTTCCATTTCGGGAACTTTTTCTTTTATTTCCCTTATCTCTTCAAGGCTTAGTTCCCTTGCAAGGACTATTCTCTTAGCTCCCAAGTTTTTTAAAACCTCAACAGCTCTGTAGTTTGTAACGTTCGCCTGAGTGCTGATGTGAACATCAATTTCTGGAGCTACCTCCTTTACGGTTGTTAGGACTCCGAGGTCTGAAACGATGAAGGCATCCGGCTTTAGCTCTTTAACTTCCTTTATAAACTTTTCAAGCTCTTTAAAGTCATTGTTCCTTGCAAAGGCATTAAGGGTTACGTAAACCTTCTTACCTCTTTTGTGGGCATACTCAATGCCTTTGGCCATTTCTTCAAGGGAAAAGTTTCCGGCCTTTGCCCGGAGGTTGAAAACCTTTCCTCCAAGGTAAACGGCATCAGCTCCGAAATCTATGGCAAACTTGAGCTTTTCTAAGTTTCCAGCCGGTGATAAAACTTCCGGTCTCTTCATAACTTTACCTTCTTGGGGTTTCGGTAGAAATATAGTCTTCTCCTTAGTTGAAGGAATGAGGAGTAGCCGGAAAGGCTACTCTAAGAGATTTCTCAGGTCATCAAAAAATCCCGGGTAGGATGTGGCGACGCAGTCTGTATCGTCTATTTCAACAGCTTCTTCTGTAATGAGAGAGGCTATTGCAAAAGTCATAGCTATACGGTGGTCGCCACAAACAGCAACCTTTCCCCCTCTTAGCTTACACTTTCCCCTGATTATCATTCCGTCTGGAAGTTCTTCTGCAAAAGCTCCAATCGCTTTCAAGTTCTCAACGGTTGTTCTTATCCTGTCACTCTCTTTAACCCGGAGCTCTTCAGCATCCCTTATTACGGTTTCTCCCTCTGCCTGAGTTGCAAGGAGGGCAATGACGGGAAGTTCATCAATCAGGCGGGGTATCTCCTTTCCTTCTATCCTCGTGGCTTTTATCTCAGGGGAGTAGGATACTGTAATGTCTCCAACATCTTCTCCTGAAACGTTCCTTACATTTTCTATCTTAAAGTTCACTCCCATTCTCTCCATAACGTCAAGGATTCCTGTCCTTGTCGGGTTGAGTATTACATCTTTTAGTGTAACTTCAGAGTTGGGAGTAATCGCTGCTCCTACCATAAAGAAGGCAGCAGACGATATATCGGCAGGGACATCAATTTCTAAGTCGGCTGAGAGCTCCCTGTTCTTTCCTAAGGCAACTGTTAGCCCCTTAACCTCTACATCAACGCCAAAAGCCCTGAGCATCCTCTCTGTGTGGTCCCTGCTCTTTGCAGGCTCTGTTACTGAAACCGGTTCATCTGTATAGAGCCCAGCCAAGAGAACAGCAGACTTTACCTGAGCGGACGCCTTGGGACTCTTGTAGTTGATTCCTTTAAGGGGTCTTCTCCCTATGACCGTAAGGGGTGGGTATTTACCGTTTCCCCTGCCGTAGATGAGAGCTCCCATCTCCCTTAAAGGGATTGCTACTCTGTCCATAGGACGTTTTCTCAAATACTTGTCACCGGTAAGGACAGAATAAAAGGGCTGACCGGCAAGAATTCCCGACATGAGCCTTATAGACGTTCCAGAATTCCCAAAGTCTATAACATTAAAAGGTTCCTTTAAGGAATACTTCCCTTTACCCTTTATGAGAATTTCACTACCCCTGTCCTGTATCTCCACTCCAAGCTCTAAGAAAGCCTTAAGAGTGTTTAAGCAGTCCTCCGAACGCAGGAAATTTTTTACAACGACTTCTCCCTTGTTAAGACTTCCAAGCATTACAGCCCTGTGGGATATGGACTTGTCGGAAGGAACTCTTAAGCTACCCTTTAACGCCTTTCCCTTCAGCTCCAACTTCACAGCTTCACTCCTTCACGTAAGCTACTGGATTCAGTGATTCAAAGTATCTAACTATGCCCCTTGCTATGCCTCTTGCAACTTCCTCCTGATACCAGCTCTGGACGAGTCTTTTCCTATCCTTCGGGTTTGTCAAGAATCCCGACTCAATGAGGACGGCCGGTCTTCCAGGAGTTTTAAGGACAAGAATGTTCCTCCTCATATCCCGAATGCCGTTAACAAGATCCTCGTTAACGTGGGCTTTTAGACTTTCCACTATTGCTTCTGCCAATCTTGCGCTTTCAACAAAAGTTACCGTTGTTGCCATGCTTATAAGGAGAGGACTAATACTCCAGCACATAACGTCATTACAAAGCCTTACCTTTTGGGCAACCTTCTTCGCTACGAGCTGAGCTTTGGCAAAAAGTCTTGGTGATGCTTTAAAGACCGTCACTCCGCTCCAGTTTGGAAAGTTCGGCATGGAATCTGCGTGAATACTTACAAAAGCGTCAGCACAGGATTTTGCAGCTATTTCAGCCCTCTTCAAAAGGGGAACATAAACATCCCTTGTTCTTGTCATAATCACTTCTATATTAGGGTGCTCCTTTAGAATCCTTCTAACTCTTAGAGCTATTGAAAGAGTTATGTCCTTCTCTTTTATTCTGGGATGATAGGAATTGATAGGCCAAACGGCCCCAGGATCTTTGCCACCGTGACCGGGATCAATGACTACAATTCTTTTTTTTTGTTTTCTCGTCTCACATTCCGTTGTTAAAAAGTCTGACAAAACGTCAACAACAATTCTGAAAGGTTTATGTCCACAGGATTTCAGGGCAAATACCTTGAATTTGTGGGGATCTTTCATGCTAACTTTTATTCTGACTAAGTGGCTGTTTATGGGAATAACTTCTGCCCTTGATACTAAGGGACTCTTTAGCTTTCTTACAAGATGATTTGATCTTACGTTTCTGATTGTAAGCCAAATGGTTCTTCCTTTTAGCTTTGCTTTTATATCTTTTCTCTCTACCTTGCCGGTACAGTCAAAAACGATTCTCGTCCTTTCCTCGGTTGATGAGTAACGAACTTTTCTGATGATTGGAATTCGCCTCTTAGCCTCTGCTTCCTCAAAGAAAACAAATAAACTCCCACCTGCAAGGGCTTTTAAAATATCCCTTCTATTTAACATGGCTCTCCGATAGCCTCCTTTGATGCGAGCATTTTACTATAATTAAAAGCAGGAAGCGTAAAAAAGACAATAGCGGAGGGAACTATGGTTATTCAAGTTGAACCGAGGGAGATTGACTACGATACCCTTGCTCTGAGAGTTTTCCTTAAAGCCCTTGAAATCATAGGAGGACCAAGGAAGCTTTTTGAGTATAGAAACCTCACTTGGATACCGAGCTTAATGGAGGCGTCTTACGCAGTTGTCCTTAAGGAAGAGGGTTTAAAGACCGAAGATGAAATTGCCGAGTTTTTAGGTCTTACAAAGCGAACTGTTAGGAACATGCTCTCTGCAGATCCAGAGCTTGTCCTTATGAAGCTTCAAGGAGAGCTTGAGAGTAAAGACGTAAAGGTTCATACTGCCGGTGGCCTTGCAAAGCTGGCTTACAGAGAAGTTAAGGCCGGTAACGATTACGTTCCTTTTGTTGTTTCTGTCTGTGAAACTTTTGTTGCAAAGCTTTTAGGTATCGTGTGGCCTGTGGAGGTTCTTACTGCTATTAAGGGTATGGACTTCCCCTTACAGGAAGAGCATAGGGAAGAGCTTAAGAGCAGGTTGGCCGGCATTAAGGTAAAGGATGTTTCGGCAACTACTCTAATTGACAGAATAGAATTCTCCATCAGAAATCCGGCAGAGCTCCTTCATAAGCTTTCAGAAGCTGTCAAGGAGTAAAAAATGAGAGATAGAGCCGATGAGTTAAGGTTAAAGGAATTCGTCGCCGAAAGGTTAGGAATACCCCAGAATCTAATAAAAGATGAGTCCAACTGGCAGAAAAAACTCGTTGAGGAGAAGATCGTTCCAGAGGAAAAACTTCTTGCTGTTTTGTCCGAATTTTTCGGCGTTCCTCCAGTGGATCTCAGAGAGGTAGAGATTCCTCCGGAGCTCATAAAAATAGTTCCCCGCAGTACTGCAGAGAAGTCAGTGGTCATTCCATTTGACAGGAAAGGTCCAGTTTTAAAGTTGGCTATGGCTAATCCTTCTGACGTTCAGACGAGAGAGAGAATTAGGTTCACCACAGGGCATAGGATTCAACCTTTTGTAGCCCTGGACTTTAGGATAAAAGAAAAACTTGGAGAAATTTATGGAAAGGCAGAAGAAGATTTCTTCTCTCGTCTGGAGATGGAGCTCCAAAAGGACGGCACAGAAGACTTGGGTGAACTTGAAGAAGTTTCTCACGGTACTCAGGTTGTTTCTCTTGACGACCTGAAGCAGCTTGCTACTCAGGCACCCATAGTAAAACTTGTTAACGCGATTATACTTGGAGCTTTAAAGAGGGGAGCATCCGATATTCACATTGAACCCTTTGAAAAGGAGCTCCGCGTTCGCTACAGACTTGACGGAGTTCTCCACGTTATTGCCAAATATCAGCCGGAGATTAAGGACGCCGTTGTAGCGAGGATAAAAGTCCTTAGCGGTCTGGACATAGCAGAAAAGAGACTTCCCCAAGACGGACGTATGAAAGCGAGATTTCAAGGAAGAGAAATTGATTTCAGGGTTTCAACCGTCCCAACCGTATTCGGCGAAAAGGTTGTTCTAAGGGTTCTTGATAAGGGAAGTCTTAAGCTTGACCTGGGCCAGCTTGGCTTTGAAGACAGGGAGTATAAACTTCTTAAAAAGGCAATTTTCTCTCCTTACGGAATGGTTCTTGTTACAGGTCCCACAGGTTCTGGAAAGACGACCACCCTTTATTCGTCCCTTTTGACGGTAAATAAACCGGAAGTCAACATAATGACTGTTGAAGATCCGGTTGAGTACAACCTCTACGGTATAAATCAGGTTCAGGTCAAGCCGGAAATTGGTTTAACGTTTGCAAGAGCTCTGAGAGCTTTCTTGCGCCAGGACCCTGACATAATCATGGTTGGAGAAATAAGAGATGCTGAAACAGCAGAAATTGCTATAGAAGCAGCTCTTACAGGACACCTTGTTATTTCCACACTTCATACAAACGATGCTCCCAGCACCGTTACAAGACTCGTTGATATGGGAATAGAGAATTTCTTGATAGCTTCTTCCGTCATTTTGGTTATAGCTCAAAGACTTGCAAGAAAAATTTGTCCCTACTGTAAAACGGAATACCGTTACCCTCCCGAGGTTCTAAAGGAGGTTGGTTTCACAGATGAAGAAATAGCAACCCTTGTAACTTACAAGGGAACCGGCTGTGAGAAATGCGACAATACAGGTTATAAAGGTAGGGTCGGCCTTTACGAAGTTATGGAAATGGTACCAGAGATAAGGGATGCAATTGTAAAGGGAAAAAATGCTGAAGAGATAAGGAAAATAGCCAAGAAATACGGAATGAGAACACTTAGAGAAATAGGAAGGATAAAAATAGCTAAGGGACTCACAACTCCAGAGGAGGTGCTTAGGGTTACAAGGAGCAACTGATGAGAGGACTTGTTGGTAAACGGAAACTTTTAAGGATTTTTGTGAGTCTTGAAGACAAGTTTGAAGGTAAGCCTTTATGGGAATACATACTTCAGCTCGTGAGAGAAAACGGTATTGCCGGAGCCACTGTCTTTAAGGCGGCAGCCGGTATAGGTTCTCACTCTGAGCTCAAGACCTTCTCAGTGTGGAGGCTATCTCAGAACTTGCCAGTAGTTGTAGAGATTATTGACAGAGAGGAAAAGATTAGGGAGTTCTTGAAAGTACTTGATTCCATTATTGAGGAAGGCCTCGTAGTTCTTGAGGACGTTGAGGTGATATCCTACAGGCATAGGAGAGGATGATGCAGATAGGAACCGTTGAACTTGGCAAAGTTCCGAAAGTTGTTGTTGCTTTAGACGATGAAAATCTAAGGGAAAATTTAGAAAGAGCAAGAGAATTAAAGGTTGACCTTATAGAAGCGAGGCTTGACCTCCTTAAAGAGATTTCAAGAGAAACCTTTAAATCTTTCCTTGATGCAGTTGCCGATTTTGGTTTTTACTCCATTTCAACTATCCGTCCCGTTTGGGAAGGAGGAAAGTTTAAAGGTTCTGAAGAGGAAAGGTTAGAGCTTTTCAAACTCGTTATTAGCCATCCCGCAACCGGCGCTGTTGACATTGAACTAAAGGCAAAGATTCTTCCTTACATAAAAGAAATGGTAAAGAAAGAACGGAAGGTTCTCATCGTTTCCTACCACGATTTTGAAAAGACACCTTCTAAAGCAGAGATTGAAAACATACTTTGCAGAGCAAAAGAAACCGGAGCAGATATAGTAAAGGTAGCATTTGCAGGTAAAGACGTTTCAGACGCCACGAAAGTTTGTTGTGTTCTTGAAAAATTTGACCATCCTAAGATTTTTATGGTAATGGGTGAAGTCGGAAAGTTTACGAGAGTTGTAGGTTTTTCATTTGGTTCACTCCTCACCTATACCTTCTTTGGAAAGCCTGTTGCTCCCGGACAGATAGAGGCAGAAAAGCTTATAAGGCTTCTCTGCGAGTTTTACCCTGACTACTTCAAGGAAAAGGAACGTTTTCTCCGAGAAACGGGCGAAGAAGTGCTATAATCCAATTCCATGAAAGTAGAAAGCTTTATTTATACAACAGCATTTCTCTATACGGTTTCTACGCTCCACTACCTACTGTTTTTAATCCTCCGGAAGGATAAACTGGCAACTGTAGGTCTTTATGCGGCAAGATTTGGTTTTCTTACAAATTTAGTTTCCGTTGTTTTAACGATAATTAGCGGTGGCGCAACGGTTCTTTTTACTCTGCGGGGAGCGTTTCTTGCTCTAAGTGTCAGTATAGTTAGTGTCTTCCTCTACTTCTCAACCAAACATAAGCTTTCTCTTTCTGGTGCGTTCCTGATGCCTTGGGCTACGGCTCTTCTCGTAGCTTCTGCATTTACCTCCGGCATTCCGAAGGACGTTTTTCCAGTAGGAATTACGGGAGTAGTTCACATTTTTACAGCTTTCTTAGGTTACAGCGCTTTTATTTTCTCGGCAATACTTTCAGTAATTTACCTCATCTTTGACAGACACCTTAAGAAGAAAAAGTTTTCCGTTTTCTTCCGTAAACTACCTTCACTATCACTTGTGGAGTCTGTTATTTACCACTCCATAACGGTTGGGTTCACATTTATAACGGTTTCAATGTTTACTGGAGCTATTTGGTCAGAGAAAATTTTTGGCTCTTTTTGGTCCTGGCATCCCAAACAGGTAGCCACACTCATCACTTGGTTTATATACGCTGGCATAATACATCTATACCTTTATGGAAGCTGGAGGGGGAAGAAACTCTGCTATATGTCAATAGTTGGTTTTTTAGTAATACTCATGGACTTCATTGGCGTTAACTTCTTCTCAGCAAGGGACATCCACTCTTTCAAGGGGTAGAGATGGGAGAACTCAAACTATGCTGCTTGGGAGTGAATCACAAAACTGCTCCCGTTGAGGTAAGAGAAAAGTTTGCATTTAAAGGGGAAGCTGTAGAAAGTGCACTCCTAAGGCTCAACTCCCTTGCGGGCATAGACGAATGCATGATACTTTCAACGTGTAACAGGGTGGAAATTTACTTTACCACAAGAGTTTCTGTTCCTTTTAAAGATGTCTATGACTTTCTCATTGAAGAAAAGGGAGCAAGCATAGAAGAAATAAACCGTTTCTTCTACCGGAAAGAAGGAAGGGATGCCGTTAGGCACGGCTTTTACGTCGCCTCAAGTCTTGACTCTATGATAGTTGGAGAACCTCAAATTGTAGGTCAGTTTAAAGACGCCTTTCAGACGGCAAAGGAGCTTGGAACCGTAGGAACGGTTCTTAACCGTTTCTGCGAAACTGCTCTAAAAGTATCAAAACGGGTGAGGACTGAAACGGGGATTTCAAGAAATGCGGTCTCTGTAAGTTTTGCGGCAGTGGAGCTTGCAAAGAAGATTTTTGGAACTCTTTCGGGCAAAAAGGTTGCCATAATAGGTGCTGGCGAAATGGCAGAACTTGCCGTTAAACACCTTGTTTCAAACGGCGCTTCGGAGGTTTTTGTAGTCAACAGGACGCTTGAAAGAGCCAAAAAGTTAGCTGAGGAGTTTGGCGGAAAGGCTTTTTCTTTGAAGGAGCTCTCCAAAGTGCTTGAGGCCTCTGACATCATTATTAGCTCTACTGGAGCTCCCGGCTACATCCTCACGCCCGAAAACGTCATCCCTGCTCTTGAAAAGAGGAAGCACCGCCCAATGTTTTTAATAGACATAGCAGTCCCAAGGGACATAGATCCTGCCCTTAACGATATTGATGGACTTTACGTTTACGATATTGATGACCTTCAGCAGGTCGTTGAGGCCAATATAAAAGAAAGGCTTAAGGAAGCAGAGGCGGCAAAGGAAATTATTGAAGGCTACGTTGAAAGGTTTATCCGTTGGCTAAGGGAACTTGAGGTTGCTCCGCTTATTGCAGAGCTAAAAGAGAAGGCCGAGACAATAAGAAAGGCAGAGCTTGAAAAGAGACTACCGGCTCTGGGACTTACGCCGGAACAGGCTAAGGAAGTAGATAACATAACCAGAATCATCATAAATAAACTTCTCCATCAACCTATAACAAGCGTCAAGAGAAAAGCAACGGAGGAGGAAACACGCTATCAGGTTGTTCAGATATTCAGGGAGATTTTTGGGTTGGGAAAAGAATAGGACGGGGTGTCCCCGCCCTTTGAATTAGTCCTCCAAGGTTGAAAGATCTCCAGGATCTATACCGAGTTCTTTGGCTTTCAGAACCCGCCTCATGATCTTTCCGCTTCTCGTCTTAGGCAACTTGTCAACAAACTCAATCTCAGAAGGAACAGCCAGAGCTCCAAGTTCCATTCTTACGTGGTACTTGAGGTCATCAACCAGCTTTTCAGAGGGGCTGTATCCATCCTTGAGGATAACAAACGCTTTTATGGCTTCTCCTTTTACAGGGTCAGGCTTGCCGATTACAGCCGCCTCTGCAACTGCCGGATGGGAAACGATGGCTGATTCAACTTCCATCGTTCCTATTCTGTGACCTGATACGTTAATAACGTCGTCAGCCCTACCCAGTATCATAATGTAACCATCCTTATCTCTTACGGCAACGTCGCCAGCCATGTAGCAGTTTGGAATTGTATTCCAATACTGCTCGTAGCGTTCAGGATTCTTCCAGATGGTCCTCATCATTGACGGCCAAGGGAACTTGATAACGAGGAATCCACCCTTCTCGTCCTCAACGGGATTGCCTTCTTTATCAACGACTTCAGCTATTACGCCGGGAACGGGTTTCCCTGCTTTACCGGGTTTCATCGGAAGACCGTCTATTGTCGTAATCATCACTGCGCCGGTTTCGGTCTGCCACCATGTATCTACGATCGGACATCTTTCTTTTCCAATAACCTTGTAGTACCAGAGCCACGCTTCAGGGTTGATTGGTTCACCAACAGAGCCAAGAAGCCTTAAAGAAGAAAGATCGTACTTGTTCGGCCACTCTTCACCTGCCCTCATGAACATCCTTATCGCCGTTGGAGCTGTGTAGAAAATGTTTACGCCGTATTTTTCAATTATTCTCCACCATCTACCAAAATCCGGATAGTTGGGAGCTCCTTCAACTATTACTTGAGTTGCTCCAGCAACAAGAGGACCGTAAACAATATAGCTGTGTCCCGTAATCCATCCGGGATCGGCCGTGCACCAGTAGATGTCATTCTCTTTCAGGTCAAAAACTGTTTTTACAGAGTAGTAGGTTCCTACCATATAGCCACCGGTTGTGTGAAGGACTCCCTTTGGTTTACCGGTTGAACCGGAGGTATAGAGGATGAAAAGAGGATCTTCTGCATCCATAATTTCCGGCTCGCAGTAGTCGGGCTGTCCCTTCATAAATTCGTAGAAATCAACCTCCTTCTCGCCGATGAGATCAACCTTTGGTTCAAGGCGCCTCAGAACAACGACCTGTTCAACAAAGGGTAAATCAAGAATCGCCTCGTCAACGATTCTCTTTAAGGGAATGGCTCTTCCTCTTCTTATCGTTACGTCTGCGGTAATTACAAGCTTTGCTTCTGCATCTTCTATCCTGTGGCGGAGTGCTGGAACGCTAAATCCAGCATAAACAACGGAGTGGATAGCTCCGATTCTTGCACATGCAAGCATAGCAACGATCTGTTCTATAACTAACGGCATGTAAATGACTACTCTGTCACCCTTTTTAACACCTGCAGACTTCAAAGCGTTTGCGAATTTGTTTACGAGCCTGTAAAGTTCACCGTAGGTTACTACCTTTTCGTTTCCGAGTTCATCTTCCCAGAAGAAGGCTACCTTGTTGCGCTTTCCATTCTTCACGTGCCTGTCAAGGGCGTTTACCGTGATGTTGGTCTTACCGCCCACAAACCACTTGGCGTAAGGGTAGTTCCATTCAAGAACCTTCTCCCACTTTTCGTACCAGAAGAGCTCCTCAGCTACCTTTTCCCAGAACTTTTCTGGGTTCTCCAAAAAACGTCTGTACTCCTCCTCATAATTCTTCACATTGGCCTTTTTGATAAAATCCTCAGGAGGATTAATAGAAACTTTATCTTTCAATAGGTGGTCAATTCTCTCTTTGTCCATTTCCTTTCCCCTAATATGGTTTTCCTTATCTTTTGATATTCTATCAAAACTAATAAAGGTTACAGTCAAGCTAACTTTAACGGTTTTAAGATTTTTCCTTACCGTAATGTTAGTTGTTTTGCACTGTTAACTTAGTTCTGGATACCTTAACTGGAAAGTTAACCTTTACTGCCGAACAGATCTTAACGCAGTTAAGACATCTCAGACATGCCGGAGAGTTCGGATCCTTGAAAACCTGATAATTAACCGGACAAGCCTTTTGGCAGAGGTTGCATTCTATACAGTCTTCCTTTTCAAGTTTGAAATCAACGATGCTCAGTTTGTTAAAGACTGAAAAGAGAGCTCCCAAAGGACAGAAGTAACGGCAAAAAGGCCGTTTTATGAAGATAGAGCCGTATAAGAACATACTTCCAAGTGCTAACTTAAAGAGAAAAAAAGCTCCTGCCATGTTCAAGACCATCGTGCTGGCAGCAACCCAGTAGATCCCGGCTTCAAGAGTTCCTACTGGACAGACCATACAGAAGTAGTGTTCCTTCAACAGGTAGGGAAGTAGTAGAACTCCAAAAAGCAGCATTAGGTACTTCACATATACAAAAGGTCTTGGAAGCTCAAACTTTGCTGAAGGAATTCTGTGAAGGAGATCTTGAATTAATCCAAAGGGACAGATCCAGCCACATATCCATCTGCCAAAACTTGCCGAAACGGTGGCAATAATACCAAGAGTTAATAGAGGAACCTTGGAGATAACCAAGAAGTGGGAAAGCGTCCCTATGGGACAGGAGTAAACAGAGGCCGGACAGGCATAGCAGTTCATTATGGGTAGAGGAATGGACTTTAGCTTTCCCGTATAGAGCCTTGCTGTAAAAAAGCCAAAGAGGTGAAGGTTTGCCAAAAGCGCCGTTAAAGATTGGTAAAGCCTTCTGCTTTTTAGTAGAGGGAGTTTCATCACTTGATTCCTATACAGGTAAGGCAGAGTATTTTTCCGTTGTTCCAAATCACCCTTGCTTCTTTCCTGGAGATGCCAAAAAGTATGAAAAGGAGTGACAGGAGCAGAAGAGCTCCTGCCATAACCTTTTTACCTTTATCTATCACCCCTGTTATCCTCTCCTATAGCTTCAAGAACTTTGTTAACTATCTCAGAAAATGCTTTTGCACAGCGGCTTTCTGGATGCGATACTACCACCGGCACTCCCTTATCTCCAGCTTCAACAACCGTCACTTCTATCGGGACCCTGCCAAGGAACGGAATTCCCAGTTCTTCTGCGGCCTTCTCTCCACCGCCTCTCTTAAAGAGCTCTATCTCTTTTCCGCAGTGGGGACAGATGAAACCGCTCATATTTTCAACTATTCCTATAACGGGAACGTTCATGAGCTTTGCAAAACTGATTGACTTTCTCGTGTCAAGGAGTGAAACTTCTTGCGGCGTTGTAACTACAATAAAGCCGTCCATAGGCTTTATTAACTGGCCAACGCTTAGAGCCTCATCACCCGTTCCCGGTGGAAGGTCAACAACCAGAAAGTCAAGCTCTCCCCAGTCAATCTCTGCCAAGAACTGCTTTATTGCCTGATGTTTTAAAGGACCTCTCCATACTACAGGCTGGTCAGGATTTTCAAGGAGGAAGGCCATGGATACTACACGGAGATTTGGCATCTCAAGAGGAATGAAGGGTTTTATTGTCTGAGACTCTGGATCTGCAAAGAGTCTCTGGCCTTCTGCGCCGAGCATCTTGGCAACATTTGGACCGTGAAGGTCTGCATCAAGAAGGCCTACCTTAAACCCTCTCTTTGCAAGCTCCACTGCTATGTTTGTGGCAACGGTCGTTTTTCCGACACCTCCCTTACCGCTTAAAATACCGATTTTGTGTTTTATCCTTGAAAGATTAGATGTAAGCCTTGCCTCCATTGGGTCCTGTGCTGTTTGACAGGTGTTCTTACTGGTGCATCCTTCGCATTTTTTCTCCTCATGTCCCATCTTCAACCTCCTCTTGAACAGTTTAGGGAGATCCTAAGTATTTGTGAACTATTCTGTAGAGCTCTTGGTAAGTATTTAGGGAAGCTCCAATTATGTTTCCAGACTCCAAGAACTTCCTTTCTCCGTTAAAGTCACTCACCCTTCCTCCGGCCTCTTCAATGAGTAAGACTCCCGCCGCTATGTCCCACGGGTTAAGGGACATTTCCCAGAAACCGTCAAAAATACCTTTAGCAGTATAGGCAAGGTCAAGGGCGGCTGAACCGCACCTGCGAACGGCAGACACAGACAGAAATACCTCCTTAAAGCATCTTAAGTATTCATCAATGTACTCTTTTCCCCTGAAAGGGAATCCGGTAGCTATCATGGCTTCTTCAAACTTACGCTGGCTAACCTTTATTCTCTTTCCATTACAGTAAGCTCCACTACCTTTTTCTGCCGTGAAGGTAAGTCCTAAAGCCGGTGCGTTGACAACAGCGGCAACGAGTTCTCCTTTAAACTCCACTCCGATGGACACACAAAAAACCGGCAGTCCATGAATGAAGTTTTTCGTCCCGTCCAAGGGATCTATGAACCATCTCCAGTCGTTTCCACCGTGAAGGCCGCTCTCTTCTGCAACTATAGTATGGTGTGGGAACGCTTCCTTTATAGTCTTAATAATAATCATTTCCGATTTTTTGTCAGCTTCCGTCACGTAGTCGTTTTTGGCCTTTAGCTCTACCTGAAGCTCGTTAAGGTGGGCAAAGTATTCCATTAACGTTTCTGCAGCTCTCTCTGCCGCCTTTATCGCCGTTTCAATAACCCTCTCCATCAAAGTCTCCCGTTAAGGCAGGTTCGTAAGAAATGGAAATTAAGTTACCGTTTTCTAACAGGTATTCTACTTTGAAGGTATGGTGGTACGACACGTAAGAAATGTTCCTCGCTGAAAGTAAACTCTGAGTATGAAATATCGCCTCGTCCCAAGCTTCAAGGTCTCTGAATTCAACTCTTAAATCAAAACCTTTAATGGTAAAGGCTTTCTCTACAGCAGCTATAAACTCGTCCGAAAGCATGTTTCTTCTCCTTCAGGAATAGCAAGCAGTTATTTTATACTACTACTACCAGCAAAGCGGAGGATTGATGGCCGTAATAGCGGTTGTTGAGGATGATATTTCCATCGGAAATCTGCTAAAGAGAATTCTTTCTGCAGAGGGATTTACGGTAAGACTCTATTTAACTGCCGAAAACTTTTTAAATGATTTTTTTGAGTATGAAAGGAAATGTGATCTTCTAATACTTGACATTATGCTTCCGGGAATGGACGGCGTTAAGGCTTGCCGTTTTTTGAGGGAGAGGGAAGTAGATATACCAATTTTAATGCTTACAGCACTTTCTGAAGAGGAAGATAAGGTTCTTGGTCTTGACAGTGGAGCCGATGACTATGTAACAAAGCCTTTTGGTGTAAAGGAGCTCCTTGCCAGAGTGCGGGCACTTTTAAGGAGAAAGGGGAATTCTTTTAAAGAAAAAGTGAAAGAGGAAGTTATCTTTACCGATGAAGGAGTAATGATTGAAGGCAGGAACGTTAATCTGACGAGGAAAGAAAAGGAACTCTTAAAGATTCTTGTTGAAAACAGGGGAAGAGCTGTTACAAAGGAGGAGCTCTTTCTTAAAGTCTGGAAAGATGCAGACGTTTCCATCAGGACGGTGGACGTTCACATAAAACACTTGAGGGATAAGATCGGAAACAGGATAAAGACCGTTTGGGGGGTAGGGTATAAGTTTGAGTAGGGAGCTCTTACTGAAAATCCAGGAAGTAAGGGACGATATTCTCTTCGTTGACAGAAAGGGCTACGTTTTAGGTAGAAGCAAAAAGCTCTGGGACTACTACCCTTTTGGAGAAACCGTTAAAGGCTTTGAGGAGGCCTTAGAAACGGGAAAGAGCTCCTTTGAAGTGGAAGAAGGAGAAAGGGTTTACAGGTTTGAAATTGCAAAGCTTAGTAAAGAACTCCTTATAGCCGTAAAGAAAGACGTCTCCTGTGAAAGGAAGTTGAGAAAAGTCAAAAAAGAAGTAGTTTCAACCATATCCCACGAGCTTAAAACTCCGCTTACCGTCATAAAGGGCAACGTTGAATACCTCTTAAACTACGGAAGCTGTGAAGAGAAGGAGCTCCTTGAAGAGGTAGTGAAAAAAGTAGAAAAGATAGAAGAAATAATCGCAGGAGCTCAAAAACTCTTTTCTTCTGCTAAGGAGTTCTCAGAGGTTAAGCTTAAACCACTTGTAGAAAACGTTCTTAAAACCTTTAATAGTAAGGTGGAAGAAAAGGGTTTGAAATTAAAGACCCACCTTCAAGAAGTCTCTGTGGCCTGCGAAAAAGTTCTCTTTGAACAGCTCGTTAAAAACCTCCTTGACAACGCCTTAAAGTTTACCGAAGAAGGAGAGGTTGAAGTTCGTTTAGAAGAAGAGGAAGGTAAAGTAGTGTTAAGCGTTAGGGACACAGGAGTAGGTATTCCAAAAGAGCTCCTTCCTGTTGTTTTTGAAAAGTACGTAAAATCCCCCAAAAGTTCCGGTCACGGAATCGGCCTTTCTGTTGTGAGGGAAATTGTTCGCTTTCACGGTTGGCAAATTGAAGTTGAAACGGAGGAAGGAAAGGGAACAACCTTTAAAGTAATAATTCCCTTCCCTTAGTCTGTGGTACACTTAGATTAGGTTAGAGTTATTCTTTTTAAGGAGTTGAAGATGAAGTTCGTCATTTTTGGCACAGGAGGGGTAGGTGGTTTTTACGGTGGAATGATTGCAAGAGGTGGCCACGAGGTTGTTTTTATTGCAAGGGGTGAGAAACTAAAAGCAATGAAAGACAAGGGTTTAACGGTTAAAAGCTTTAAGCACGGCGAGTGGACAATTAAGGAAGACGGAAGGAGAATTATTTTTACGGATGAACCTTTAAAGGCCGGTAAAGTAGACGCGGTTTTCGTTTGCGTAAAGTCCTACGATACGGAAAAGGTAGCTCCACAGATAAAGCCTATTCTTAAAGAAGATACAGTTGTTGTTTCTGTTCAAAACGGTATAGAGAACGAGGAAATCCTTGCCAAGTTCTTAGGAAAAAAGCACATCCTTGGAGCCACCGCCTTTGTTGGAGCTTACGTTAAAGAGCCAGGGGTCGTTATTCACGAGGCGGCTGGACTTCTTGAAATAGGGGAAATGACTGGAAAGGTTACAGAGAGGGTTAAAAGACTTGTTGAGGAGCTTAAAAAATGTGGAATTGAGGCAAGAGTTTCTAAGGACATTCGCTATACCCTCTGGAAGAAGCTCGTCTGGAACGTTGCCTTTAATCCCTACTCGGTGGTAACAAGAGCTACCGTTGGTGAGATGCTTGAAATGCCTGAAACGTACGACGTTCTAAAAAATCTGATGCTTGAGTGCTATAAAGTGGCCGAAAGCTACGGGGTGAAGCTTAAACCAAAGGTCATGGAGAACTACCTACGCTCTTCTCCAGACCTTAAAAACTACAGGACCTCTATGCTTCTTGACTTTGAAAGAGGAAAACCGATAGAGCTTGAAGGAATAACGGGAGCTCTCATCAGGAAGGCAGAAGAAAAGGGAATTCCAGTCCCTTACAACCGCTGCGTTTACGCTACTGTAAAACTTTTGGATAAGAAAAGAAGGTGAAGGAATTAGAGTTCTTTGATTAAGACCTTCTTTATTTTTTTCGGATCAACCTCAAGAACCGTGAGTTCTGTTGTATCTATCTTTATTCTCTCTCCTTTCTGAGGGAATCTTCCCAGTTTTGAAAGGATAAGTCCCGCTACCGTAGTGTAATCTGGAGCCGTTGGAAGAGGCTTTTTTAGGAATCGGTTTATCTCGTCTACCTCGGTAGTTCCCTCTGCAACTATCTCTCCCTCCTTCTTGATTACCTTCTCACCGGGCTTGTCAAACTCGTCCTCTATTTTTCCTACTATTTCTTCAAGAATGTCCTCAGGAGTAACAATTCCAAGTGTTGAGCCATACTCGTCAACTACTATCGCCATTTGTTCTTTCGTTTTCCGAAATTCCTTAAGAGCTTCAAAGATACTCATGTATTCGGGAAATATGAGTACAGGTTTCATTAAATCTTTCACGCGGATCTTTTTATCTTTAACATTTAACAGGTCAGATATAGATATGTATCCAACGATGTTGTCAAATCTATTCCTGAAGATGGGAAACTTTGAAAAGCCTGACTGTTCAGAAAGCCTTAAAACTTCCTCTATTGGAGCTCCTTCTTCAACTGCAACGACGTTTAAAAGGGGCACGTAGATATCTCCAACCGTTTTTTCCCTCAGGCGAAGGATATTCCTGAGGATGTTTCTCTCCGTTCTCTCCACTTTCAGCCTTGAAGCACTTTCCACGAGGAGTTTTAACTCTTCTTTTGTTACGAAAGGACTCTCTTTTACCTCTGCACCTACACGCTTGGCGAGGAAGCGGGCAAATCCCATAACGAAAATGGATATGGGCTTAAAGAGAATGTAAAAGAAGTAGATGGGATAGACTATCTTGAAGGCTATCTTGTAAGAGTATTTTTGGAAGAGGCTCTTGGGTATGAGCTCTCCAAAGGTAAGGGTTATAGGAGTAAAGCAAAGAACAGTTAGAGCTTCAGGGTAATTTTGCAAAAAGGGAAAGGAAGCTGTTATCGTGTCAAGGATGGCCGTTGTGAATATAACCGAACCTGTAACGGTAGAAAGGTTTGTTCCTATAAGAGTTGTTGTCAGAAGTTTTTCAGGCTCTTTTAAGAGTTTCTCAAGGAGAAGAGCTCCTCTCTCTCCTTTTTGCAAGCTTTTCTGGAGCTCCAGTTTGGATAGAGAAATTATCGCTATCTCACTTCCTGAGAAAAAACCTTCAAATAGCACACATACTACTATCAGGATAAGGGGTAGCAGCTCCATTATTTCTTCTTCTCCACAATTACAGAGGTTATCCTGTTTCCCTCGGTTTCTTCAACAGTAAAGGTATAGCCCTGGTAACAGATAGATTCTCCCTTTTTCGGAATCCTCTCCGTGAGCGCCATTAAAAGACCTGCAAGGGTATCAACTTCAGTAAGGATTTCGTCCTCTCTCAAGCGTAGAAGTTCCTTTACCTCTTCCATAGGAGTGTCGCCGGCAAGTCTTAGCCTATCTTCTGAGAGTTCTTTGCTTTCTTTTTGATCTCCTCCCACAATCTCGTTTAATATATCGTCAAGAGTTACAAGGCCTGCCGTATTCCCGTACTCATCAACAACGATAGCCATGTGTTTCTTAGTTCTCTGCATTTCCTCTAAGAGTTTGTCAAGAGTCAGGAATTCAGTAACAAAGTAAGGTTCGTCCATAAACTCTTTTATGGGCTTATCAAGCTCTCTCTGCTTTAGTTTTAGTGGAATTATCTTTCGCGTGTACAAGATTCCCGTAATTTGGTCAAGGGAGTCTCTATAAACGGGAATTCTTGAAAATTTTTTCTCCTTAATTTTTTCAATCGCCTTCCTAACAGGGAGTTCCTCGGGTAGAGCAAAAATTTTATGCTTTGGAGTCATTATCTCCTTCACATCCATCTCTCCAAGATCAAGCGTTCTATCTATTAGTTCTTTTTCTTCGCGGGCTATTACGCCTTCCTTAGCACCTTCGGATACAAGTATCATAAACTCTTCATCTGTTAAAGCTTTCGGTCTGTTAAAGAGCTCAACTCCAAAGGGTTTAAGAATTAGAGAGGCTATTCCTACTAAGATCAGCCTTAACGGGGTAAGGCCTTTCTCCACAGCCCTTATAAAGCGTAAGATAAAAAAGACATACCTTTCGCTATACTTTATTGCCAAGGTCTTAGGAGTTACTTCACCAAAAATAAGTAATGTTATTACAGTCACAGGAACGGCCAAAGTTGCTCCTACCTCTTCCCCAAGGAGTTTTACAAAGAGCGTTGTTGAAGTTGCGGCTATGGCAATATTAACCATCTCATTGCCAATGAGGATTGTAGCTATAAGGTTAGCAGGGTTTTGAAGAAGCTTAAGAGCTTCTTCTGCTTTCTTGTTACCTTCCTTTGCGAGTCTTTCCAGTCTAAGCGTATTGAGGGAGAAAAAGGCTGTTTCAGAGGCCGAAAAAAGGCCAGAAAGCAGAACAAGAACAGGCAGTATAAGGTAGTAAACCGCCAAACTGCCCGATTCCATTAAGTCGCTTTCCTCTGAAGGGTTTTATTGATTACCAAGTTCTGTATAGCGGTTATGATGTTGTTCGTTAACCAGTATAAGACAAGTCCTGCAGGAAAGGTTGCAAACATAAAGGTAAAAACGACGGCCATTATCATAAATATCTTTTCCTGTTGAGGATTCGTTGTCGGAGTAAGTTTTTGCTGGAGTATCATAGAAGCACCCATTAGCACCGGCATCAAGTAAGTGGGATCAGGAACCGAAAGGTCTGTTACCCAGAGGAATGAAGCTCCTTTAAGTTCAACAGCGTTCAGGAAAATCTCATAAAGGGCAAAGAATACAGGAATCTGAAGGAGCATTGGGAGACAGCCTCCCATTGGGTTAACACCTGCTTCTCTATAAAGCTTCATGACTTCTTCGTTAAGCTTCTGCGGATCATTGCCGTATTTCTTCTTTATTTCCTCAAGCTTTGGAGCAAGCTCCTGCATTTTCTTCATTGACTCAAAGCCTTTGTGAGTAAGTGGATGGAGAAGTACCTTGATAATCAAGGTTAAAACGATAATTACGAGCCCCCAGTTCGGTATAAAATGGTGAAGAAATAGGAAAAACTTTAAAAGAGGTTTGGCCAAAAAGCCAAATATGCCAAAGTTTATTGCTTTGTCCAATCCAATAGTTTCAAGCTGTTTGATTTCCTTAGGGCCACCAAAGAATGTTCCACTGTCAATAAAAGCCTTTACCACTGTATGGTTTCCTATTTTTTCAACCATTACAGGAAAGCCTGTATCCTTCACTGCAAGGAGGAAGTATTTTTCTTCTTCTCCTGCCCACTTCGCATCGTTGAAAGTTATGAAGTTACTGAGTTCCTGGGGTTTTATCCTGAAAACTTCCTTTTCCGTTTCTACAACGGGACCTATATGCCCCATACGGGAAGTACGAACCTCGTTTACCTTTATGTCAGGCCCTATCACCGTTATCAAATCTGCACTTTCAAGCTCCGTTTTAAAGTCAATCCGATAAGAGTCTGGATAGAAGGTGAAAGTTTTTCTTATTACTCTACCATCGGCAAGCTTTCCTTCAAGCTTAAGGGAAACAGGTTTATCCTTAACGATAATTTCTTTTTTGTTCGGGCTGAGTCTTAAAGCAGCTAACTCGTGGGAGAGTGCCTTGTCGGTTGAGATAGTCATAAGTGGATAGATGCCGAGAATCTTTGCGGATTCCGAAACGAGTTGAGCATTGTATTTCTTGACTGTAAGCTTGAGTAGTTTGCCGTTGACAGTTGAGATTTCGGCTTTATAAAGAGGCGTTTCAACCTTTACGATATCGCCAATTTCCCTTGAAGAAACGTTTAGAGTTTTTACAGTTGGTGTTTTTTGGGAAAGTTTCTGCTCCTTCTTTTCTTTTCCACTACCAAAAAATAATTGAAATCCAAGAACAGCTATTAGAGCAAGCAACGCAGCCTGTATAAAAGAGCTTACTTTGCTTCTTTCCATCTTCCTCTCCTTGCTATGGATAGTCTATTCCGCCTTTTGAGAAAGGGTTACAGCGCAAAATTCTCCACGTAGCCTTTAAACCGCCTTTAATGACTCCGTACTTTTCAACTGCCATAATTGCGTAAGAAGAACAGGAAGGATAGAACCTACAGCTTGAAGGAAATAGGGGTGATACGAACTTCTGGTAGAGCCTGATAAAGAGTATCAAAGCTTCTTTCATTCTTTGTCCCTTAAAATTCCTGCTTTCCTTGCCAGTTTTAAAAAGTCCTTTTCTACGTCTTGAAGTTTTTTCCCTTTTATCCCTTTTCGTGCTATAAAAACTATATCAACTGGCTTAAGCTTATGTTTGTTGAGTCTGAAAACTTCTCTCATTAACCTTTTTGCTCGGTTCCTTTCTACAGCCTTCCTGCAGACCTTTTTTGAGACTATGAAACCCGCCCTTGAATGCTCTAAATCGTTTGGAGCAAAATAAAAAGCTACGGTGGAGCCACCAAGGCTCTTCCCGCAGCTGAATACTCTTTCAAACTCCGATTGTTTCCTAAGTCTTTCATACTTTTTAAAGGTAAACTTTACCTTCTCTTCCACTCGTCACTCACCGTTAACTTCCAGCGCCCCTTCTTCCTTCTCCTGCGGAGGATTTCTCTTCCGGACTTCGTCTTCATCCTCGCTCTAAAGCCGTGAACCCTTTTACCGTGAAGCCTACTTGGCTGATAGGTTCTCTTGGTTGACAATTTGCACCTCCTAAGCGGAAGTCTCCTGTGATAGGTGGAATTATAGTCAAGAGGAGTTTTTTGTCAAAAGTTTTTAATGGCCGCCCTTAAAAGTTCTGAGAGTTTTTTAGATCTTCTGGAGGAAACTTCTAAGACCTCTTGGTGGCTTGCCTGCGGCTTTAGGGTATCGTTTGTGAAAATGGTAAGAGCTCCAACTCTCATTCCGTAGAAGGCTGCTGCTAAGGCCTCTGGAACGGTTGACATGCTTACGCAGTCTGCTCCGGCAAGCTCTAATAGTCTTATCTCTGCAAAGGTCTCGTAGCTTGGCCCTAAGGTTGCGGCAAGAACTACCGGTACTATTTTAACGCCAAGCTTTAGTCCTGTTTTCAAGAAAAGACTGGAGAGCTCCCTGTCGTAGAGCTTTTTTGCATTTAAGAAGACTCTATCCCCAAAGGAGCTTACAAGTCCGACTAAAGGGTTTCTTCCAGTTAGGTTAATATGGTCAACGACCACTCCAATTTCTGATAAAGCCGCATTCCTTGATATTGTCCCTGAGGCACAGGTCAACACAAAGACTTTAACGCCAAGACGGGAAGATAGTAAGGGTATAAACCTTATTTCTTCGTCACTCCTTCCCTCGTAGTAGTGAAATCGTCCCTGAAAGAGTAGAACTCTTTTCTCTCCTATTTTTGTTACTTTAAGTTTTCCTTCGTGTCCCGGAACGGTGGTCTCGGGCATTTCGGGTATTTCAGAGTACGGAATCTCAAGAAAGGAGCTCCCCAAGTCTATTCCAGAGCCGCCAACAACGGCAATATCAAACTCCTCTACTCCTGTTTCCCTCTTTATAAACTCTACCGCTCTCAAGCTTTTTCTCCTTTAAAAATTCGGCTTAATGAAAATTAACTTGGATTTAGGACTTTTGAGAACGCCTGACTTTGTAAACACCGCCGCAAACAGGTCGTATTCTGGTAAGTAATCAAACCCCTCAAGACCTCCGAGTTTATAGATGGAAATTGTAGCTTCCTCCCAGCTAAATGTTGCTCCCTTCCTGTAAAGGACGAGAATTCTCCCCCTATTAAAGGAGTAGATATTCCTTAAAATACTTGGAGCAGCGTTTTTATTCTGAGAAAGAAGAACTTCCTGCTCTCCGTCCCCATTTATATCCATTGGTTTAGGTTTAGGCGAGATATAGTAGCTAACGAGTGTGTCGTCAACATACCAGTAGATACTGTTTGGAGATGCACCTATCGGGGTTGGTGAACGCCACAGAATTTGGTTACCGTCTGAGACGTTAAAAAAGTAATCAAGATCGTAGTATGCAAAGAGTGTTTTACCTCCAGCTTTAAAACTCTGAGCACTTGTAACCTGAAACTCCGGTGGAACAGAAATCTTTCTATACTTTATTAGTTTACCGTTTTTAAGCTTCACTACCCACACGGTTTTTCCGAAAAACTTATCCGACTCACTGCTTACCTTCTGACCGTAGAGAGTTTCGTTTACCCCGTCTCCGTTAGTGTCAAAAGCAGAGATTATAAGGTTTGACTGGGCAAGCTTTATTAGCTTTCCATCTTTAACTGCGAATACTCCAGAAGAAACGCTTTTTGTTTCCTGGTAAAAACCGTCTATGACCAACTCAAGTTTTCCATCTCCGTCTAAGTCAACTGGGGAAATATGGAAAAGGTAAGAGTCGGGGAATGGATTCTTAAACCTGTAAACTTCCGATACTCCGCAGTGGTTAACGTGATAAACGCGTATACTGTTTTCTGTCGCAACGACAAGCTCTTTCTGAGGTGTTTGGTCTATGTTGCCGGCAAATAGGCTTGTTGCGTGGCTTTTAAGGTCAAGAACTACCTTGTAACCAGAACCAACATTAACCTGAAAGGAAGACACAGGGACTCCTTCCCAAGGAAAGAGTTTTACCAGCCTTTTCGTGTTATCGTAAACTTCAACTCCTTTCTCTGACACTACAAAATAACCGTCATACCCTACGAGCTTATCTACAGGAACATTTCTCCTAAAATCCGACGGGAACTTAAGACCAAAGAGCTTTTTGAATTTTTCTCCTTCTTCGTATGGTGCAAGGTTAAGCGTTTTAATCCCCTCTTTAAGCCTGTAGTAGAGTTCCTTCCCTTCCTTTTTGGTAAAGTCAATAAAGAGTATTTTGCTAAAGGAAAACTTCTTAACTTTTTCCCCTACTACTGGATTCCCTATGGTGGATAATGCTATTGAGTAGTCGGTTTTAACCTCTTTTACCTTTAAAACTGCCCCACTTTCAGAGATAAACCTATCCCCTTCTGAAATACCGTCTTTTTTACCAAGGTCAATAATGAAACCATCGTAACTGTTTAAGACAATTTCGCCCTTAGCCGGAGAGAATTCTTTTTTCATATAGAGAAAAACATTTTCAATTCCTTTAAGCCCAGATTTACTTTCTTGGACTTTCTCTTTTGTAACATAGGTTGAATAAACTATAGGTTCTTTGTCACCAAAGGAAGATACTGAGCAGGATGCTAAAAGGATACTTGCAAAGAAAACCGCTTTTCTCATCTTTCTCTCCGGAAAGTTTTACGAAAATCATATCAAAACGTTCCTTTCTCCTGTTTATGGCACAACTTTTGCTATTAATTTAGAACGCTGAAATTTTTCACGGGAGGAAGAACATGATTGAGGAAGGCATCAAACAGCTTGTTCAGTCCCTTAACGTTTTTTACCTTCTTGCTGGTGCAGTAATGATACTTTCAATGCATGCTGGATTTGCATTTCTGGAGGCAGGAACTGTAAGGATAAAAAATCAGGTAAATGCCTTAGTTAAGATTATTGTTGACGTATCTGTTGCTACCTTAGCTTACTACTTTATTGGCTATCCCCTTGCTCACAAGATTTCTTTTATTAGGTCTGCTCAGAGTTTAGTTGCCGATCAAGGTCTTGAACTCGTTAGGTTCTTCTTCCTCCTTATGTTTGCCGCCTGCATTTCTGCCATCGTTTCAGGTGGTGTTGCCGAGAGGATGAAGTTTAGACCGTACGTAACAGCTGGGTTCTTTCTGGCCGGAGTTATCTATCCGATTTTTGAGGCTCTCATCTGGGCAGAAAGGTGGTCATCAGAGTTTCAAGGGTGGGTAAAGCACATTTTTGGTGCACCCATTCACGACTTTGCCGGCTCTATGGTGGTTCACGGACTTGGTGGATGGATTGCACTTCCGGCAATACTTCTCTTAGGCGCAAGAATGGGCAGGTACGTAAGAGGCAAATCAAAACCTATACCGATCAGCAACATTCCCTATCTTGCTCTTGGAAGCTGGATACTGATAATTGGCTGGTTTGGTTTTAACGTTATGAGCTCCCAGAGTATTGAAACGATTTCCGGCCTTGTGGCGGTAAACTCACTTCTTGCAACAGCTGGCGGAATCATAGGAGGACTCCTCTTTGGTAAGAACGATCCCGGTTTCATCCACAACGGAGCTCTTGCAGGGCTTGTGGCTGTCTGTGCTGGTTCTGACATCGTTAATCCAATCGGTGCTTTTGTCATCGGGCTTGTTGCAGCACTGATTTTCGTTAAGGCCTTTGTGTGGGAACAAGAGAAGCTGAAAATTGACGATGTTCTCGGAGTGTGGCCTCTCCACGGTCTTTGTGGCATTTGGGGAGGAATCGCAGCCGGTATATTTGGCCAAGAGCTCTTGGGTGGTTTAGGAGGCGTTTCTCTGCTTTCTCAGGTTTTTGGAGCTCTCCTAACGGTAATTTACGCTCTTGCGAGTGGCTTTTTACTTTACGGAGCTCTCAACAAACTGATGGGACTAAGACTTTCAGAAGAAGAAGAGTTTCAGGGAGCAGATCTCTCTATCCACCACATTACGGCTTATCCTGAGAGCAAGTTTAAGGTGTGACCCCAATAAAGTCCCAGCCTTTGCTGGGACTTTCCTTTCTGAGGCTATATAATAGTAGTAACTATTACGCTTAAAATTTTGGAGGTTTGTTTTGACTACAGTGGAAAAAAAGAAAAAAAGAAACACGAGACAGAAGGCAGTTGTGTTCCAAGTTGTAAGAGATTCAAACGACCATCCAACGGCAGAAGTCGTTTACGAAAGAGCCAAGAAGGAGCTCCCAACCATCAGTCTCGGAACAGTCTATAGAATCTTGAAGGAGCTTGTTTCTGAAGGAAAAATAAAAGAGATTGTTATAAACAAGCAATCCCACTTTGATAGGAGAACAGATTTCCACCATCACTTCATATGTAGGAAGTGCGGAAAAATAGAAGATGTGGAAACCCCTCTCTGCAAGTACACCTGTAAAAAGATAGAGCAGAAAGGCTACGTCGTTGAAGAGATAGAGTACAAATTTTATGGTCTCTGCGATAAGTGTGCTGAAAGGTAGTGCAGATGGAAGAAAAAGTGCACAAAATTTGTGCACTCCCTTTACCATCCTCACAGTTAACTCCTTTTATTTCCTCAGCTTTCTCCAAAGAATAGGGTTGGCACGCTTTTTGTTAAAATAAGTGGTAACTCTTGCCGGGGGTTGAGAATGAAAAAGATAGAAGCAATTATTAAGCCTTTCAAGCTTGAAGAAGTAAAGGATGCTCTTACAGAAATCGGTGTTCAAGGATTAACAGTTTCTGAAGTTAAAGGTTTCGGTAGGCAAAAAGGACATACGGAGCTCTACAGAGGTGCTGAATACGTTGTTGACTTTATCCCGAAAATTAAAATTGAGGTTGTTGTTCCCGATGACATAGCCGAAAAAGTTGTGGAAACAATTGTTAACGCGGCAAGAACCGGAAGAATAGGTGACGGAAAAGTATTCGTAATACCGGTGGAAGACGCTGTCAGGATAAGAACCGGTGAAAGGGGAGAAAACGCAATTTAAGATAAAAAGGAGGGAGCCCATGAGACCAAAAAACGCTAAAGAGGTCGTAGAGCTTATCCAAAGGGAAGGTATCAAGTTTGTAGACCTCAGGTTCACCGACATGTTTGGTACTTGGCATCACATTACATTCCCGGCTCACGAAATTTCTGAAGAGAGCTTTGAACAGGGACTCTTCTTTGACGGTTCCTCCATTCGCCAGTGGCAGCCGATTAACGCAAGTGACATGATGTTCAAGCTTGACCCAACAACGGCTGTAGTAGATCCTCTTTCAGAAATTCCTACACTCGTCATAATCGCGGACATCGTTGATCCTGTTACAAAAGAACCTTACCACAAAGATCCAAGAAACATCGCCAAGAAAGCCCTTGGGTATCTCAAGTCTACTGGAATTGGTGACGCTGTTTACTGCGGTCCGGAACTTGAGTTCTTTATCTTTGACGATGTAAAGTTTGACGTAGGAATGAACTTTGGTTTCTACGAAGTTGATAGTGTTGAAGGTATCTGGAGAACCGGTGCTGATGAAAATCCTAACCTCGGTCACAAGCTCAAAGTAAAAGGTGGATACTTCCCAACACCACCATCTGACCAGCTTGACCACATCAGAAAAGTCATGGCTATGAAGATGGAAGAGGCAGGACTTGTAATTGAGTGTCTCCACCACGAGGTTGCTACGGGTGGACAGGGTGAAATAGACTTTAGATTCGGAAACCTCGTTGAAGCTGCTGATAGTGTTCAGTGGCTTAAGTACATCGTTAAAAACGTTGCCAAGATGTTCGGCAAAACCGCTACTTTCATGCCAAAGCCCCTTTTCGGCGACAACGGTAGCGGTATGCATACCCACATGTCCATTTGGAAGAACGGTGAAAACCTCTTCCACGGAGACAGCTACGCAGGACTTTCTGAAACTGCCCTCTACTTCATAGGTGGAATCATCAAGCACGCAAAGGCTGTCTGTGCGTTCACTAACCCAACCGTTAACTCCTACAAGAGGCTTGTTCCTGGATATGAGGCTCCTGTAAACCTCTGTTACTCTGCAAGGAACAGGTCTGCGTCCATCAGAGTTCCTGTTGTTACGTCTCCTAAGGCTAAGAGAATTGAGGTTAGATTCCCTGACTCATCTGGAGCTCCATACCTTACCTTTACAGCCCTCCTCATGGCAGGTCTTGACGGAATTGAGAACAAGATTCATCCCGGAGAGCCTGTTGACAAGAACCTCTACGACCTTCCACCAGAGGAGCTCAAAGACATTCCAACCGTTCCCGGTTCACTTGCAGAAGCCCTTGATGCCCTTGAGAAGGACTACGAGTTCCTTACAAAGGGCGGCGTAATGACAGAGCAATTCCTTGAGGATTACATTGAGTACAAGCGTAAGGAAGAGGTAGATCCTGTAAGACTCAGACCAACTCCTATGGAGTTTATGCTCTACTTTGATGTTTAACCTTTGAGCCCCCTTTGCGGGGGGCTTTTTAAAATTCTCTTGCTATTAAGTCAGCTAAGGTTTCTCTTTGCCTTATGAGTCTTGCCCTTCCATCCCTTACCAGCACTTCTGCAGGTTTCGGTCTTGAGTTGTAGTTTGAGGCCATTGTAAACCCATAAGCTCCTACACTTAAAACTGCAATTAGATCTCCTTCATTAAGTTCCGGGAGCTCTCTGCTTTTAGCGAAGACATCGCCGGTTTCACAAATAGGACCAACAATATCCGCCTTCTTTTTTGGAGAATCTTTTAAAGTAGCCGGAACAATGTGGTGGTACGCACCGTAAAGGGATGGTCTTGCAAGGTCGTTCATTCCGGCGTCAACAACGTAAAAGAGTTTATCTTTTCTCTCTTTTTTGTAGATTACTCTCGTTAGCAAAACACCTGCATTTCCAGAAATTCTCCTTCCCGGTTCTAATATGAGCTTACAGCCAAGCTCTTTAACAACAGGAACTATTTGTTTCGCAAACTCTGTAGCTGGAATGGTAGTTTCTTCCGGCTCGTAGTTGATTCCAAGCCCCCCACCTGCATCAAAAAATTCTACTTCTATTCCAAGAGAGAAAAGCTCTTTTACTACCTCTCCGATCTTTAAAGCGGCCTCTTTAAAAACAGAAACATCAGTTATTTGAGAGCCAATGTGGAAGTGAATGCCTATCGGCTTTACCCATTTAAGTTCTTTTGCCTTCCTGTAAAGGTCAACGGCCTCTTCAAGGGTAATACCGAACTTGCTTTCTTTTAATCCCGTTGAAATGTAAGGATGGGTTTTAGGATCAACTTCAGGGTTGACCCTAAAGGCTATGGGAGCAGTTTTGCCAAGCTTTTCCGCTACTTTGTTTATCGTGAAAAGCTCGCTTTCAGATTCAACGTTAAACATTAAAATCCCTTTTTCAAGGGCGTACTCTATCTCATCGGGACGTTTACCTACACCGGCAAAGACTATCTTCTTTGGGTCAATGCCTGCATTTAAAGCTCTGAATATCTCTCCTGCCGAAACTGTATCGGCTCCAGCTCCAAGCTCCTTTAGAACCTTAAGAATGTGAATGTTTGAACAAGCCTTAACGGCAAAACAGGTTATGTGGGGAAGTTCTTTGAAAGCCCTGTCAAACTTGTTAAACCAGTGTTCTAAGGCTTTTTTGCTGTAAACGTAAAGAGGAGTTCCAAACTCCTCCGCAAGCTCTTCAGCTTTCACTCCTTCTATTTCAAGAGCTCCATTCCGGTAGTAAATGAAAGGGTATATCTCCTTTACCATTT
>CAZQLZ010000061.1:0-7346 GCA_964594265.1 uncultured bacterium
AAGGAGGCAAGATGAAAAAGGTCGTTGTCGGTTTTAGCGGAGGAGTAGATAGCTTCTATACGGCATACATCTTAAAAGAGAAAGGCTATGAAGTCATTCCTGTTTTCCTTCATCTCGTAGAAAAAACGTCACCCGAAAAAGCACAAAAAGCAGCAGAGCTTTTAGGACTTAAACTCTTTGTTGTTGACCTGACAGATCAGTTCAAGAAAGAGGTAATTGACTACTTCATCCGTTATTACAAAAAAGGTCTTACTCCCAATCCCTGTGCGGTATGTAACAGGAAGATAAAGTTTCACTACCTTTACCTTCTAATGGAAGAACTAAAAGCAGATTTCGTAGCCACTGGCCACTACGCCCGAGTTGTTTTTTCTAAAAGGTGGAAAAGACATTTAATCCATAGAGGCAAGGATAGAAAGAAAGAACAGTCCTACTTTTTTTCTCTTGTTGACCAGTACATTTTTGAAAGGTTATTGCTTCCTCTCGGGGAACTTACTAAGGAGGAAGTTGTTAAAAGAGCCAAAACCGCAGGATTCCCCTTTGAAAGTGAAAGCCAAGATATCTGCTTTATAGAGGAGGATTACGTTTCGTTCGTAGAACGATTTATAAAGCCCTCTGCTGGTCTTTTTGTTTTAAAGGATGGAACAGTCGTTGGTAAGCATGAAGGATATCACCGCTATACTGTTGGCCAAAGGAGAGGACTTGGAATCTCTTACGGTAAACCACTTTACGTTATTGAAATAGATGCCGAGAACAACAGAGTAATTTTGGGAGAAAAAGAGGACGTTCAAAAAAACATCTTGTACGTGCGGAACGTAAATTGGCATCTTGAGTACGAGAAAGTTAAAGAACTTCAAGGCCTTCAGGTTCAAGTCAGGTATCGTTCCCGTCCTGTTCCAGTTAATTCTCTGGGGTATTTCAAAAATGGCATTTATTGTGTAAAATTAGCGGCGAAAGTTGAAGCCCCCACTCCAGGGCAGGTAGGTGCCTTTTACTACGGCGACCTCCTCCTTGGAGGTGGAGAAATTACAAAGCAAGGAGAAGGGTAATGGCGGGAAGCATCGTAGCAATAGACTGGACCTTAGGAGTTCAGGCTGTTAACTTCCTGATTTTCATGGTTCTCATTAACAAGTTCCTCTTCCAACCGCTCCTTAGCATGATGGAAGAGAGGGAGAAGGAACTTGAAACTCAGTATTCCGAAATTGAGGCTTTAAGGGCAAAAGCTGAAACTCTGCTTGGAGAGGTGGAGGAAGTATTAAGTGAAGCAAGGGCTAAAGCAAAAGCCCTTGTTGAAGAAGCCGTTAGGGAGGCCAGGGCTGAAAGAGAAAGAATTCTTCAGCAGGCGCACGAAGAAGCTGCTGTCAGGTTAGAAAGTGCCAAGCAGGAAATTTGGAGTACCTTTGAGGTAGAAAAGGAAAAGCTTGAAGCTGAAGCTGAAAAGATAGCAGAAGAAATTGTTAAGAAACTACTTGGAAAAGCGGCATAAGGGGGTAAGATGGAACACGGAACACACTTTTTGTTCTGGAAAACGGTAAACACGGTAATTCTTATAGCCATCCTCTACTGGCTTCTCAAAAAGCCCATTTCAAAGTTCATCTCCGATGGAATTAACGCCATTGTCAGTAGATTTGAGAAGGCAAAGCAGGATAAGGAGGAAGTTCTAAAGCTCCTCAAAGAAGCCGAGAAAAAGTCCGAAGAAGCGAAAGCAGAAGCCGAGAGAATACTGCAGTATTCAAAAGAACTTGCTGCTAAGGAAAGAGAGCAAATAATAGCGGAGGCAAAGCGGACTGCCGAAAGGATAATCAAAATGGCTGACGAGGAAATAGAGAAAGAAGTCTTTAAGGCAAAGGAGGAACTCAAGAAGTTTGCAGCTCGTAGAGCTGTAGAAATAGCCGAAGCCAAGCTTAGATCAGTAGCTAATCCAGAGATAAACAAGAAACTGATAGAATCTACCCTTCAAAAGCTTTAGGAGGGATTTAAGTTGAGATTGGAAGTGAGAATTGCGAGAAGGTATGCAAAGGCCCTGGCTGACGTTCTACCGGACGACAGGCTGGAAAAGGTTTTAGAAGAGGTAAAGACGGTAGGTTCTCTTCTTGACGACAAGGTGATTAGATACTTCAGGAGTCCGGTTGTTCCTCCTGAAAAGAAGAGAAGTCTTGTAGAGCAAATTCTTGAAAAGATTGAAGCTTCTGAGGAGCTAAAGAAGGTTCTTCTTCTTATGGCTCAAAAGGATAGACTGGGGGTACTCAGGGAATTCGCTTCAGAGTTTGAAAAGTTTGTTGATTACAGGTTGGGAATTATCAAGGCTGAAATAACAACAGCCACGGAGATTGACGAGGAAACCGTTTCTAAGATCAAATCAAAAATTGAGGAAATCTTCGGAAAGAAGGCGGAGATTTCTGTGAAACTTGATCCCTCTCTAATTGGCGGGTTTGTCGTTAAGGTAGCAGACAAAGTTCTTGATGCTTCCATAAAAACGCAACTTGAAAATCTCAAGAAAGCTATAGCTGATTAACATAAAAACTCTTAAGGCGAGGTGAAGGGATGCAGATCAGGGCAGAGGAAATTTCAGAACTTATAAGAAAGCAGATTGAAGAGTTTGAAGCATCTTTTAAGCTTGACGAAACCGGTATCGTCATCAAGGTTGGTGACGGTGTTGCGAGGGTTTACGGTCTTGAAAACGTTGAATACGGTGAAGTCGTAGAGTTTGAAGATGGAACAGAAGGTGTTGCTTTTAACTTGGAGGAGGACAACGTAGGTGTTGTTCTCCTTGGCGAGGGTAGAGGAATTGTTGAAGGTAGCAAGGCAAAGAGAACCGGAAGAATCTTGGACATGCCCGTTGGAGATGGACTTATAGGAAGGGTTCTTGATCCTCTCGGAAGACCTCTTGACGGTAAAGGAGAGGTTGAATACGTAGAAAGAAGAGCTGTTGAGCGTATTGCTCCCGGTATTGTGACAAGAAAACCTGTTCACGAGCCTCTCCAAACCGGTATTAAAGCAATTGACGCCCTCATTCCTATTGGAAGAGGACAGAGGGAGCTCATTATCGGTGACAGACAGACCGGAAAAACAACCATTGCAATAGACACAATCCTCAACCAGAAGAGGGAAGGAGTTATCTGTATTTACTGTGCTATTGGTCAGAAGCGTTCTACTGTAGCTCAGACAATCCAGCTCCTTAAAGAGCACGGAGCTATGGATTACACTATAGTTATATCTGCTACAGCTTCTGACCCAGCGGCCCTTCAGTACCTTGCTCCCTACTCTGCCGTAACCGTTGCTGAATACTTTAGAGATACGGGAAGAGCAGCTCTCATCGTTTATGATGACCTTTCCAAGCAGGCTGTAGCTTACAGGGAAATGTCACTTCTCTTAAGACGTCCTCCGGGACGTGAAGCTTATCCGGGTGATATCTTCTACCTCCATTCAAGACTTCTTGAAAGGGCAGCTAAGCTTAACGATGAGCTGGGCGCTGGTTCACTGACAGCTCTTCCAATTATTGAGACAAAGGCCGGTGATATCTCTGCTTACATTCCAACAAACGTTATTTCTATTACAGACGGACAAATTTTCCTTGAGACAGACCTCTTCTACAAGGGTCAGAGACCGGCTATTAACGTAGGTCTTTCCGTTTCAAGGGTTGGAGGTGCAGCTCAGATTAAGGCTATGAAGCAGGTTGCAGGAAAGCTCAGGCTTGAGCTTGCGAGGTACAGAGAGCTTGAAGCTTTCGCCCAGTTTGCTTCCGACCTTGACCCGGCAACAAGGGCTCAGCTTGAGCGTGGTAGGAGATTGATGGAGCTCCTCAAGCAACCACCCTACAACCCAATTCCCGTTGAAAAGCAGATTGTAGCTTTCTTTGCAGCGATCAACGGTTATCTTGACGATATTCCAGTTGAAGCCGTTACAAAGTTTGAGAGAGAGCTCTACGCCTTCATGGATGCCAAGCATCCTGAAATCCTCAAGGAGATTCTTGACAAGAAGCAACTTGACGATGACCTAACAAACAAGCTTCACTCTGCCATCAAGGAGTTTAAGGCTACGTTCACTGCTTAAGAGAGGTAGAAAATGCCGGGAATGAGAGAAATTAAGGCTAAGATAAAGAGCTTAAAAGGAACAAAGCGGATTACCGCCGCCATGAAGGCGGTGTCCGCTGCAAAACTTCGCAAAGCTCAGACAGAGCTCTTTGACATTAGACCCTATGCCGAAGTTATGAAAGGTATTGTTGAAGGTCTCTACTTGAGGGAAAATCCAGCTCTTCACTCTATCTTCAAGGTTAGACCCGTAAAAAGAATAGAGCTTGTTGTCATTTCCTCTGACAAGGGTCTTTGTGGTGCTTTCAACGCTAACATAATCAGAAACGTTAACAGATTTGCAAAGAAGAAACAGGAAGAAGGTATTGAAATAAGCCTTACAACCGTTGGAAATAAGGCAAGTTACTTTTTCACCAAATATTCCAACCTGAAGGTTCGCAAAGAAATCAGAGACATATTCAGAAGAATAGGACTTCCTCTCGCAGAAGAAATAGCTGAAGATCTCTACTTGGGTTACCTTTCTGAATACTTTGACGAGGTTTACCTCGTTTACAACAGGTTTGTGAATGCCCTTACTCAGGAAGTTACTTTTGAGAAAATACTTCCTCTTTCTGTTGAGGTAGAGGAAGGAACTCCTGTGGCTGAATATCTCGTTGGTCCGGATGAGAGCGTTGTTGAGAAAGCTGTTAAATCTTACGTTTCCGCTGCTGTTTTGAGAACTCTCAAAGAGTCCGAAACTTCTGAGCACGCTGCCAGAATGACAGCGATGGATAACGCTACAAAGAACGCTGAAGACCTCATTAGGAAATTAACTATCTCCTTTAACAAGGCAAGACAGGCTGCAATTACCAAGGAGCTCATTGAAATTACAACAGCTATTGAAGCAATGAAATAATCAGGAGGATAGATATGGCAGAACATAAAGGAAGGATTGTTCAGATTGTAGGACCTGTTATAGATGTTGAGTTCCCAGACGGTCACCTTCCAAAGATTTACCACGCTTTAAAAGTTCCAAACGTTAAGCAGATTACGTGGGACGGTAAGATTAAGACCGGCGACCTGATGCTTGAGGTTCACCAGCAACTTGGCGAAAACAGAGTAAGGTGTATCGCTTTCGGAGCTACAGAAGGTCTTAGAAGGGGTATGGAAGTTATTGACACCGGAGACTACTTAAAAGTTCCAGTTGGACACGCTACAAGAGGAAGAATCTTCAACGTTGTCGGAGAACCCATTGATGAACAAGGATCCGTTGAAGCTGAAGAATACTGGCCAATTCACAGGCCAACTCCACCGCTTACAGAACAAAAGGCTACTGCTGAAATCTTTGAAACCGGTATCAAGGTAATTGACCTCCTTGAACCTTACGCCAAGGGTGGAAAAACTGGTCTCTTTGGCGGTGCTGGAGTTGGTAAAACCGTTCTTCTGATGGAGCTCATTCACAACGTTGCTATGAAGCACGGCGGTTTCTCCGTTTTTGCTGGAGTTGGTGAAAGAACCAGAGAAGGAACGGATCTTTGGCTTGAAATGAAAGAATCTGGAGTTTTGAACAATACAGTTCTCGTTTACGGTCAGATGAACGAGCCACCGGGTAACAGGTGGCGTGTTGCAATGACTGGTGTTACAATGGCCGAATACTTTAGGGATGTTGAAGGTAGAGACGTTCTCTTCTTCATTGACAACATGTTCAGGTTCATTCAGGCCGGTTCTGAAGTTTCGGCGCTTCTTGGAAGGATTCCTTCAGAGGTTGGTTACCAGCCAACCCTTGCAACAGAGGTAGGAGCTATTCAGGAACGTATTACTTCTACAAAGAAGGGTTCAATTACTTCTGTTCAGGCTATTTACGTTCCTGCCGACGACTTTACAGACCCGGCTCCGTTTACACTGTTTGCCCACCTTGACGCAACAACGGTTCTCTCCCGTTCTCTCGCAGAGCAGGGTATCTACCCAGCTGTTGACCCACTTGAGTCCACTTCCCGTATGCTTGATCCCAACATCGTTGGTGAAAGACACTATCGTGTTGCAAGGGAAGTTCAGAGGTATCTCCAGAGGTACAAGGAGCTCCTTGAAATTATCGCAATCCTTGGTATGGAAGAACTTTCCGAAGAAGACAAACTCGTTGTCCACAGAGCAAGAAGAATTCAACTCTTCCTCACCCAGCCCTTCCACGTTGCAGAAGTCTTCACCGGAATGCCGGGTAAGTATGTAACGATTGAGGAAACAATTGAAGGATTTGAGATGATAATCAACGGTGAACTTGACCACTTACCGGAAAACGCATTCTACATGGTCGGTAACATCCAAGAGGCTATTGAGAAAGGAGAGAAACTCCTTAAAGAAGCCAAAGCTAAGTAAAGGAGATAAGGATGGCTGCTTTAAAGGGTATGCCCTCTGAGATAAAGCTTTTCATAGCTTCCTCAACAGGAAAGCACATAGAGGTTGAAACAAAGGAAGTTTACATAGAGACAGACGATGGTGATCTGGGAGTTCTCCCAGGTCACCAGCCTGAATTTTATTCAGTAGGCGCTGGGTTTGTCAGGTTTAGAGACAAAGACGGTAGTGAGGTTACAAAGCTTCTTTTTAACGGCTTTGTTCAGATAGAACCGGATGTTGTTAGAATTGGAGTTCAAGAAATTTACGAGCCCGGTGAAGTTGACGTCTCTTCCATAGAGAAAGAACTGGCTGAACTCAAGGAAAGGCTCTCCTCCCTCACTGAAGAAGAGATAGAAGCTCGCCAGAATATTGAAACAGAAATTCGTATGAGAGAAACTTTAATAGAGAAAGCCCGTTAGCGGCGGGCTTTCCTTACTTTTTTCTCATAAGTAGAAATACCCCACTTCCGAAGATTAATACCATAATTGCTAATCCTACGTATTCAAGGAATTTTTCTTTACCTGTAGAAAACTTACTCTCTGGCTTAGGAATTTTCTCTTTCGTAAGATGAGGACGAACTTCAACTATCTTTCCCGATTCAAGGCGTACTTTTATTACTTTAATTCTTTTTCCGTTTTCAATCTTTTCAACAGTCCAGGCTTCAACCGGTTTGTCCTCGCCAGTCGGTTGAGCAACTGAAGGAGAAAAGAAAAAAATTGCAATTAGCAGAGAGGCGAAAAGTTTTTTCACTCTATCTTTCATCGCTCAACCTCGTGATATGATTTCCTTTAAAATTTAAGGTTCACCACCACAAAGAGGGAAGATTATTGAAGGCAGGACTTTGGACTTTTGCCTTTTTGTTGCTTTTCTTCTCTAAAGCTGTGGCAGGAGGGATTCCCGTTAAGATAACTGCAGATCAGGTCTTTGGTAACATAAATAAAAAAGTAG
>CAZQLZ010000062.1:0-13251 GCA_964594265.1 uncultured bacterium
AAAGTAGCCTCCCTCCTTTAAGACCCTGAAGACCTCAGATGAACAGTTTTTAAGCTCCATCCACTGAAGGGAGAAGTTTGAAAAAACGACTTTAAAACTTTTCTCCTTAAACGGAAGGAACTCCCCATCTCCAGCAACGGCAAACAGTCCCCGCCTTTTACACTCGGTAGCCATGGCTGTTGATATATCCAAGGCAAAAACGTCTCTCCAACCCTCAAAGAGCCTTCCAGTTCCAGAACCGAGGTCAAGGATGGGAAACGGCTCAGGAACAAGTTTAAGCCTCTTAATCAAACGTTTCCCGGCATCAAACTGGAAAAGGGCATATTTATCGTAATCCTTCGCAGCTCTTGTAAAACTTTCCTTTATCTTTCTCTTCATTGCGGGCTAAAATATACGATATTTTAGGAGGATTTCAGTATGAGCTGGATTAAGAGGAGAAAAACGAGAACCGTTTACGTAGGGAACGTCCCTATAGGTAGTGAACACCCGATAGTTGTTCAATCAATGACAAACACCTTCACCGAAGACGTTGAAACGACGGTAGCCCAGATTAAAGAGCTTGAAAAGGTTGGCTGTGAAGTTGTTAGGGTTGCCGTTCCGTCGGTAGGGGCAGCAGAAGCAATTAAGGAGATAAAGAAGAGAATTTCCATTCCGCTAATTGCAGACATTCACTTTGACCACAGACTCGCCCTCCTTTCAATAGAAAACGGTGCCGACTGCATCAGGATAAACCCGGGAAACATCGGTGCAGAGTGGAAGGTAAAGGAGATAATAACTTTAGCAAAGGAAAGGGGAATTTCTGTAAGAATCGGCGTTAACTCCGGCTCAATACCTAAGAACATCCTTGCAAAGCACGGTAAACCCTCGCCAGAAGCTCTTGCAGAAACGGCCTTAAGCTACGCAAAGTTTTTTGAAGACTGTGGATTTACAAACATAAAGTTTTCCATAAAGGGCTCGGAAGTTAAAAACACGGTCATTGCCAATAAAATTTTTGCTGAAAAGACCGATTATCCTTTACACATAGGTATAACTGAGGCCGGAACACTTCTCTCGGGAGCGGTCAAGTCCGCCGTTGGAGTTGGAATACTTCTTTACGAGGGAATAGGCGACACTATCAGAATTTCTCTTTCTACGCACCCAAAAGAAGAGGTCAAAGTGGCGTACAAAATACTTTCTGCCTTAGAGCTTAGGAAAAGAGGAGTTGAAGTTATCTCCTGTCCAACTTGCGGCAGGTGTTCGGTTGACGTTGAAACAATAGCTCACGAGGTAGAAGAAAGGCTTTCACACATAGAGAAACCTTTGAAAGTGGCCGTGATGGGCTGTGCTGTTAACGGTCCCGGAGAAGCAAAATTTGCCGATGTGGGCATAGCCGGAGCTGGAGATCATTTCATTCTCTTCTTAAAAGGTAGGGTGATTGCTAAACTTACGCAAGAAGAGGCATTGGAGCGACTTGTAGAGGAGGTGGAGAAAATGGCGGAGGAAGAATGTTAAAGCAGTCCGTTTTTTTGGAGGGTCTAAAGCTTCACGTAAGGTGTGGCGTATATGAAGAAGAAAGAACCCTTGGTGTCCAGGTTGAAGTTAGTGTGAAGATAACATCCGAGAAGTTTGTTGATTATAGGGAGCTCCACGATACGATACTCAAAGTTGCCAAAGAGAGAGTATTTGTTTACCTTGAGGATTTTGCTGTATTTCTCTTAGGTATAATTAGAAAAAAGTGGGAAGCAGATTCGGTTATAATAGAAATTGCAAAAGTCAGCGTACCGTTTCAGCACAGCTTTAAACGCGTCGGAATTGAATTAATATGGGAAAGCGATGGAAAAAGAGAAGAACGGAACAATTAAATGTAAGACCTTAGAAAAGCTCCGTAAGAAGAAAAAGCTCTCAGTGGAGGAGCTCCAGTTCATTACATCCGTGGCCAAGGAAGAGCTAAAGTTCCTGGCTCGGAACAACATTCCCCTTATACCGGAGAACTACATCCTGTGGTTTGAAATATTCTGCTACATCTTAGAAAACAAGCTAAAACTCAACGACTTAGAGATAATTGGTCTCTTCAAGACCAAGTATCCAACGGCTCAGAAGATAGAGAGCGTCTTAGTAGAAGTAGAGGCAGAAGACAAAAAAACAATTCAGCGAATAGCCAACAGCATCAGCTCGGAGATAAACTCTCTTTTATTAACTCTTGAAGAGCATCTCAAATCCCTAAAAGACAGAGAATCTTCAGTAAGAGAAATCAGGGAAAGCATAGAGGATCAAGCAGTTAAAGGGATGCTTACAAAGGTTATTGAAGAACTTCGGATAATAAGGGAACAGAACGAGCACCTTAAGAAAAAACTTGAGGAATCTAATCAGCAAATTAAAAAGCTTACCCAAGAGTTAGAGGCGACAAAGAAGGAGGCAACGACTGATTTCCTAACACAGGTTGCCAATAGGGCCAGCTTTGATAGAGCTCTCAGTGACATGGTTCAGGATTTTTACAAAAGGAACTATCCATTTGCCCTTTTACTGATTGACATAGATAACTTCAAAAAGATAAACGATACATACGGTCATCAGGCAGGGGATTACGTACTCCGGGAACTCGCAAGAGTGGTTAAAGAACAACTAAGAGTTAGAGATTTGGTTGCCCGCTACGGAGGGGAGGAATTTGCTGTTCTTCTCCCGGGAGTAACATTCAGCCAAGCAATTAGGATAGCCGAAAGAATACGACAAGCCATAGAAAAGCATCTCTTTAGATATCACAACGTGGAGATACCTGTAACAGTGAGCATCGGCGTTGCGATTATGAGAGATGGTCTTGATGAAACGTTCCTTGTGGAAAAAGCTGATAAAGCTCTCTATTTAGCGAAAAGGATGGGTAAAAATCAAGTGAGAACAGATTTAGACGTGGAGCTTGAAGAGTGAAGGTTCTTTTGCATATCTGTTGTGCTCCATGTGCGTGTTATCCCCTAAAGGTTTTGAAAGAAAAAGGCTTTGAAGTTATGGGGTTATGGTATAACCCTAACATCCATCCCTGCACAGAGTTTGTTAAGCGCATGGCTACTGTAAAAAAGCTTGAAAAACTGGAGAACATAAAAGTTATCTACTTTGAGACCTACGAGCCAGAAAAGTGGTTTAGAGAAGTTGCCTTTAGGGAAGAAAAGTCTATTAGATGTCAAATCTGCTATTCCATGAGGCTTGAAATGGCCGCCGCTGTTGCAAAGAAAGGAAAATTTGATTACTTCACCTCTACGCTTTTTTACAGCAAGTACCAAAAGCGTGAGTTGATGCTACCTTTGGCAGAAAACGCTTCTAAAAAGTTTGGGGTAAAGTTCTTGGACATAGACTTTAGGGAAGGTTGGTCAGAAGGTATTGAGATCTCTAAAAGCTACAACCTTTACCGCCAGCAGTACTGCGGATGTTTGTACTCTGAAAAAGAGCGGTACTGCTCAAAAAAGGAAGTAAACACCGACTGGGTTATCGGCCAAGTGGTTGAGGAGGCTGAAAGGATTGTGGAATTTTTTAAAAAGGAGTAAGGGTTGGTAATCTGGGGTAGAAACACTGTTGAGGAGGCTGTAAAATCGGGGAGAGTTATTGAAAAGGTGTACCTTCAGTACGGAAAGTTCTTTGAGCCAGAGTTTTTACAACTTATGGAATCAAAAAAAGTCAGGTTTCAGTGGGTCAAGAAAAAACAACTTGAGAAGCTAACAGGAACGACAAAACACCAAGGAATAGCTGCAGTACTCTCGCCTATCCGTTACGTTAGCGATGAGGAGTTATTTAAGCTTACAGTTAAAAAGGGGTCATTCTTTGTAGTTCTGGATGGAATTACTGATCCTCAGAACCTTGGAACAATAGCGAGAACTGTAGAATCTTTTGGAGGGATAGGGCTTCTTCTACCTGTAAAGGGTTCAGCTCCCATTAACGAGGTTGCGGTGAAGTCTTCTTCCGGTGCAATACTGCACCTTAAAGTGTCAAGAGTTTCAGACTTAACAACCTCGCTAATTAAGTTCAAGACTTTGCGGGGAAAGATTTACGCCGTTGAAACCGGCGGAAGAGATATAAGGAAGGTAGCATTCAACAAACCTTTAGCTCTCATCGTAGGAGCTGAAGGTAGAGGAGTCAGCAGGGAGCTCCTTGAACTCTCTGACGAAATAGTAACAATACCTCTGTTAGGAAAAACACCGTCACTCAACGTTTCTGTCGCTGCAGGAATCGCTGTTTGGAATGTTATCAGACAGTTCCTTTAAGGCGAATTTCTTACCGATTTCAACGGCCGGCTGGCCGTAAGGGTTCACATTCATTAATTTGGCCATAGCCACAGTTGCAATCATGTAGGTCATGAATAAATAACCTAATTCAAACTCAGAAAGCTTTTCCAACCTGAAGATTACAATTGGCCTCTTTTTTTGAGAGAGAGCTTGAACTGTTCCGCAGAACTCTGCTTTCATTACATCAGAGAGTTTCTTTTTGGCTATAAACGGCAAGATTTTAGTTTCCTTAGGAAGGACAGGATCTTCCGGGTATTTTTCCACAAAAAAGAATTGATAGACTTTATCATCGGGTCCGTCCATAAAGAGCTGTAAAACAGAGTGCTGGGAAGATGTCCCTATAGCCTTTACAGGCGTTTGTCCCTTATTTTCTTTTCCGAGAGACTCTCCCCAAAGTTGAGCGTACCACTCAGTAAACTCTTCTAAGTGACTTGAATAGGGCATAAGAACCGAAATCTTCCTGCCATTGCTATAGTGTAGAAACTTCCAGACTCCAAGCATAAAAGCTGTTTTACTGTCTTCAATAACCTCTTGCGCTCCTTTTAAAAAAGCCTCTACGCTATAACCTGCAAAGGCGGATGGAAAAAGTCCAACAGGTGTAAAAACAGAAAAGCGGCCACCAACTTCTGGAGGAACTGGGAGAAAGAGACAACCCAATTCTTTGGCGAGTTTCTCAAAACTTTTGCCTGGATCTCCAATGAAGAGCAGATGATTCTGAAATTTAGAAACCTTTTGTTTCAACTTATCCAAGACTATATTAAGTATGGTTACCGTTTCAAGGGTTTTACCGGACTTACTGATAAAGGCAAATGCTGTTTTTTTCCAATTTAACTTCCTCAATGTTTCCGATACTAAGATAGGGTCAATATTGTCCAAAAAGAGGATTTCTCTTTCCGCTTTATAGCCAAGGGCGTTGTGAACAGCTTTCATTCCGAGAGATGAACCGCCCATACCAACAACAACGAGAGTGTTGAAAGACTCCCGTAGTTCTTCAGCTATTTCCTTTACTTTGGAAATCTCTCCATTTTCGGGTAGGCAGATAAAAGGCATATCCTTGAAGTTTAAAAGAGTGTACATTTTCTCCAATTTTTTTTCTAAGTATTCTTCTGAATAGCCGGATATTTTAAAAGAAACACTAACTCCCATAGCTTGCCCCCTTGTCTTACGAATGGATTTTGAGAATGTTATAAAGGGTATCTCTCTCTACGGGGATTTTCCCTGCCTCTTTTATCAGCTTTATAAGTCTGCTTTTGGGTAGGAATTCTCCGGCCTTGGCACCGGCCGCCTGTGTTATGTCTTCTTCCCTTACAGTTCCATCAATATCGTCAGCCCCGAACTGAAGGGCAATTTGGGCAACCTTTTCTCCGAGCATTATCCAGTAGGCCTTTATATGGGGGAAATTGTCAAGAATTAGGCGAGAAATGGCGATGGTTTTAAGTTCATCAATCCCCGTGGTATAAGCCGCTCCAGGAATTTCTGTGTTTAGAGGGTGGAAGGCAAGAGGAATGAACGTCTGAAAGCCTCCTGTTTCATCCTGAGCTTCCCTTAATCTTAAGAGGTGATCTACTCTGTCCATGTAGGACTCTATATGACCAAAGAGCATTGTTGCATTTGTTTTAAGTCCCAACCTGTGAGCTGTTTTGTGAATTTCAAGATACTCATCTCCCGTTATCTTATCGGGACATATTTGATGCCTTACATTCTCCGAAAAAATCTCGCCGCCTCCTCCTGGGAGTGATCCCAATCCTGCTTCTATTAGGTCCATAAGAGTTTCTTTCACGCTTTTGTTTCCCTTTTTGGCTATGTACTTAATCTCTTCTGCAGTGTAAGCTTTAATGTGGAGCTCTGGAAACTCTTCCTTTACGGCTCTGACAATTTCAATAAACTGTTCATAACTCCAATCAGGATGAAGTCCCCCGACTATGTGAACTTCTGTCAAGTCTGAGATTTCCTCACTATACCTCTTAAGCTTTTCAACAATCTCTTTAACTGTAAGCTCGTAAGCACCGCTTTCCCCCTTTTTCTTCCTAAAGGCACAGAACTTGCACGTTCCTACGCATATGTTTGTGGGTGTTATGTGAACGTTAACGTTAAAGTAGGCAAATTTACCGTTCTTTTTCTCTGCTACGAAATTTGCCAAGAGGCCAAGAACTGAGAGCTCTGAGGATTTAAAAAGGGCAAGTCCATCCTCAAAGGAAAGTCTTTCTCCAGATAGAACTTTTTCCACAATGCCAAAAAGCTTTTTGTCCTTTATCAAGGAAAGTATTAGCTCTTCCATTTCTACCTCAGTAGATCCTTAGAACGTTATAGACAGTGTCCCTTTCCACGGGGATTTTACCCGATTCCTTTATTAGTTTTATGAGTCTTTCTTTTGGCATAAAAGAACCTTCTTGTGCACCTGCGGAACGGGTTATAGACTCTTCAACAACTGTTCCGTCAAGGTCGTTGACTCCAAAATGAAGAGAAACCTGTGCAAGTTTCTCTCCGAGCATTATCCAGAAAGCCCTTATGTGGCGGAAATTATCAAGGAGAAGCCTTGCAACGGCAAGCATTTTCAAATCGTCAAATCCTGTTGTGAAGTTTCCTCCAAGCTCAGTGTTGAGAGGATGATAGGCAAAAGAGATAAAGGCCTGAAAGCCTCCAGTTTCGTCCTGGAGCTCCCTAAGCCTTAGGAGGTGGTCAACCCTATCGGCGTAAGTTTCAACGTGACCGTAGAGGATAGAAGCGTTTGTCTTTAGACCGAATCTGTGAGCTATTCTGTGAATCTCAAGGTATCTCTCTGCTGAGAGCTTTTCAGGACAGAGCTTTCTTCTTAATTCCTCTCTAAAGATTTCTGCTCCACCTCCGGGAAGAGAACCAAGTCCGGCTTCTATCAAATCCATAAGGACTTCTTCTGCAGATTTTCCAGAAATTCTACACAAGTAATCAATTTCCTCAGCTGTGAAAGCCTGAATGTGAATGTCGGGAAAATTTTTCTTAATTTCCCTGAGAAGTCTCACGTAGTAGCTGTAATCCCAGTCGGGGTGTAATCCGCTAACTATGTGTATTTCCGAAACTCCCTTAAATTCCTCTATTTTTTTGAGAACTTCTTCAATACTTAGAGCGTACGCTCCATCCTCTCCTTTTTTTCTCCGGAAAGCGCAGAACTTACACGAACCCACGCAAATATTTGTAAGGTTTATATGTCTGTTGACAACGAAGAAAACTAATTTACCGTTTTTCTTTCTATTTATGTAGTCCGCAAGCCTCCCTAAGGTGAGTATGTCTCTTGTTTCAAACAGTCTTATACCATCCTCAAAAGAGAGCCTTTTACCTGCGAGAATCTTCTCAGCAATGGGTATAAGAGCCTTATCCTCTACAAGTTCCCGTCTTAACAGTTCATCTAAGGATAATTCCATTAACTGTTCCTCTTACTCTTCCTCCTTAAGCTGTTCAAGTAGCTTTTCTATGTCTATGTTAAGGGTTTCAACTGTTTCTCTCGTTTGAAACGGAGCATCTGTGAATGAAGGTTGTCTTGAAAAGCCCAGAAGAGGTCTCCCTTTCTCGTCAAAGCCGGTAGCAATAACCGTAACTTCAATAGACCCCTCAAGCTCTTCGCTCACGTTTACGCCAAAGAAAAAGTTTGTATCGTCTCTCTTTGCCCTTTCCTTTATAAGGCCTGCAGCAGCGTAAGCCTCGTCAAGTGTAAGGTCTGGACCGCCTGTTATGTTAACAAGAATTCTACTTGCACCCTCAACCTGAACGTTCTCTAAGAGAGGATTATCAATGGCCTTCCTGGCCGCCGTTAGAGCTCTATCCTCTCCGCTTGCCTCCCCTATACCAATGAGAGCATAACCTCCGCTGTGCATAACTGTCTTAACGTCAGCAAAGTCAAGGTTAATAAGTCCCGGCTTTGTAATTACCTCTGTAATTCCCCTTACTGCCTGATAGAGAACGTTGTCTGCAAGCTTAAATGCGTTAAGAATACTCATGTCCTTTGGAGCTACAGTCAATAGTTTCTGGTTTGGAACAACCATCAAAGTATCAACGAACTCTTTTAACCTTCTTATGCCGGCCTCTGCGAATTCGTGTCTCTTCCTTCCCTCAAAGTCAAAAGGTCTTGTGACAACACCGACTGTAAGAATTCCCATATCCTTAGCTATCTTTGCAACTATCGGTGCTGCACCAGTTCCCGTACCCCCCCCCATTCCGGCGGTTATAAAGACCATATCAGAGTTTTCAAGAACTTCTCTTATCTTTGGCTCGTCCTCTAAAGCTGCTTGCTCTCCAATTTCGGGTTTTCCACCAGCTCCAAGTCCCTTGGTTAACTTTTCCCCTATCTGAACTTTTATAGGAACAGGAAGCTTGGATAAAACCTGAGCATCTGTATTAATAGCTATAAATTCCACTCCTTCTATACCTTTCTCGTACATCCTTGCTACGGCATTCCCGCCACCTCCGCCGACGCCGATAACTTTAATGACTGGACCCTGAAAAATGTCATCGGCAATGTCAAACATGGCTCCCCCTAAATAAGATCAGTTATAAAACGCCATATACCGGAGAAAATGCTTCCCTTTGAGTAATCCTTCGTAAGGTCTTCCTTTATATCAACTATCCGCTTGTTGTTCTTTAAGGACATAACAAAGTTAGTGGTGCCGACAATGGGAGAAAGTACCGTATCTTTCATAACTTCGTCCTGAGTATCCGCTACAATAACCGGTGCTTTCAGTATCTTACTGGCGAGAAAATCTATATCTTTCAGCTTTGCTAATCCACCTGTCAGGTACACCCCGTTAAGGTTTGAAACGAAAGTTGGATCACTTGAATTTAAATCTTCTTTGATATCCTTGAAGAGTTTTTTAAGCTGAGCATGTATGAGGGCTGCTATAAGTATCTTTGGTACTTTCTTAGTACGCATACCGTAGCTAATATCAATAATCTCTTCTTTGTTAACTCTAAAAGCGTAGGCACTGCCATGCTCAAGAAAAAGCCTTTTAGCCTCTTTCCTGCTAACCTTTAATTGGTGGACGAGGTTGTCTATTATATCTTCGCTTCCGAAGGGAAGATGTTTCAGGAGAACAGGTTTATCTTCTCTAAAGTAAAAGTATTCTGTGTTTCCAGCACCCATATAGATAACGAGGTTGTTATTTAGATACACTTTTTCGTCCCTAATTCCATGAGTTGCAGCAAACGACTGAAGAACTACACCTTTTAGTTTAAGGCCAACCTCCTTTAAAAGGGATTCTATGGTTTTGATTGACGACTTTGAAGCCAAGATGACAAAAGCTTTCATTGTAAGTTCACGACCATTATGTCCAATTGGATTCTGTATGCCAGTGAGGTTTTCTATGATAAACTCCTGCGGAATTATGTGGATTATCTCAAAGTGATTTGCTGCTTGGCGGTGTTTTTTAAACAATTCTCTTTTTGCTTTGTCCTTAACCTCGTTTACATCACTGTAAGAAATAGTTTTTATCCCGGCAAAAGTTATCTTGGCTTCAACGGCGTAACTAATGGTGTAAGCTCCCGTAATAAGAACATAGGCTTCAGGTGGAATAGTTACCGACGACTCCACTTTTAGCTTATTAAGAGCAGAGTTGAGAGAATCCTTAGCCGATTGAAAGTTAATAATGTTCCCTCCTCTTATTCCTCTTGAAGGAGCAGATGTCATAGTTATTGTTTTCCTGTTCCCTGAATGTATAACAGAAAGGGCTACCCTTATTGCCGAAGTTCCTAAATCTATGGTTAAGATTTTCTGTTCAAGCATTTTTTGTTCCTCCCCCTTACAAGCATATCAAAGAAGCGAAAGTCGTAAACACCCGCTGGGAGTCTACCTATAAGTTTATCAAACTTAGCGAAGTTACTCCAAGCGTTTTCGCCATTGTCAAGGTAAACGATAACCTTCTGTTTTTTGAAAATTAAATTCACTCCAGTATCTGTTAGGATTACTTCTGGTTTCTCTCCAAATTTACCAAAGGTTTTCAAACGTCTTTCAGCCAATTCTATTTCTGTTCTAATTATGCCTTTAATTTTAACAAACTCTCCATCAATGGTAAACGGTGAAATCTTTCCCTTGTAATAGTAGAGTGGGGAAAAATTCGTAAAGCCACTGATTTTGTCTAAAACGAATCCTTTGCTACTCATTATATACGTATTACCTGCGAAGAAAATAGCAAAAGCTGGTGTGGCTTCCCGAATTTTTATCCTTAGCACTCCATTAACAAGCGAGACGGAGCATTTGTCAATCCACGGAAATGACTCCAATTTCTCTTTCAAATACTCAAGCTCTTCCAATTCTACTTTCTCGCCCGGCTTTACAAGTGTGAATACGAGCTGGCTTATTTTTGGTTTCCAATTCCCCGTTTCTTTCTCCACTTCAAGTTCTATCTGTTTTACGGTTTGGGGTGCTGTAACATAACCGTAAACGGCCACCCCAAGGAGAACTAAGAAAGAAACAAAACCAGCTAATTTTTTCATCCTTCAAGTATCCTTTCTATCAGTTCGGAGAAACCTATTCCGGCTGACAGAGCTGCTTTGGGGAGAAGGCTTCTTTCAGTCATTCCTGGGATTGTGTTTATTTCTAAAAGATAGGGAGCTCCCTTTTCATCTATGCGGAAATCTATCCTTACTGCACCGCGACACTCTAAGATTTTGTAGGCTTTCTCTGAAATTCTTAGGATTTTTTCCTTTAACCTTTTAGGTAGAGGAGCGGGTACTATGTACTGAGTTGTAGATTTTTTATACTTAGCTTCATAGTCATAAAAGTTGTTCTCGGTAATTATTTCCACAGGGGGGAGAGCTCTCCCGTTTAATACTCCAACCGTCAGTTCTCTACCTTCTATGTATTCCTCAACGAGTATTTTGGTATCGTAGCGAAAGGCTTCTTTTACGGCTTTCCAGAACTCCTTTTCTGTTCTTGCAATGTTTATACCCAAGCTTGAGCCTGTTCTTGCCGGTTTAACGACGCAGGGGAGCTCCACGAGTTCCACTTCCTCTTCGTTAAAGTAGGTTTCTCCGGCAGGAACGGGTATTCCGTAGGTTTTGAGAACCCTCTTTGTTATATCCTTGTCTATACAGATGGCACTCGTTCGGGAGTTACAACCCGTGTAGTCAAACCCCATTATCTCAAGTAGTCCTTGAACAGTTCCATCTTCTCCGGGGCAACCGTGGAGAACCAAAAAGACCTTGTCAGGATTTATTTCTCCTAACTTTCTAAGAAAATTTCTGTCAAGTTCAAGAGGAAAGACTTCGTAACCTTTTTCCTTTAGAGCTGAGATAACACCTGTTGCACTTTTTCTTGATACCTCGGCTTCAGGAGAAGGACCGCCGTAAACTACCGCTACTTTCAACTTCCGTACCTCTGCTTTATTATTTTAACTACCTCTTCAAGCTTATTCTTCCTTGAGCCCTTTACAAGAACAGCTTTTCCGGAAAAGTTATAACTACTAATAAAGTTAATAAATTTCTCTCTAACCGTAAAGTGAAAAGCCCTGCCTTTAAAGGTTTCCAGAGCTCCCTTTATCTCTTCTCCAAAGGCAATAAGCTCTGTAACGCCGGCCTTATTTAAAAGTTCGCCAAGCTTTCTATGTTCCTCGTATGAAATCTCTCCAAGTTCTGCCATATCACCCAGAACGGCCACTTTAACCTCAGGTTGTAGAGAAAGAACGCAAATAGCGTTTTCCATTGAACGGGGATTAGCGTTGTAGCAGTCGTTTATAAGAATTACACTCTTTAATCTCTCTATACAAAGCCTCATTTTAGGAGGATGAAAAGTTCTTAACCTCTCCGGAAAGTTCGTAGTATCAACACCGAGAACGAGAGCTACAGCTACAGCAACTGCAGTTGCATTTACTAAGGAATATCCGGGAACGGGAGACTCAAAGGAGAGTTTTTTTCCATAGAATTCAAGCGAAAAAATAGTTTTGTCCGGTAGAAACTTAACCTCAGTGACTTCTACATCCCCTTCTGTGCCAAAGGTAAGGGTTTCGGAGGATTTAGAGAATTCCCTGAAGGGATAGGGAACAATAGCAACCGGAACGCCTTCAGTAATTGACATTTTTTCTCTAAGTATGGTTTCAAGAGATTTTAAACCTTCCGTATGAGCCTTTTCTACGGCCGTGACGATGGATATATCGGGCTTTATAAAAGCCGTGAGTTCACTAATTTCCCCGGGAGCGTTTGTTCCAAGCTCCTGTATGTAGAGCTCTGTACCTTCCGGAAGGTTTGAAAGGGTATAGACAACACCCAGCAGGTTGTTGAAACTTTTTTTGTTTTTATAGGTTTTAAAGCAGTCCGAAAAGAGGTGAAAAAGGAGCTCCTTCGTCGTCGTCTTTCCAACGCTCCCTGTAAGAGCTACAAGGGTTTTGGAAAAGTTTTCCCTCTTAAACTGGGCAATCCTTTTAAAGGCCAAAAAAGTGTTCTCAACTTCTATAGAAAATTTTCCTTCCGGAACTTTTACCGGTCTTTCCGTCAGCGTTCCGAGAGCTCCCTTTAAAAAAGCATCCTCTATAAAATCGTGTCCGTCCCTTTTTCCTTTTAGAGGGATAAAGAGAGCTCCAGATATCTTTTCTCTTGTGTCAAACTCAAAAGAAGAAACTGAAAGGTTCTTTTCTCCCTTTAACCGTCCTTTTGTAACTCTTGCTAAATCTTCTGACTTCAAGGGAGCTCCCTTAAAGAGAAAACTCAAAGAAAAATTTAACCCAAAGATGAGAAGCTACAAGAGATAAAGCGTGAGGGGGGATGAAATCCCCCCTCAGACTCCCCCCTGAAAGAAAAAACTTTCCCTTCCACTTCGTAGGGCATTTCAACTAGAAAAAAATCTTAAGAGAGGTGAGTAGAGATGGTAAGTCGCAATCCCTTCCACTTTTAAAGGCATTTCAACCAGCTCAGGACGCATTGTTGGAGTTAAGAGATTCATAACGTAGCAATCCCTTCCACTTTTAAGGGCATTTCAACTTACAAGCATTAACAGCAGGGGAATTTTTCATTGACAACCAAAGGTCGCAATCCCTTCCACTTTTAA
>CAZQLZ010000063.1:0-3555 GCA_964594265.1 uncultured bacterium
AGCTTCTTTATGTCAAAAAATAGAGAAAGGAGTGCGGGGAAGTAGCCGTATTCTTTTCCCTTTTTTGCCGTTAGCCTGTCTGCAACTTCCTTTTGAACCATAAAGATACCCTTTTTAAGGGTTTTCCTGTGGGTAAGAAGATTCCTGAGTATGGCCGTTGAGACGTTGTAGGGGAGATTTCCAAAGTAGACGAACTTCCCTCCTAAGGAGGAAAAGTCAAAATCTGTAGCATCTGCGTAAATGATTTTTACCTTATCCCCGAACTTCTCTTTTAAAAAGCTTACCCACTCTGGGTCTATCTCAACGGCTATAAACTCTTTGGGGTTTCTGCCGACTATCTCCTCAGTTAGAGCTCCCCCTCCCGGCCCTATCTCAAGGACTCTATCCTCAGGGCTGAGCTTTCCGGCGTCAACGATTCTCCTTACTACGTTCTTGTCCTTTAAAAAGTGCTGACCTAAGGACTTCTTTAGCCTACTCAATTACCTCTACCTTCACCTTAATGGATTTAAACTTTGCCGTCTTCACAAACTCGTCAGCCTCATCTCCAAAAAGGAAGTTAACCTTACTCTTTGCCCTGTGGAATGAGACAAAGAGAGTTCCCTTCTTGATGTGTCTGTTAAATTCCACCGGCAGAGGGGCAGATTCACCGTAGGGAGAGATAAGCTTTACTCTCTTAGCGTTTTTGAGCCTTTCCCTGTCCTCCTCGCTTGCGTAGACAACGTCCTCTTTAAAGAGTTTAAACTTGTTTAGCGTTTTGCACCTTCCGGTTTGGTTTGCGTTGTTGTAGTGAAGAAGTATTCTGCCGGTTGTTAGGTAAAAGTCTGTAAACTCTCCTTTTTCAAGGAGCTCCTTGACCATTCCTTGGGGCTTATAGGGGTTAAATCTAAAGTGTCCTTTCCCGTCTTCTGTTGAGAACTTCTCACTGTGGAGGATTCTCGTTCCTTTCCCGTCTATTACAGGCCACTGGGGAGCGTTTAAAAAGTTTTCCCTTAGAGTCTTATAGTCTGCTCCTTTAAACTTTTCAGGGACTTCTTCTTTTAAGCTGTTCCAGACGTCCTCAGAGGTTCTAACCCCAAAGTCTTTACCAAGCCTTTTAGAAACTTCGGCTATAACTTCCCAGTCGTCGGGGAGTTCAGAAGTATAAAGGGGTTCAGAGAGGTGAAGTCTCCTTTCTGCGTTTATGTATACGCCCGTCTTTTCGTAACAGCTTTTAACTCCAAAAACGACGTGGGCAAACTCTGTCACCTCACAGGGGAAGAGTTCATTGACGGCTAAGAAATCAAGTTTCTGTAGAGCTCTGTGAATCTTACTCTGGTTTGCGTGAACGTGGGCAATGTCCTCACCCATTACCCAGAGAGCTCTAACCTTTCCTTCTAAAATGGCGTCTATTACCTCAGGGGTTGTTAGTCCAACCTCTTTAGGTTTTCTATACCCGGGGAGGTAGTAGGGGAGCATTCCAACATCGCATGCCCCTTGAACGTTGTTCTGTCCCCTTAAAGGGATTAATCCCGTGCCGGGCTTTCCTACGTTACCGGTTAAGAAGGCAAGGTTTGCAATCGCCATAACGGCCTTGCTGCCGTCTGTATGCTCTGTTACTCCGAGTCCCCACAGGAAGACGGTTTTCTTCCTTGCTATATCCCTTGCAAGTTCTGGAATGGCCTTAAAGAGGTGTTCGTAACCGGGAAGTTTTTTTAAGATTTTAGGTTTAGAAAGGTTGTCATTTAAGAGCTCCTTTTTATACTCCTCAAATCCTGATGTTCTCTTTTCTATGAACTCTTTATCGTAGAGCTCTTCCTCAACGATTACCCTTGCAATTGCGTTTAGGACGAGTAGGTTAGAGTCAAAAGGAATCAGGAGCTTGTGTTTTGCAAACCTAAAGAGGCCGATTTCCCTTACGTCTATTACGGCAAGTTCAGCTCCTTTCCTAACCTGCTCAATTATCCTGTGGCTAACAATTGGGTGAGCTTCTGTTGTATTAGAGCCGATTACGACGATGAGCTCTGCGTTGTATATCTCATCAAAGGGAGCAGTTGCAGCTCCTTCTCCGACCGTTTCCTTTAATCCTTTAAGGCTTGGGGCGTGGCATATCCTTGCACAGTTGTCTACGTTTGGGGATCCCATTACTTCCCTTGTAAACTTCTGGAAAAGGTAGGCGCTTTCACAGTTTGTCCTTGCACCACCGATGGCAGCAAAAGAGTGTCTCCCGTACTTTTCCTTTATCTCTTTAAGCTTTTTAGCTGTAAGGTCGTAGGCCAAGGAGTAGGGAACTTTCACAAAGTTCTCGTCGTGCTCCTCAAAATTCTCTGGAGAGAGACCAAAGGATTGAAGGAAAGATTTTTTTACGAGAGCTCCTCTTATTCTCTCCTTGTGGTTAACGTACTCATGGCCGAAGTTACCCTTTATGCAGAGCTTTCCCTTACTTACCACGCCCTCTTTAAGTGGAATAACTCTCTCCTCTACAGGGTCAAACCCTATTTCGCATCCAACTCCGCAGTACGTACAGACGGTTCTCTTCAAAACTGTTCCTCCAAAGAAGAGTGGAGCAATTTTAACCTATAAAGAACATTCAATACTTGACATCTTTTTATAAACGCATAAATTAGTGCAACCCATTTCCAGCCTTCCAATTCCCATGGTACTCTCCGGGGCCGGCTTTTTGCCGGCCTAAACTTTACTCGCACCTTTCCAACTCAAAGAGCTTTTCCGGTAATTCCTCATTTATGGTTATCTCTCTAAATATGTAGGTAGCTTCTGTTCCGTCAAACTGGTAGGTCTTTATAGCCCTAAGATTACAGTTGCTATCAATAAACAGGACAACTTTTTCAAATGTAGAATCCTTGTAGGTTGGAGAGAGCTCTACTACCCAGCTGTTACCTTCTTTACTTTCTTTTAAGACTTTAAAGAGTCTCCGGAAGCTTTCCGGATTTTCAATAATCTGGAATAGCGGAAACACGGTGCTTGGGGCTGAGAGCTCTGTAAACTGACACTCCTTTTCTGAAGGAAAGATAACCTCAAGGAGCTCTCCGTTGGAGATAATTCGGATATCGCTACCCTTTTTGTACTCCCACCTAAAGTGTAAAGGCCTCTTGTAGTAAATCACGCCACTATAAAGGTCTACCTCGTCACCTGCTACTGGGAGCTTTGTCCTCTGGCTAAAGAGTATCTTCATAGACTTTACACTTTTTAGCTTCTCTAAGAAGCACTTAAAGTCTGCACTGGCAGGTTGGGTGAAGAGGAGAGTAAGAAGCGCTGTCGTCAAAATCCTTCTCATTTCGCTCGGTTGTCCATAAGAGTTTTGGAAGGGGAATTTTACTACATAGTGATGATGTTATACTTCCACAAAACCTTTGGGGGAGCGTTTTTGGTAGTATGAGGAACGTTAAGCTCACCATAGAGTACTTGGGGACAAACTACTACGGCTGGCAAATCTTGCCGGGTAAACCGACAGTTGCGGGAAAGATAACGGAAGTCCTTGAGAAAATCCTAAACCATCCGGTTAAGCTTACAGGGGCGAGCAGGACAGATGCAGGCGTTCACGCCCTCGGACAGGTGGCA
>CAZQLZ010000064.1:0-2634 GCA_964594265.1 uncultured bacterium
ACAATCGTCCTCACAGGAGGAGAACCCCTTTTAAGGGAAGACGTTTGGGACATTGCGGCTTATGGAACGGAAAAAGGCTTCAGGATGTGCATAGCGACAAACGGAACACTCGTTGATGAGGAAGTCTGCAGGGAAATGAAGAGGGTCGGTATAAAGATGGTCTCCCTCTCCTTAGACGGCTCAACCCCCGAGATACACGACGATTTTAGAAAGCAGCCGGGAGCTTACGAAGGGGTAATGAGGGCGGTGGAGCTCTTTAAAAAACACAACATCCCCTTCCTCATAAACTCTTCATTTACCAAAAGGAACGCCCACGATATTCCAAACGTTTACAGAAAGGCAAGGGAAATTGGAGCGAGAGCTTGGTACATGTTTTTAGTCCTGCCGGTAGGAAGGGGAGAGGAGGCCAATGCAGAACTTTTAAACGCCGAAGAGGCCGAATACTGGCTCAACTGGCACTACGAGCTTGAAAAAGAGCTAATCCTAAAAGGAGATAACACAATTTTGGTTCGTCCAACCTGCGCTCCCCATTACTACAGAATCTTTAATCAGAATGCCAAAAGAGACGGTCTCAACCTAAAAAGACGCAACCTCCTTCTCGGAACTGGAGGAGGAAAGGGGTGCGTTGCCGGCCAGTACATCGCCTACATAGATTGTCACGGCTGGCTTAGACCCTGTAGCTACTTTCCTATATCGGACGTAAACCTCTTTGACGTTCCTTTTGATAAAGCGTGGTTTGAATCAAAGATTATGCAGGACATGAGAAAAGTAGAAGAGTTTAAAGGGCGCTGCGGCTCTTGTGAATACGTAAAGATATGCAACGGCTGCAGGGTAAGGGCTTACTGGGAGCACGGCGACTACATGGAAGAAGACCCTATATGCAGGTATATTCCTGTTAAGATGAGAATTTCCAAAAGAGGACTTTAAAGGATGCAAGGTTCTCTCTTCAGCTCCTACTTCCTTGAAGAAGGAATAAGAGAAACTGAGGACTGGAAGAGGCTCTCTTTTGAGGAGGTTCAAGACCTCTTTTCAAAAATTTCCGAAGTTTTCCAAAAAATGGAACTCATCTCAGACAGGGCAGACGAAGCCGACACAGAAGATACGGCAATTCGCCCTATTTTGGAACTCTTGGGCTTTTCTTACTTTCGCCAGAAGTCCATTTCCAACAGAAGAGGAGACGTTCCAGACTTTGTGCTGTTTGGAGAGGAAAGAGATAAGGAAAAATTTGCAAAAAATAAGAACTGGAATAGGGCTTTAGCCATTTTAGAAGCAAAAAGGTGGAACAGGAACGTAGAAAAAGACGTAGGACAGATACTCCGCTACCTTTCAGCAGCAGAGGTTGAGTCAAACGGCAAGATAGTTTGGGGAATCCTTACAAATGGCAGAGTTTGGAGGCTCTACTACCATAAGTTCCCTTCAAGGGCAGAAGGCTACGTAGAGTTTGATCTTGCAAAAGCGATTAAAGAGAAAGACATAAACCTCATAAAGCTGTTCTACCTTCTCTTCAGGAAAGAGGCCTTTACTCCCACTGAGTGGAGAAAGAAAAGTTTCCTTGAGATAGCTTTAGAAGAAGGTAAAAAGTGGGAAGAAAGGGTTTCAGAAAACTTGGAAAACAAGATATTCTTTGAAATCTTTCCATCCATCTCAAAAGGTTTCATAGAAGTTGCCACAAAAAGGGGCAGAAAGAGGGACGAAAAGCTTTTAAAAGAGGTCTACGAGAATACCCTGATTTTCCTTTATAGGATACTCTTCCTCCTCTACGCCGAAGACAGGGGGCTTCTCCCGATAGACGATGAGAACTATAAACCTTACTCTTTCACAAAAATCAGGGAAGAAATTGCTGAACTCGTTGACTCAGGGAAAACACTAAGCTGTAAGTTCTTTTTCTACGATAGACTCAAGAACCTCTTCAGAATAGTTGATAAAGGAGATAAAGCCCTCAAAATTCCTCCCTACAACGGAGGCCTCTTTAAACCGGAAAGCCACCCTTTTTTGGAACGTTACGCCGTTCCAGACAGATACTTAGTTCCAGCCCTTGATAAATTAAGCCGAGAAGAAGGAAGGTTCATAAACTACCGGGACCTTTCTGTTAGACAGCTGGGAAGCATTTATGAAGGACTCCTTGAGTTTAAACTAAAACTTGCAGAAAAACCTTTAAAAGTTGGAAGGAAGAACGGAGTAGAAGTATACAGAACTGCAAAGCTTGAAAAGGAAGCGGTTGTAAAAGCAGGGAATGTTTATTTAACGAACGAAAAAGATGAAAGGAAATCTTCCGGTTCTTACTATACTCCCGACTACATCGTTCAGACAATACTACGGGAAACTACAGAACCCTTTGTGGAGAAAAAACTTAAGGAGTTCCATGAAAAAGTTTCTGAGCTAAAAAAGCTAAAAGGGTACTCAGCTAAGTGGAAAACGGAAGAGCTAAAAAAGTTTGACCCTGCAGAGGCTCTATTAGAACTTAAAATCCTTGACCCGGCAATGGGAAGCGGGCACTTTTTGGTTGGAGCTGTTGACTACCTTTCAGATAGGGTTTTAGAACTGGTTTATGAAGTTTCGGGAAAAACCTTCTTTGGAAGTGAAATTTACGAGAGTCCACTCGTTCAAAAGCTTAAAGAGATAAGGAAGAAAATA
>CAZQLZ010000065.1:0-3005 GCA_964594265.1 uncultured bacterium
AATAAGAAACTCTTTGAGTATTTGAAGGTTTACAACTTTCTCAGACCCCATCAGTCTTTAAATTACAAGACTCCTGCTGAGAAGTTTGAGGAATATATTAGAAGTCATCAAGGTGTCCACCATGTATTGAACTCGAACAACCACTTGACACTCTGCTGGACAGATACTATATTACTATCCAGCAAAGCTCCCCGGTAGCTCAGCTGGTAGAGCGGGTGGCTGTTAACCACCAGGTCGCTGGTTCGAGCCCGGCCCGGGGAGCCATTTTTATTTTGCCCACCTGAAGTTTCAGTACTTAAAGGTAAAATCCCAGCGTGAAAACCCGAGCAGTTTTCTTAGACAGGGATAACACACTCATCCACGACGATGGTTTTATCCATGAGCCGGAAAAGGTAAAGCTTTTACCCGGAGTACCCGAAGGCCTAAAACTCCTCAAAGAAAGTGGTTACCTTCTAATAGTCACCAGCAACCAGTCCGGTATAGGCAGGGGATACTTTCAAGAAGATGACTTTCATGCAGTCAACAGGAGACTGCAGGAGCTCCTCAAACTTCACAACGTCCAGATTGACGACTTTTTCTTCTGTCCACACAAACCGGAAGATGGATGTAACTGCAGAAAACCCAGGACAGGAATGGTTGAAAAAGCTGCCGAAAAATGGAATATTGACGTGTCGGAAAGCTTCGTAATAGGAGATAGAGATTCCGATATCCAGCTTGCGGTAAATGCAGGCTGTAAAGGTGGAGTAAAGGTAAGAACTCCTCTCTTCCCAGATCTTCTTAGCGCGGCTAAACACATCATCTCTTTTGGAGATGAAAGTTGAAGCTCTACAACAAGATAAAGAGGAAATTAGAAGATTTCATTGTTGAAGAAATTCCCCTCCTTGAACCTAAGGAAAAAGGAAAATTTCGTCTAATAAAGCTTGTTAAATCAAACGTTTCCACCCTTGAAGCTCTAAGAGTTCTTTCCCGCTTTGCCAAAATACCATTAAGGGAAATCGGCTTTGCCGGCCTTAAAGACAAGTTTGCAGTAACGAGTCAGTATCTCACCATTCCTGTTAGTTACTCCATTGAAAAAGCGTGCTTTAAGATAGTTAGAAACCGCTTTACTGAGGTTTCTCACGTAGAAATCGGCAAAGAAATGGGATTTTGTGCCGAGTTTATAGGGTTTACCGATAGGCCTTTAGGTCTTGGGGACTTAAAGGGAAACAGGTTCACCATTACAATTAGGGAATTTGAAAAGAACTTAAGAGAGCGCTTTTATAGGAATTTAGAAATCGTCAGGAAGTTTGGCTTTCCAAACTACTTCGGAGAGCAGAGATTTGGAAGTGTTAAGAGCAGGGATGATTTTGTCCTTCGCTACATACTGAAAGGGGATTTTGACGGGGCTCTAAGGAGCTACTTCTTCGGTAAGAGTTCTGTTGACTTCTGGGGAGACTGGAAAAAGCTTTATAAAACTCTATCACCAGCCCTTGAGGAATACGAAAAGGATCTTATAAGAGGTCTTATGAGAGGACTCTCACCAGAGAAAGCCTTTAGAATTCTTCCAAAGAACGTAAGGCTCATGTTTAACTTTGCCTTTCAGAGTTTCCTCTGGAATGAGTATTTAAGAGAGTACATTGAAGAAAAATATCCCTTTGTGAGGGTTCCGTTCATTAACAATTGGAAACTTTCTTACTACCTTAAAGTTGATGACCTTGAATATCTTAGAGAACTTGAAATACCGTATACAGGACACAAACACTTACAGGAAGATAAAATCTTGAGAAAGGCTATACTTAAGGTTCAGGAAAAGTATGGTATCAAAAAAGAATGGTTTGAAAAGGAAGTTGCCGGCATGGTGGTAATGACTGATGGCCTAAGAAAGGCCATCGTTTTCCCAGAAGATTTCAAAATTCTTGAAAAGACAAAAAGGAAAATGAAAGTAACTTTTATTTTACCCTCAGGAGCTTATGCAACAGTTCTTTTGAGGTTCCTCCTTAAAGCGTAGAAAGTATAGCCTGTGCTCTTCTCTCAGACTCAAGACAACCTTCAACAAGTTCTTCCTTTGTGAAGACAGAAAACTCTTCAGGTAATTTAACATCCTTTCCTCCTGCAACCAAATTGTCGCAGAGCTCCATAAGCTTCTCCGCAAGCTCCCTTAACTTTCCAAGTTTACTGTCAGAATTAAGAAGTCCGTTAACAACGTGTTCCGAAACACCTGCCTTTACGAGTATTTCCTTTATAGAAAACTGACGGGCTAAAATCCCGCTTTTTAAAGCGGGGATACAGCCCGACACCCCGAAGGGGTGTTGACTATGGTAGAATATTAACATCTTCCCTGCGTTCCCGATGAAGCCTGCGGGAAGGGTGAAAGCCCCGCCATACGGGCAATGCCCTTAAACGGCCTGTAATAAGGTGGGTATCCCGTCACTGGCAAGCAAGTCCGAAGCAGGTGGAGGGTAAACAGCCAAATAGCAGGGAAGACAGTAAAAAAGTGTCGGGATGAACATCCTGACACAGCGTGCTGAAGGAAGGTATCTCCGAATCTCTGCTGCATGCAGAGATAGGAGTAGAGGGTGGCGTGAACCTGCCCGGAGGGATAAGGACAGGGATAACCTGTCAAACTCCCTCAGAAGCCTACGACTTTAGTCGTAGGTAGTTCACAGGTGATGGACAGACAAGAAGAGCTCCACCGCATTAAGACCATTCCACCGGAAGTAATCCTTGAGGACCTTAACATTCCCTTTGTCAAAAGACCTTCCTACATAGAAGCTCCGGCCGTTTGGAGAGGGGAGAAAAGGCCTTCCGTTTCTATTCAGCAGAACGACTTGGGAGAATGGCTTTGGCACGACTTTGGGACCGACGAGGGAGGGAGCTGGATTGACCTTGTTATGGTCCTTTACGGGTGGGACTACGTAACGGCGGTTAGGTTTTTGAGAGAGAAGTATTTGGAAGGTTCAGAGGTTCAGGTTCCGAGAGTAATTCCGAAATCTCAAAGAGTTTCAACGGTGAAAATCCTTGAGGTT
>CAZQLZ010000066.1:0-2716 GCA_964594265.1 uncultured bacterium
AACTACCTGAACCTGAAAAAACTATTAAACAAAAAGTAAATAGCTATCCTTTCCGACCTGGACTGAAAACTAACTTCCTGATTAAAAACTTAACTAACTACCTGAAGAAAACTAACTGCCTAACCTTGTCCAGGTCATAGTTTTTCCACAAATAGTAGGGGCTATTTGCGGTTATGAAGAGGGATTACCTTGAAACACTTACGGACTGTTGCTTACCTACGCCCCTTCGCCATGTGATGGGCTTTCCCCATCTCGGACTACTACGGGCGCTCCGCCACCATACCGCATACAGGATAGATCCCGCGCTGGGATATCCCCTCTTGCGAGGTATTCCCCCAGACTGGAGCGGGATGGCGACATCCCACCCTTACGGGCTAAAGCTCCAGCTCGGTAACTTTCAGCCTTACGGCTTAATAGTTACTGGACTTACGGTATGGCTTCCCGTGTTCCGTTGCCGGCCTTAGGTGCAGGGGGGGGCGGAGATCCAGTCCTACACAACGCACAGAAAGGAAAATCTTCCTGTTTCAATCTTCCTTACCCTGGGGTGTAGGTAAGGAATAAGCCCTCATCATGGACGAAAGCCGGAAACTTCCATGACTACCTGCCGTGTAAGACCTTCAGCACTCTCTTTTCAGGCTTCGAACCCTATACCCCTATGCACCAATTACCTTTAGCCTGTATGTACCTACTCCAGAGACCCCTCAGCACACACAGACATTTAACCCTCTGCTCTGCACCCCACGTCTGCCACCGTGGTAGCACTAGAGGGCAGGTCTATCCGCCGGGCAGGCGGCGGCGGGACTCTCACCCGCTTCCAAGCAACAGCTTTGCACGGCGCACGACTCTGACCTTTGATAGAATTAAGTCGAACGTGCCCATAGACGGTCTCACCGGCTTATCGCCAGCTCAACCCCCCGGGCCCGAACCGAGCATGCGACTCTTAATCGCACTCGGCTCTCCAGCCTCACAACAGCCCCGACTGTCAAGTGCCCCCACACTTGACAGTGCCAGCATCTCAAGGTAATCCCTATTCGTAAAGTCAAAGTTCGGTAATGAGGATAGCTTAACAGATTTTGTTATCTGTTTCAAATTTTTCCCGTTCCGACTTTCTTATTTCTGAACGAAGAATTGACTATAATTTAACAAAACTAACTGGAGGTAACTAATGGCAATAAAAGAGGACATACTTCAAGAGATAATAACATCATCCAAACCGAAGAGAGGAGCTAAAAAGGAGTTATTATTAACCCATAAAGAGGAGATTTTAGAACTACGCAAAAGAGGATTATCAATAACTAAGATAGTTGAATATCTCAAAAAGGCATATAAGATAAAGACCACAACCGAATATCTCAAAAAGATAATTCCAGAAGTTGCGGTATCCAAAGAGGAATATCTATTAAGGCAAATGAAAGGTATGACGAATGACCAGATAGTTAAGGCAATACTTGAACTTGGAAGTGATAGAGCACTTGAGATAGCAGAAAAGTTAAGGTCTTGAAACAAAAAGCAGGGGCAATCTACTTTCTGATGACCGCCAACCTTAAAGAGAGAAGATCGGCGCCTCGTGTCCTCGTCAAGGGTCGCTCGCTACCGTTCGCTAAAGCCTTCGGCTTTTCCCTTGACTGCGGGCACTTTGGCGCCGGGATGAAAAAATAACAGGTTAGCGGTCAAAGGAGAAAATATGTGTTGGGGGAAAGTTTGATTCCGAGCAATTTAGAGTTTGAATGGGACGAGAAGAAAAGTGAGATAGTCAAACAGAGGCATGGAAAAAGTTTAAAGGAGATTTCACACTATATCACGTCAGGTAATGTTGTAGCTTTTCGAAAGCATTTTAACCAGGAGAGTTATCCAGGACAGATGCTTATAGTGGTGAACGTAGAGGGCTATCCCTGGGCAGTTCCCTGTGAGATAAGAGGGAATAAGTTAAGACTTATAACTGCTTATCCAAGCCGTAAATTCAAAAGACTTTTAGAGAGGTAGAAATGAACGACCTTAAGAGAAATGAAGAATTTCTAAATGTTGAGTTGGACAACTATGAGAATTGGGTTGAAAGCGAGATAGAGAAAGAAAACTTTGTTCCTGTTGAAAACTTTGAAGAATGGAAGAAGGCACTTGAAGAAGCTGCTCGCAGGACACTTGAAAAGCTCGAAAAGAAAAAGATCCGCATAACGATAGAGTTGGAGAAAGCAGAAGAAAAAGATCGTCTTTTAGAGCTGTTGAAGGAGCAATTTGGAGGAAGTTTGAGAATAGTAGGAGCATGAGAAGTGGACAGACAGGAAGAACTCCACCGCATTAAGTCTATAGCTCCTGAGATAATTCTTAGCGACTTAGGCATTCCTTTTATCAAAAGACCTTCCTACGTAGAAGTTCCAGCAGTCTGGAGAGGAGAGAAAAGACCTTCTGTCTCTATTCAGCAGAATGACTTTGGAGAGTGGCTCTGGCACGACTTTGGAAGTGATAAAGGCGGGAGCTGGATTGACCTTGTTATGGTCCTATACGGCTGGGACTATGTAACAGCGGTTAAGTTCTTGAGAGAGAAGTATTTGGGAAATTCTGAGATTCAGACGCCAAGAATAATTCCAAAATCTCAAAGAGTTTCAACAGTAAAAATCCTTGAAGTTAAGGAAGTTTCCCATCCTGCACTAAAGAAATACCTGAAAGAGAGAAAGATTGAGAAGTTTCCCGAATGGTTAAGAGAGCTCCATTGGGAAGT
>CAZQLZ010000067.1:0-4686 GCA_964594265.1 uncultured bacterium
AATAAGACAGAAAGATGACATAACTACTTTAGCACCCGGCAGCCTCGGTGTTCACAGGGACTACGGAATAGGGATTTTTAGAGGTATTACGAGTAGGAACCTCGGAGGGAAAACTTACGACTTCATTGAGATTGAATATGCTGGAGGAGAAAGGCTCTACGCTCCTTTTACCCAGATTGACAGGATTTACAGGTATACAGGTTATAAAGGGAAATCTCCAAAGCTTGACAGACTCGGAGGAACGTCTTGGAAGAACCTTGAGAGGAAGATAAAGGCGTCCTTAGTCAAGTTTGCGAAAGAACTTGCCCAGCTTTACAAAGAGAGAAAGACGGCAAAAGGAGAGAAGTTAGTTGGCGATGAAAACCTCATCAGAGAGTTTGAGAGACGTTTTCCCTATAAGCTGACTCCCGATCAGGCAAAAGCCATAAGGGAAGTCTACAGAGATATGGAATCTGAAAAGCCTATGGATAGGCTCATATGCGGCGATGTGGGTTTTGGTAAGACAGAGGTTGCAATGAGGGCTGCCATGAAGGCGGTCTCTGCAGGTAAACAGGTGGCCGTCATTGCTCCAACCACAATTTTGGTTGACCAGCACTACAGAACTTTTAAGAAACGGTTTAAAGGATTTCCCGTTAACATAGAGATGATTTCTCGCTTTAAAACCAAAAAAGAGCAAAAGGAGATTCTTGAAAGGTTAAAAAAGGGAGAAATTGACATAATTATCGGCACTCATAGGCTTACTCAGGACGACGTAGAATTTAAAGATCTTGGTCTTTTAATCATTGACGAAGAACACAGGTTCGGCGTCAGGACAAAGGAAAAGCTAACAAAAATGAAAAGCAACATTGACGTTTTATACCTTTCTGCAACGCCGATTCCAAGAACTCTATACTCCGCTCTTTCAGGTTTTAGGGACATCTCCTTAATAGAAACTCCTCCAGCCGGAAGGAGGGGAACTAAGGTAGTTGTTTCAAAGTACTCAGACAGAATCTTAAAAACTGCCATAGAGAGGGAGCTTGAAAGGAAAGGGCAGGTCTTTATCGTCCAGAACGACATAGATGAGCTTGAACCTTTAAAGGAAAAAGTAAAGGAAATGTTTCCCGAAGTTTCTGTTGAAATCGTTCACGGCCAGATGAAGGCAGATAAGATAGAGAGGATTATGCACAGCTTCTTTGAGGGGAAAGTTCAGGTTCTTGTAGCAACGGCGATAGTTGAGTCTGGACTTGACGTTCCGTCGGCTAACACATTGATAGTCATTGGGGCAGAAAGGTTTGGACTTTCTCAACTCTACCAGCTTAAAGGAAGAGTCGGAAGGGGTATAGAAAAGGGTTACTGCTACCTTCTTACTTCTCCGAATGCAAAGCTTACCTCTGAGGCTGTTAAACGCCTTGAGGCGATGAAAAAACTCTCTCCACTTGGAGGCGGTTTCCAGCTTGCACTGAAAGATCTTGAGATAAGAGGAGCAGGGACTCTTCTTGGACCAAAACAGAGCGGTTTTGTAAACACCGTAGGTCTTGACCTTTACCTGAAGCTCTTTGAGGAAGTGGCAAAAGAGAAAGAAGAAGAGGATGTTAATATCAACATCCCTGTGGAGGCTTTTATTCCTGAGGATTACATAGAGGATACGAGGGAGAGGTTAAGGATTTACGGAGAGCTCTCAAGGGCTGAGAATCCGGAGGAGGTACTTAAAGAGCTTGAAAAGGTTCACGGATACCTACCCGATCCACTTGTGAACATGTTTAAGGTTATGAAGGTAAAGAGGTTAGCAAAGGAAGTTGGTGTAAAGGAAATTAGCATGACACCTTCAGGGAAAGCGATAATTACTTTTGGTGATGAGCCGACCGTTTCTCCAGAGAGACTTGTTGAATTTGTGAAGAAAAAAGGAGCTACATTTACTCCTGACAGAAAACTCTACGTTGATGTAGAGAGCTTGGAAGGATTGCTTAAAACTCTTGAAGAACTACAACAGACTGTTTAAGAAAGGAGAAGCGATGAAAAGAAAGTTTTGGATTTACTTAACGCTGCTTGTGTCCTTAACTTTTCTGTCAGTTTCCTTTGCAGGTCAGGAAGTAAAATCCCAGAGTGTAAGAGTTGATAAGAAGATAAAGAAAGAGTTCTTTAGAGCTCTAAGAAAGGGCGATGTTGAAAAAGTAAAGGAGCTTATTAACAGCGGAATTCCCGTTAACGTTAAGGACAAGTTCGGGCAAACTCCCCTGTTTTATGCTGCCGATTCAGACAACGTTGAACTTGCCAAGTTCCTTATAGGGCATGGAGCAGATGTGCAGGCGAGGGATTACTACGGTTTAACTCCTCTACATCAGGCTGTCATAAGGGGGAGTTACAGAGTTGCAAAGCTCTTGATTGAGAAGGGAGCAAACGTTAACGCTACAGATAACTACGGCTACACTCCGCTACACTTAGCTGCGATATATGGTAGAGTGAGAACGGCCAAGCTGTTGATTAAGAATGGAGCTAACGTTAATTCTAAGGATAGCTTTGGGAACACGCCTCTTCATTACTCCGCCACTACAAGGGGAACTTACTCGGTAGCAAAAGTTTTACTTGAAAACGGAGCAGACCCGCACATAAAAAACAACAGGGGTAAAACTCCCCTTGATTTAGCCAACGATACAAAGAACTTACGGATTTCAAGGCTGATTATTAAGTATATGCATAGGAAGAAAAAAAGAGCTTCATAATTTCCCTTCCGTGGGTGTGGTGTTTCTTAACAATTTCTTAACAAATTCTCTTTAAACTTGAGTCAAACACACCACACCTGCAGTAGGGAGGAAAGAGGTATGAGAAAGGAGCTAATGACACTCGGACTTGCTGTCCTTGGAGGTCTTTTGTGTGCTCCGAACTTGGAAGCAAAAGGAGCAGCAACTGAAGGTAAGATCAAAATTGGGGGGGAGGCCTATGTTCACTGGGATTACAACATGGTTGGTGATGAGGAGACAAACGCTTTCAAAATTACGAGGAACTACCTTGAAGTTCGTGGTTACTTTAACGACAAGGATTACTTCAGGACAACCGTAGATGTTAAACAGGATAGTAACGTTGATGGGGGTTCATACATTGTAAGGCTTAAGTATGCTTACGTTTACTTCCATGATGTCCTTCCCTATACAGGCGTTGAACTTGGTATGGCTCACAGGCCTTGGATTGATTGGGAAGAACACCACGGGTGGCTTCACAGGGATATTGAAAAGACCTTTATAGAGAGTGGGGGTGGAGCTCACCTTACGAACTCTGCAGACTTGGGAGTGAACTTTAAGGGTAAGTATGGCATAGCTTCTTGGGAGATTGGCGTTTACAACGGCGAAGGTTATCATGGCGTTGAAAAAAGTGACCATTTCGGTAAGTCCTTAGAAGGAAGGCTTTCTCTAAACCTCATTGACGGATTTACACTTTCTTTCCATACAGCTCACTCCTTTGATCACAAAGGTGAAGACTACGACAGGCACATCTATCAAGTTCACGCTGTTTATAACAACCCTTACTTCCTCATTGCTGGACAGTACATTTGGAACAACATTGATAGCTACGATGGGGGAGATAAAGATCAAAAAGGTTACTCCGTTAACGGAGACATCAAACTTAAGCCTATCATTGGATACCCGTTAGGAGTCCTTGCGAGGTATGACCATTGGGATCCAGATGACAAGGTTTCAAATGACGAGAGGGATCAGTTTGTTTATGGCGTTTTCTATCATCTTAATAAACACGTGAAATTTTCTCTCGTCCATGAGAGAATTTTAGACGAAGGAACAGAGGTTGGTGATAAAAGTACACTTATGGCTGTAGCAAGAATCAAGTGGTAGAAGGAGGTTTTTCCATGAGGTTTAAAGCAAAGAAGTTAGTAGCTCTTACTCTTCCAGCTGTAGCTCTGCTGTTTGGCTGTTTTGGAGGCGAGAAAAAGGAGGGAAAAAAACAGGTTAAAGTTTCTATCAACGGGGCTGGAGCGACTTTCCCGTATCCTGTTTACGTCAACTGGGCTAAAGAGTATAAGAAGGAAACTGGTGTTAAAGTTAACTATCAGGGTATAGGCTCTGGCGGTGGAATCAGGCAGGTTACGGAGAGAACCGTTGATTTTGGCGGTTCTGATAAGATGCTCTCCCCGAAGGAGCTTGAAAAGAGGAAGCTTTACCAGTTTCCGGCCGTTATCGGTTCAATAGTTGTTGTCTATAACCTTCCCGGCGTTGGAGATGGTGAGCTTAAGCTCTCAAACCGAACAGCCTGCGATCTCTTTATGGGAAAGGTTAAATACTGGGACGACCCAGAGATAAAGAAAGATAACCCGAACGTTAAGCTACCTCACCAGAGGGTAACTGTTGTTCACAGGTCAGAGGGTTCTGGAACTACGTGGAACTTTACCTACTGGCTAAGCCAAGTCTGTTCTGAGTGGAAAGAGAAGGTCGGTTACGGAAAAGTTGTTAACTGGCCTACTGGAATTGGTGCTAAAGGAAACGCCGGAGTTACCAACTACGTAAGGCAGACGCCGGGAGCTCTCGGCTACGTTGAGTATGCCTATAAGCTCCAGAACGGCCTTTCTGCTGCACAGCTTCAGAGCGCAGAAGGAAACTTTGTAAAGCCAACGGAAAAATCTTTTAAGGCTGCTGCCTCTCACGCTAAGTGGACTAAAGACAGCCACTTCTACTTAGAAGGTAACCTTTTACTCCAGCCCGG
>CAZQLZ010000068.1:0-3595 GCA_964594265.1 uncultured bacterium
TTAACGCGCTTACCGTAGAGGGGATGTCTAAACTCCCTCGTAACCCTAACGACAACAGTTTTGTCCATCTTATCGCTAACTACAACGCCAATCCTTACCTTCCTTCTGTTTACCCTCTTGGTCTCAGCCATAGTCTCCTCCATCAAGCCTTAACGCCGCGTTCTCTGAGGATGGTAAGAATGCGGGCAATCTGTTTTCTCGTCTTTCTAATTTCCATAGGGTTTTCAAGCTGACCGTAAGCGTTCTTAAACCTGAGCTTAAGGAGCTTTTCTTTGAGCTCAACGACCATTTTTTGGAGCTCCTCAGTTGACTTCTGTCTGAGTTCTTCTGTGAGCTTTTTCATCTTCACTCCTCACTAACTGGAGTTTCTTCTCTCTTAACGATTCTGCACTTCATAGGAAGCTTGTGGATGGCAAGCCTTAAAGCTTCCATAGCAACGTCTTCTGAAACCCCGGCAATTTCAAACATTATCCTGCCGGGAAGAACCTTTGCCACCCACGTTTCAACGTTACCTTTACCCTTACCCATACGGGTTTCAAGGGGCTTCTTGGTGTAAGGCTTATCGGGGAATATCCTAATCCAAACCTTACCGCCCCTCTTCATTGTCCTTGTAATGGCAACCCTTGCAGCTTCTATCTGGTTGGTCGTAACGTAGGCAGGCTCTAAGGCCTGTATGCCAAAGTCACCAAAGGCAAGCCTGTTAGCCCTATAGGACTTTCCTTTGAGCCTTCCTCTCTGCTGCTTTCTGAACTTTGTTCTCTTTGGCATCAACATGGTTATTTACCTCTCTCCATCTCCTGTTTTACTTCTTTCTCAATTTTTTTAAGGAGCTCTTCGGTCTCATCCTTGTAAACGTCACCCTTGTAGATCCAGACCTTAACCCCGATAACACCGTACTTGGTTTTGGCAATTGCAGTGCCATAATCTATGTCGGCGCGAATAGTCTGCAACGGTACCCTACCCTCACGATACCACTCGGTCCTTGCCATGTCGGCACCGCCGAGCCTTCCGGCACACTGAACCTTAATACCCTTAGCGCCGGCCTTCATAGCCTCGGCAATAACCCTCTTCATCGCACGCCTGAACGCCACACGGCGTTCTAGCTGTTGAGCAACGTTTTCTGCAACGAGCTGAGCGTTGAGCTGTGGATACTTAACCTCTTCAATGTTGATGTAAACGCTCTTTCCTGTTAAGTCCTCAAGGTATCTTCTGAGGGCTTTAACCTCTGCTCCTTTCCTTGCAATTAAAAGTCCGGGACGGGCTGCCCAAATCCTGATGTTAATCCTGTCAAGGGTTCTTTCAATATCAATCCTTGCTATACCGGCGTGGTAATACTTCTTCTTGATGATGTCGCGGATTTTGATGTCCTCGTGGAGGAACTGAACGTACTTGCTCTTTTCTTTAACTACCCACTTAGATTCCCAGTCCTTAGTGATACCAAGCCTAAACCCGATAGGATGTACTTTCTGTCCCAAGGTTTACCCCCAAATTACTTTTTTTCTGGCAAACCTACCACAACGGTAATGTGGCAGGTTCTCCTTCTGATAATGTTTGCCCTACCCATTGCTCTGGGCTTAACCCTCTTCATGGTTGGACCTTCATCAACGTAGGCCCTCTTAACGATAAGCTCCTCAGGGTTAAGCCCTTTTTGTTCAGCGTTAGCAATAGCGCTCTTTAAGACCTTTTCTATCATTCTTGCAGCTTTTTTCGGAGAGTTCTGCAAGATAGCAAGGGCTTGGTCTACGTGCTTATCCCTAATGAGGTCAATCACAATCCTCACCTTAGAGGCTGACATTCTGGCCCTTCTCCAGATAGCCCTTGCTTCCTGAGGGGTTTCAAAACCCCTCTCTCCTTCTCTGTAGTATTCCCTCTGCTCAACTGCCATTTTCTACCTCTCCTTACTTCTTCTTGGCAACTTTCTGCTTCTGACCAGCGTGACCTCTAAAGGTTCTTGTAAGAGAAAACTCACCAAGCTTGTGACCTACCATCTGCTCGGTAACGTAAACAGGAATGAACTTGTGGCCGTTATAAACGGCAAAGGTGTGACCAACGAACTCTGGAACGATGGTGCAGGCTCTATCCCACACCTTGATAACCTTCTTCTCGCCGGTTTCGTTCATCTTACGAACTTTCTTGAGTATCTTAGGGTTCACGTAGGGACCCTTTTTCAGTGAACGTCCCATTTAGACCTCCTATTTCTCATTACGGCGTTTAATGATAAACCTATCAGAGTACTTCTTGGAGCGTCTTGTCTTGTATCCCTTGGTTGGCTGACCCCAAGGAGTAACAGGATGTTTACCAAAGGTTCTACCCTCACCACCACCGTGGGGGTGGTCAACTGGGTTCATAGCAGTACCACGAACGGTAGGCCTTATACCGAGCCATCTGGAACGTCCTGCTTTACCGAGAACGATGTTTTCGTGGTCAAGGTTTCCAACTTGACCGATTGTTGCCATGCAGTCAAGGTGAACAAGGCGGAGCTCACCAGATGGAAGTCTCAGCTGAGCGTAATCACCGACCTTACCCATAACCTGAGCAAAAGCGCCGGCAGCTCTTGCAAGCTGTCCACCCTTACCGGGTTTTAGCTCAACGTTGTGAACGATTGTACCAACTGGAATGTTCCTTAAAGGTAAAGCGTTACCAACCTTTATTTCTGCATCAGGACCGGATACTACAGTATCGCCAACTTTTAGGCCGTCCGGCCAGAGGATGTACCTCTTCTCACCGTCAGCGTAAACAAGGAGGGCAATCCTTGCAGACCTGTTAGGGTCGTACTCAATAGCAACAACTTTGGCTGGAACACCTATCTTATCACGCTTAAAGTCTATAATCCTGTAACGCCTCTTGTGTCCACCACCTTTGTGACGACAGGTAATCCTTCCCTGGTTGTTCCTACCAGTTCCCCTTACAAAACCTACGGTAAGGGACTTTTCAGGCTCGGTCTTTGTAATTTCAGAGAAATCTGAAACCGTCATAAAACGTCTTGACGGGGTGTATGGCTTAAACCTTTTAATTCCCATCTCTTTACTCCTTCACTTAGAGTTTCTCAAGGTCAATCTCGTAGCCGGGCTTTAAGGTAACAATTGCCTTCTTCCAGTCTCTTTTCTTACCCCTCAAGAACCTGATACCCTTCCTCTTACCCTTAACAATCATTGTGTTAACTTTTTCAACCTTAACGCCGAAAATCTTTTCAACGGCTTCCTTTATCTCAGGTTTGGTGGCGTCCATCGCCACCTCAAATGTGAGCTTGGTTATCTTCCTCTTCTCCTTGGTCTTGGAGCTCTTAACTTCCAAGTTGGCAAGCCTTACGCTCTTTTCTGTAACTATCGGGCGCAGGATTATATCATAGGGAGTTCTCATGATAACCTCTCCTCTAACTTGGGTAGGGTTGACTTAAAGAAGATACACTTGTTGAAACAGAGGACGTCGTAAACGTTGAGTCCTTCATCGGAAGAAGCTTAACGTTTGGAAGGTTCCTGAAAGAAAGATAGGTGTTTGCGTCAAGAGCAGAAGGAACAACAATAAGTACCTTCTCATTCTCAAGACCTAAGTTCTTGAGAAACTCAACAGCTTGCTTCGTCTTGGGTTTTTCAAA
>CAZQLZ010000069.1:0-4676 GCA_964594265.1 uncultured bacterium
CTTAACCTCCTAAAGTAAGGTCTGACATCTTCGGGGTTATCCATGTAAGGCGGAACTGTCATCAAGCCTTCAAGCTTTAAGCGTTCTTTGTTCAGAATATAACGGGCAAGAGACTCTACTTCTTCTGGATTACAGCCGTGCTTTGTTTCTTCGGGGGAGAGCTTTACTTCAATAAAGACCCTCATAACTTTCCCAATCTGGGAAAGCTTCTTCTCCAGCTCATCTACAAGCTTTTGCCTGTCAACGGTTTCAATGACATCAAACAGTTTAACAGCGTACTTTACCTTGTTGGTCTGAAGGTGCCCTATCATGTGCCACTCTACAGGGAGCTCCCTTAAAACCGGAATCTTTTCTCTTGCCTCCTGAACCCTGTTCTCACCAAAGAGCTCTATTCCAGCCTTAAAAGCTTCTTCTATCTCCTTAGGAGTTCTTGTCTTTGTAGCAGCAAGGATTTGAACCTCTTTTGGATTTCTTCCAACCCTCTCACAAGCACTAATTATTCTTTTCTTTATCTCCTCAACGTTCTTCACTATTGTCATTTTCAAGCCTCTCATAGACTTCATCTGCAAAAAACCAAAGGTCTTCACTGAGCTCCGACTCTGCATTCTCCATAAAATCTTTCGTAGTCGTCAGATATCCAAGCTTATAAACATTGAAACTTGCAGCTACAAAGCCTTCTTTTGAAAACCCTTCACCATTATACCTGTAGATATCAAGCTCAACAAACCTGCTTACTCCGTAATTGAAACAGATTTCCGTAATCTTCCTCCAAAATTCAAAGTTAGACTTCTTAAAAATTAGCCTCGTTTTTCTGGTCTTAATTGGCTTTCCGCTCCTATAAAAAAGCTGATACCTTAAAGCTACCTTCAAGCCGTAACCGTTACCGGTAGGAACTAACTCAAGGTCTCTCTCCTCTACAGGGAGGAGCTTTACGTAGTAACCTAACCTCTCCGCTATGGGAGACGAGTACTTGGCACTATTAAATATATCTACTAAGTGGTTAACCTCCTCAAGAATGGCATTAACTTGGGGTTCTGTCTGAGCAGCAGGAAATTCAATCCTTTCCCAGAGCTCTCCAGAAAAGAGAACTTCCCCGCTTAACTCATCAACTAAAACGACAGTTCCGGGCTTTAAAGTTAAGGTTTTACCGGCAAAAGAAATCAACCTTGCTTCTCTATTTAAAACGACTATCCGGAACTGCCTTTCCTCCGGCTGAAAGTCAAGCTTCTTCTTATCAAGAGCTAAAGGTTCTCCCTTATAAACGCCATAAATAAAGTTACCATCTTCTTCTGAAACGATTACAACACTACCCTGCGGAAGGTGAAAACTTCCCTTTTTCGTTACAGCTTCAACCTCACCGGTTTCAACTAAACGTAACCTTAGCTTTCCAGTAACCGTAAATTCTGGAAGATTAATCTCCGTAAAATCAAGGTTGACCCAGCCGTCTTCTCCCTTTCCCCAAAAAGAGAATTTCCCGTAAAGTGTCTGAACCTCACCCCTTTCAAGCGTTCCAATAATTTCGCCGTTAGGTACTGACCTGATAGATGTAGCCTCAGTTAGAACTTTAAAATCACTTCCATAGGAAGAGTAAAAGGAGAAAGTTAAAAAAAACACTAAAAGAAAAAGCCTATTCATTTACTTCTCCCTTATAACGAACATAAGAGCTTCTGCCTCTGCAATCTTCTTACCGTCAGAGACTCTTACCATCTCGGCTTTCGTTATTTTGAACCTTTTACGCTCCTTCATAATCTCAGCTCTAACCTCTACTTCCTCACCTACGTAGAGAGGATTGTGAAACCTTACCGTTATCCTTCCGGTAAGGAAGCGTTCTTCGTAGTTTTGAAGGTAGGCCATAGCCTCGTCAAGGATGAGGGAAATTATCCCTCCGTGGATTACGTTGTCATAGCCTTGGTAGTACTTTGGAAGGGAAAAACGTGAATAGACTTTGCCGCTTTCTCTCTTAAACGAGAGGTGCATTCCCTTCGGGTTCTCTTTTCCGCAGACAAAACAGTAGTTGTCCCTTCGGAGCTCTCTTTCGCTCATAGTGGGAAAATTATACCTATAATTAATGAGGAGGAAAAAATGAAAAACAAAGAACTCGCGAAAATATTTGAAAGGTGGGCAGATATACTGGAATTCATCGGCGATAGTCCCTACCGTGTCCGTGCCTACCGGAATGCTGCAAGGCTCATAAACGACCTGTCGGAAGACATAGAAATTCTCGCCAAAGAGGGAAAGCTCACCTCCCTTCCCGGAATAGGCCAGAGATTACAGTCAAAAATCTTAGAATTTTTAAGAACCGGTAAGATAGAGGAGTTTGAGGAGTTAAAAAAGCAAGTCCCGGACACAATATTTACCCTCCTTGATATACCGGGAGTTGGGCCAAAGACTGTAAAGCTGCTCTACGATAAACTGGGAATAAGGAGTCTTGAGGATCTTAAAAGAGCTATAGAGAAGGGAAAACTCCTAAAGCTCCCCGGATTTGGAATAAAGAAGGTTGAAAAAATAAGAAAGGGAATTGAACTCCTTGAAAAAAGCCACGGAAGGATTTTACTGGGAATAGCCGTATTTATTGCAGACAGGATAGTTGAAACCCTAAGAAAACACTCTGAAGTAGAGGCGATTTCGGTCTGCGGCTCAACAAGGCGAATGAAAGAAACGGTTGGAGACATAGACATTTTAGCAAGCGGCAAAAACAGTCTGGAAATAATAGAAGCCTTTGTAAACCTTCCAAACGTTAAGGAAGTTCTCTGGAAGGGGAGCAAAAAGGCAAGCGTAATCGTTGAAGAAGGAGAGCAGGTTGACTTAAGGGTAATTGAGCCGGAAAGCTACGGGGCAGCTCTCCAGTACTTCACAGGTTCAAAAGCCCACAACATTCACCTTAGAACCTTAGCGATAAAGAAGGGTTACAAGCTAAACGAGTACGGTCTTTTTGAAGGAGAAAGAAAAATAGCCGGCAAAGAAGAAGAGGAGATTTACGAAAGCTTAGGAATGGACACACCTCCTCCGGAGCTCCGAGAAGACACCGGCGAAATTGAAGCAGCCCTCAACCACTCACTTCCAGACCTTGTAGATTACAAAGACATAAAAGGAGACCTCCATGTTCACTCAAACTGGTCCGACGGAGCTTCAAGCATAGAAGAGCTTTCTTTAAGAGCTCTCAAAATGGGATACCGGTACATTGCAATAACCGACCACTCAAAGTCTCTAAAAGTTGCCGGTGGACTTTCGGAAGAGGAGCTCTTAAAGAGAAACGAAGAAATAGACAGGCTCAACGAGAGGTTTAAAGGAAAGATAAGAATCCTAAAAGGGGCTGAGGTTGACATTCTACCCGACGGAAGCCTTGATTATAGCAACGAAGTCCTCTCCCAACTTGACTTTGTAGTTGCCGCTATTCACTCACGGTTTTCTCAGGACAACACAGAAAGAATCCTTAAAGCTATGGAAAATCCCTACGTTAACGTGATAGCCCACCCAACCGGCAGAATCATAGGACAAAGAGAAAGCTACCCCCTTGACCTTGATGCAGTATTTGAAAAGGCCAAAGAGACGGGAACAGCCTTAGAGGTAAACGCCTACTACAACCGGCTTGACCTAAAAGACTCCCTCTGTCGGCTTGCTACCAAAAAGGGAGTCTACCTTTCAATAAGCACCGACTCCCACCACGCCGACCATCTCTGGATGATGAAGCTCGGCGTAGGAACCGCAAGAAGGGGATGGGTTGAAAAAAGGTTTGTCATAAATGCATGGCCACTCAAAGAGCTCTTAAAGTTCGTCAAAGAAAAGAGGAAAAGATTTGGGGTCAAGTAACCCTTGCCAACTGGAAAAAAGGGAATAATTTAAAAGTTGAACTTAGATTTCTTACAAAACCATTTGAAGGAGGGAGATATGTTTGGAGGATTCTTCGGAAGGAGAAGGGGATTTGACCCCTTTGAAGATATCTTCAGGCAGTTTCAAGAAATGGAAAGGCTTATGTCCGAAATGATGAGGGGTTTTGGCACTTTCGGCAGAGAGTTTACCTTTGAATCAAGCTTTGAGCCAAGAATTGAAATGTACGAAACTCCAGACGAGGTCGTCGTAAAGGCAGAAATGCCCGGACTTGACAAAGACAGCATAGACGTAAGGGTAAGGGACAACTATCTGATTATCCGCGGTGTCAGGAAGCAGGAGAAGAAGGAGGAAAAGGAAAACGTCTTCTTCAGCGAGAGCTTCTACGGAGAGTTTCAGAGGGTAATTCCTCTTCCGGTTGAAGTTAAGGAAGACGGTATAGAGGCCATATACGATAGGGGAATCCTTGAGATTAGACTTCCCAAGGCCGAATCTGCAAGGAGAGAGGTTAAGATTATCGTCAAAGAACCGGAAGAAGATAAGAGAAAAGACGAAAATAAAGATAAAAACGACAAAAAGTAACCTAACCAAAGGGAGGCACCCCAGACGGTGCCTCCTCGTAAACAGTTCAGGTTTTCCTTAGCATTTATGACACTTCATTACAATCCCTCAAGTCCACCTTGCACGTGATTGTGTAGTAAAATAGTCAAAAATCATTACTTCACCAAAGTAGTCATGCTACTAACTCTGTCAATATCTACGACTAAAAAAAGCGTCTTACACAAGGTTGAAAGAGCTCTTAAAACCTTCCAGCACTTTAAGAACCTACTCTACCTTTGCCTGTTAGA
>CAZQLZ010000070.1:0-6092 GCA_964594265.1 uncultured bacterium
AGCCGGGTATGACCTTTGCTATTGAGCCGATGGTTAACGAGGGAACGGGGAAAGTGAAGGTAAAGAGGGATAGGTGGACGGTAGTCACGAAAGACGGAAAACTTTCAGCTCACTTTGAGCACGATATTGCTATTACAGAAGAAGGGACTATAATTATGTCCGCAATTTAAGCTACGTCGCGTAGTAAGTTGGGTGTAAACCCTTTAAATCAGGAGAGAGAATGGCGAAAGAGAAAGGAATTCAGGTAGAAGGAAAGGTAGTAGAGGCGCTTCCCAATGCTTACTTTAAGGTGGAGCTTGACAACGGCCATCAGGTACTTGCTCACGCTTCAGGAAAGATGAGGGTTCACTTCATAAGGATTTTACCGGGTGACCGTGTGGTCGTTGAGCTTAGCCCCTACGATTTAACAAGGGGGAGGATTATCTACAGGAAAGGATAACCGTCCCTTTATATACCGCGGCTGTTTGGCACTAAACCACTAATAAGGGAGAGGTACACAGATGAAGGTAAGACCATCTGTAAAGAAGATTTGCCCCAAGTGTAAGATTATCAGAAGGAAAGGGGTAGTAAGAGTTATTTGTGAAAACCCCAAACACAAACAAAGACAGGGTAAATAAGGAGGCTAAAGGTGGCGAGGATAGCAGGAGTTGACATTCCGGATAACAAAAAAGTTCCTTATTCTCTTGCTTATATCTACGGTATTGGAATTAAGACCGGCTTTAAGATCTGCGAGAAGGCTGGAATTGACCCAGAGAAAAGGGTCAAGGATTTAACGGAGGAAGAAATTGCAAAAATCAGGAAGATTATTGAAACAGAGTACAAGGTTGAGGGTGACCTCAGAAAAGAAATCGCTATGAACATCAAGCGCCTCATTGAGATTGGCTGTTACAGGGGCGTTCGTCACAGACTCGGTCTTCCCGTTAGAGGTCAGAGAACCAGAACTAACGCAAGAACCAGAAAAGGTCCCAGGAAGACCGTTCCCGGCAAGAAGAAAGCAACTAAGAAGTAATTAGAGGAGGTTATTTATGGCAAGGGCCAAAAAGAGCACTAAGAAGAAGCAGAAGAGGACTGTTCCCTTTGCAATAGCTCACATTCAGACAACTTTCAACAATACTATTGTTACCTTTACCGATAAGGATGGAAATACTCTTTGTTGGGAAAGCGGTGGAACTGTTGGATTTAAGGGAACGAGGAAGAGCACCCCTTACGCCGCTCAGCTTGCTGCCACGAGAGCAGCTGAAAGAGCCATGAAGGAGTTCGGCGTAAGGGACGTTGAAATCAGGATTAAAGGAAACGGTGGCGGAAGGGAGACAGCTATCAAGGCTATTGCCGCTGCTGGCCTCAACGTGAAGGCTATTAAGGATGTTACTCCTATCCCCCACGACGGTTGCAGACCACCAAAAAGAAGAAGGGTGTAACGGAGGTAGTAGATGGGAAGGTATACAGGACCAAAGTGGCGTATTGCCAGACGCCTTGGCGTTAACATATACGTTGGCGAAGAGAAAACTCTTAAGGGTAAATCCATTCTTGATAGAAGGCCTTATCCTCCGGGTCAACACGGCCGTACAAGGAGAAAGCTTTCCTACTACGCTCGCCAACTTATGGAGAAGCAAAAGGTTAAGTACTACTACGGCGTGAGGGAGAGACAGTTTAGGCGCTTTTACGAGATGGCCGAGCGTATGAAAGGCCAGACCGGTGAGAACCTTCTTAAGCTCCTTGAGAGCAGGCTTGACAACGTGGTTTATAGGCTCGGTTTTGGTAAGTCCCACAGGCACGCAAGACAGCTTGTCGTTCACGGTCACATTCTTGTAAACGGGAAGAAGGTTGACAGACCTTCCTACCTTGTAAAGCCGGGAGATGTGATTGAAGTTAAAGAGAAAAGCAGGGATATCCCTCAGATTAAGGAAGGAATAGAACTTGCTCAAAAAAGGGGAATCCCATCTTGGCTTGAGCTTGACCCAGAGAACTTTAAGGGTATTGTAAAGGCAGAGCCAACAAGGGAGGAGATAGAGATTCCAATTGAAGAGCACCTCATCGTTGAGCTCTACTCCAAGTAATAGTTAATCGTAATCTGGAGGAAATAATGGTTGAATTTATAACTCCTGAGAAGTTTCTCTGGGAGGAACACACGAACACCTACGGTAGGTTCGTGGTTGAGCCTCTTGAGAAGGGTTACGGTGTTACCATAGGTAATGCTCTCAGGAGGGTTCTCCTCTCTTCTATAGAAGGTGCAGCTCCGACTGCTGTGAAGTTTGAGGGCGTTTACCACGAGTTTTCTACAATTCCGGGTGTTGTTGAGGACGTTGTTGAGATCGTCCTTAACATAAAGCAGCTCCGTTTTGTCCTTCACGGTGAAGGCCCTGTGTTTATAGAGTTAAAGAAGAAGGGTCCCGGAAAGGTTTACGCTAAGGATTTTGTTCTTCCGTCACAGGTGGAGCTCCTCACCCCCGACCAGGAAATTGCTACTCTTGACAACGAGAACGCTGAGATTGAGATTCACTTAAGGATTGACAAGGGTAAAGGATTTGTCCTGTCAGAGGATATTCAAGAAATCTTTGACATCACAACTATAGGCTGGATTCCCCTTGATGCGGACTTCTCTCCTATCAAGAAGGTTGCCTTCAGGGTAGAGGATACGAGGGTTGGAAGGAGAACTGACTACAACAAGCTTACTATGGAAATATGGACTGACGGAAGCATCACTCCTAAGGATGCAGTTGTAAGGGCTTCTAACATCCTGATTGAGCACTTCTCTACTATCAGGGATAGGCTCGTTGAGGCTATCTTTGCAACGGCTCAACCTCAGGAAGTTAAGGAAGAGGAAAAGCCGGAAGTTTACGAGAAGTCTTTAGAAGAGGCAGGGCTAAAAGGTAGAGCTCTAAAAGTCCTCGTTGAAAACGGAATAACTACCGTAGGTGAGCTTGTTAAACTTTCAAAGAAGGAACTTGAGAGCATTAAAGGTCTTGGTAAGAAGTCTCTTGCAGAGATAGAGAAGTTCCTTTCTTCTCTTGGATTTGAACTTGGAGGTGGGCAAGAATGAGACATAGAGTAAAAGGAAAGAAACTCGGAAGGCCTACTGAACATAGAATGCTTATGCTAAGGAACCTTGTAACCGACCTTATGGAGCACGGTAAGGTTGTAACTACTATTGCAAGAGCTAAGGAGCTCAGGAGACTTGCTGACAAGGTTATTACTAAGGGTAAGCAGCAGGACAAGGTAAAGGCTATAAGGGACGTTCTTGCGATAGTAACCCGTAAAAGTATCGCCTACAAAGTTGTAAATGAAATTGCTCCAAGGTACGCCGGTAGGAACGGTGGTTACACGAGGCTTCTCCACTACGACTTTAGAAAGGGAGATGCGGCTCCTACAGCGATAGTTATGCTTGTTGAGCCTGACGTGAAGGAAACAGCTGAGGAACAGTCACAGGAACAATAACAATATAGGGCCTCCGCAAGGGGGCCTTTAATTTTTAGTTGTTCTTAACTGGTACTTCAATTTCAATTTTGCCTTTACTGTTTTCCTCGTTGGCGATGTTTATCGTAACTCCGGAAGCATCAATAAAAGGAAAATCCTTGAGAGCTTCCAGTATTGCGTTCTTCACGGCTTCTACTGCGTTTGGCGGTAAGCCTGCCCTATCGTACTTAAGTATCAGCTGAAGGCGCTTTTTTGCTATTTCTTTTGCGGGGGGTTTGCTGAAGGCTTCTCTTATTCTATCTACAAGACTCATTGTTTACTCTCCTCCAAAGAGTTTCTTCAGCTTGTTAAGGAAGGACTCACTATAGGAAAGGTCAAGGAAAGGAACTTTTTTACCTAAGAGTCTCTCAGCTATATTCCTAAAGGCCTTTCCTGCTATTGAATCTTCAAAGAGGACCGCAGGTTCTCCTCTGTTTATGTAGGAAACCATGTTCTTGTCCTCAGGAACTATTCCCAAGAGTTCAAGACCTAAAATTTGAACAACGTCTTCAGCATCCATCATGTCTCCTCTTGCAACTTTCTTAGGATCAAGTCTGTTAACTATAAGCTTAGGTTCGGGTTTACCCATGGCCTCACAAAGACCTGTTACTCTGTCGGCGTCTCTGATAGATGCCATTTCTGGGTTGGCAACGACAATAATTGTGTCGGCAGGCGTAACGGCAGTTTTAAAACCTTCCTCAATACCGGCAGGAGAATCAATAAAAATGAAGTCAAACTTTTCCCGCAATTTTTCAACGATATTTACAAGATCCTCAGGTTTTACGGCACTTTTGTCCTTTGTTTGTGCTGCCGGAAGTAAAAATAGATTTTTTGTTCTTTTGTCCTTTACTAAGGCTTTTTCTACGGGACAGACTCCTTCTATGACGTGGACAATATCGTAAACTATTCTGTTTTCAAGTCCCAAGATGAGGTCAAGGTTTCTTAGACCAATGTCGGCATCTATTGCTACTACCTTGTAACCTTTAGCCGCAAGTGCAGTTGCTATGTTACCCGTGACGGTGCTTTTACCAACTCCTCCCTTGCCTGACGTGATACATATTACCTTGTCCGCCATTATCTCCCCTTCTTTTCGTTTTGTGGTTCTATTTTGATTTCTCCGTCTTTTATCCTTGCTCTAAAGTTTATATACTTTTCGCCTCTGTCAAAAATGAGTTCTTTACCGCAGAGCTCCAGCCTCGGAGCCTGGAAGAAGAGAGCTCTAACCTCCCCACTTGTCTTTCCAATACCGGCTTTAACCGTTCCTCTTAAGTTGCCCATAACGTAAACATTCCCCCCGGCCTCAATTTCTGCGCCGGGATTAACATCGCCCATTATTACCAAATCTCCTGTTGAGGTTATTTTATCTCCGGAACGGAGGGTTTTCCTTACAAATTTTACTTCCTCGGTTTCAGCCCTCTCCTTCTCCCTTTCAAGCTCCATGTTTGAAAGGTCGCAGGGAATATTCAGAGCTATGCAAAGTTCCCTGTTCTCTTTTAAGTTGGTTTTCAATCCGCAGAATGTCAACTCTTTCATGCTGCGTAAAAATTCAATTAGCTCTTTTATCTCTTCCTCTTTTAGAAGTTTATTCTCTACTGAAATTATAAACCTTGCTCCCCGCAAAAGCTGTTTTTTCTCAAGGATAAATTTTTTTATATCCTCAACGTTAAAGTTCTTTTCATCCGTGAGGAGCTCTATAGCAATTACGTTCGTTCCCCTTAGTTTAAACTTCATTTCATAAAATTCTCCTGTCCACCTATTTATCTAAGGTCAATTCTACCAATTTTTGGAGGTGATATGGAGTTCCTGTGTGCCTCTTCAGAGGGGAAGATTACTCTCTTTGGAATACCCTTTGACTCAACTACCTGTTTTAGGCCGGGGACACGCTTTGGTCCTGACGGCGTAAGGTTTTTCTCGGAAAACCTTGAAGATTACAGTCCTGAGCTTGACAAAAGCCTTCAGGACGTTGCTTTTAGGGATGTGGGAAACGTTGAAGTTCCAGCCACGCCGGAAGGAATGATTAAAGCTGTTGAATCGTTCATGGAGAGCATAGAAATACCGGTAATGATTGGAGGGGAGCATTCAGTTACCTACCCTGTTGTTAAGTCTCTGGTTGAGCGTTACGGGAGTTTAACGGTAGTCCAATTTGATGCTCACGCTGATCTGAGAGACGAGTACACCGGCACAAAATTCTCCCACGCCTGCGTTATGAGGAGGATTTTAGAGCTCGGTTGCCAGTTAATTCAGGTAGGAATCAGGAGCGGAACGAGGGAAGAGTTTGAACTTATGAGGATCTCTGAGAGGATAACCTTCTTAAAAACTCCTAAGGAGCTCCCAGTTGTTCTTGGAAAGGTGAATACCCCTATCTACTTTACTATTGATATTGACTTCTTTGACCCGGCCTTTGCCCCCGGAACGGGGACTCCAGAGCCGGGAGGTTTCTCTCCGCTTGAATTCTTTGAGGCGATTTATAAATTACCACCTGCACTAAACGTAGTCGGATTTGACGTCGTAGAAATTTCTCCTCCTCTTGACCCGTCGGGAATTACCCAGATGCTCGGGGCTAAAATACTTAGGGAGCTCATTCTAAGTTTTTGGGGGTAGCTGTGGAGCTCTGGTTTACGGAATTTTACAAAGGCGAA
>CAZQLZ010000071.1:0-3370 GCA_964594265.1 uncultured bacterium
TTTTTAAAGCGGGGATACAGCCCGACACCCCGAAGGGGTGTTGACTATGGTAAGATATAAACATCTTCCCTGCGTTCCCGATGAAGCCTGCGGGAAGGGTGAAAGCTCCGCCATACGGGCAATGCCCTTAAACGGCCTGTAACAAGGTGGGTATCCCGTCACTGGCAAGCAAGTCCGAAGCAGGTGGAGGGTAAACAGCCAAATAGCAGGGAAGACAGTAAAAAGTGTTGGGATGAACATCCTGACACAGCGTGCTGAATGAAGGTATCTCCGAGTCCCTGCTATATGCAGGGATAGGAGTAGAGGGCGGCGTGAACCCGCCCAGAGGGATAAGGACAGGGATAACTTGTCAAACTCCCTCGGAAGCCTACGACTTTAGTCGTAGGTAGTTCACTTCCTCTCCTATTTCCCTTTTTACCGGTTCAAGGATTCCCACCATAAAAGCTTCATCAGCATGCTCAGGCATAACCCTCTCAGCCATGTTTCTCATCAAGTAAGCAAACTTTAAATTTTCTTTTATTTCATCCTTCTTTTAAGGAAAGAGGAAGTCAGCAGAACAAAAACGTAATCCTTTAAGTTTTTATAACCCAAATAAGCAATTGTCTGAACGATAGATTTAATTTCTTTTCTCAGTCCAAAGAAAGGAGAATTTATAAACTTGAGAAGTTTGGCTGATAGGTTAGGATCCATACTAATGATGTTAGCAATTTCATCAAGTTCTTCCCCATCTATGAGAGCCTTTATTAGCCTAAGCATTACTTCCCTGTTTAATTCCAGTCTTTCAACATCTGCCATATTTACCTCCTTTCCTCACCTTACGACATTAAGTAAGATTATAGCTTGTCCTTTAAAGCAGCTCCAATATCTGGTTCGCTACGTTTTCCGAATCTATACAGCTTTTTACAACTGCAGACTTTAAGTCTTCAGGAGTCTTAACAGGAAGATCACTTATTTCTCCCTTAATGAATTTCCTACACAAAGGTAACACTTCAGTAGCTGTTGATTTAAGTCTTCCAAGAAGTGAATGTTCGTTGTACAGTCCCTCCACAACAATATTAGAAACTCCCGCTTGAATCAATATTTCCCTCAGTTCATCTCTTACTTCATCTCTTACCGGTTCAAGAATTCCTACCATGAACGATTCATCTTCATATTCAGGATAAAGCTTTCTTGCCAGGAATTTCATGAGATAAGCAAACTGAAGAACCTCTTTGACTTCTTCTCTTGGCTTGTTTTGTAAAACAGCGGTTGTTAGAAGGATAAAAGCAAACTCTCTTAGCTTCTTGTAGCCTAAGTAGGCAACGGCGTGTTCTATAGATGTTATCTCTTTCCTAAGTCCAAAGTAGGGAGAGTTTATGTACTTTAAAAGCCGAGCCGATAAGTTGGGATCCATAGAAATTATCTGGGATATAACTTCCAGCTCTTCCTGATCCATTATTGCCTTTATCAGTCTTATTAGAACCTGACGGTTGAGCTTCTGTCTTTCAAGTTCGGACATTGGGCTATCTCCTGAAAATTGCGTAGAAGAAACCGTCCATGTTGTCTCTGTGGGGGAATACTCTTAAAGTATTGTTCTCCAACGCTTTAAGCTCCTCAGGGAGGTTGAAGAACCTGTGAGGAGCGTAACCTAATTTCAGCGCTGTTTTCGTGTTCTCCTCACCTTCTTCCCACTCTAAGGAACAAACGCTAAAAAGCAGGACTCCACCAGGTTTAAGGAGTTCTAAGGCACTTTCAAGCAGAGCTCTCTGTACCTTCTGGTTGTGCCTTATAAGTCCAATAGACTTGTTCCACTTGCCTTCTGGATGTCTACGTATTACGCCTGTAGCACTGCAGGGAGCGTCTATTAAAATTTTATCAAAGGAATTTCTAAATTTCTCTCTAAAGCTTCTGTCCTTAGAGATATCCGTTAGAACAAAGGAAACGTTCTCTGCGCCAAGCTTTTTACAGTTGGCTTTTAAAAGTTCCATCCTTTCTTTGTTCACGTCAACTGCTACAATTTTTGCTCTATCCTTAGTTATTGAGGCAATAGCCGTAGTTTTTCCGCCGGGTGCTGCTCCAACGTCAAGTATTAACTCAAAAGGCTTCGGATCAAGAAGATAAGCTGCCAGGAAGGAGGCTGGATCTTGAATGTAAAAGTAACCTTCTTTATATCCGGGAAGATCTTCTATTGGAACTCTGCCCTTTATTCTCAGCATATCCGGTAGGAAGGGATGTTTCTCAACTTCTATTCCTTCTCTTAAAAGAAGAGAAAAGAGCTCTGCTGGCGTTATTTTTATTCTGTTAACCCTCAAGTATAGAGGAGCTACCTTGTTAAGGCCTTTAAGGAGTTTCTCAATCTCACTCTTACCGTAAAACTTCGTCCAGCGCTTTACCATCCACGTTTCAAAGGAGTAGAGGGTAGAAATCCTCTCAAAATAAGAAGGGATACTCTTCACTTCTTTCCTGTAGTCAAGGTTTACTAACTTTTTGGAAACTGCATTGACAAAACCGGCTGGTCTCTTTCCTAAGAGTCTCTTAACAGCTTCTACCGTCTCGTTTACCGCAGCGTAAGCCGGAACTCCCGTAAAGAAAAGTTGGTAAGCTATGAGTCTAAGAGCATTCTTAACTGAAGGTTTTTGGCTCTTTAGTCTTTTGTTGAGGACTTTCTCCAAAGAAAAATCAAGGAGTTTTAGGTATCTAACAGTTCCGGAGACTATTTCTCGGATGAATGCCCTGTCAAGTGGAGAAAGATTAATGGTAAGCTTTTCTACGTACTCCCTTAGCCTTTTATTTCTCTCAAAGATGTTCAGTACTTTGATGGCTATTTTCCTGCTCTTCCAGCCAGTCAACGTTGTCAAAAATCTCTTCTCCTCTCATACACCTGAGTATTAGCTGTACAACTTCTTCTGGTGTCCTGTTTGTCGTATCTATGTGAGCTATTCTCGGAGCACAAGGGTTCTCAAAGACTTCCGTCGCTATTACAGCAAGTCTTTCAGCTTCTACGTTCTCTGATATCTTACTGGGAGAGTATCCCCTACCGGCGAGCCTTTTAGAGAGCTCTGAAGGATTAACCCTCAAAATTATACACAGGTCAGAAGGTATGTAGTGGGCAACAAGCCCCTCGGCTATGAACTTTTCTTTTCCTTTAAAGAACTCCGTCAGCTTTTCAACATCCGTGACGTAAGCGTCCCTTTCCTCGTCGTAGTCTGTATAAAACCCCTTCTCCCTAATGAGGTTAGATAGGTGGAAAACAGGAATTCCCGTTAGTTCCGATAGGAGCTTAGCTACCGTTGTCTTTCCACATCCCGGCGTTCCGGTTATCGTAATTTTCAACTCTTTCCTCTACTTCCGAAATTCTTGTAAATCTTAGCAAAAATCTTAAGGTAAAATT
>CAZQLZ010000072.1:0-17256 GCA_964594265.1 uncultured bacterium
ACCCGTAGTGGAACACCCGTAACGGAAGAGCTCTTAGAAAGAGCAAAAAAACTTAAGGTTGTAGGGAGGGCAGGAGTTGGCGTTGATAACATTGATCTAAATGCGGCGTCCCGTAGAGGGATACTCGTTGTAAACGCTCCAGCAGGAAATACCTTAGCAGCAACAGAGCACACTATGGGAATGATGATTGCCGCCGCAAGGTTAATCCCTTACGCCCACAAATCTTTAAAGGAAGAGAGGAAGTGGGAAAGGAAAAAGTTTATGGGAGTTGAGCTTGCCGGTAAGACCCTTGGAATAATAGGCTTTGGAAGGATAGGTTCTCGCGTTGGAATAAGGGCTAAGGCCTTTGATATGAAAGTAATAGCCTACGACCCTTACATAAAGAGAGAAAAGGCCGAAAGACTTGGGGTAGAACTTGTTGACGACCTTGAAGAGCTCCTTCGCCGTTCAGACATTATAACGGTTCACACTCCTTTAACCGAAGAGACGAAGAACATGATAACGAAGAGAGAAATAGAAAAAATGAAAGACGGCGTAATTATTCTTAACATTGCAAGAGGGGGAATAATAAACGAGAAAGACCTTTACGACGCTTTAGTTAGCGGTAAAGTGAGAGCTGCTGCCGTTGATGTCTTTTCAAAAGAGCCTGCAACCGACAACATTCTCCTTGACGCTCCAAACATCATCGTAACTCCCCACATTGGAGCTAACACCTACGAGTCCCAGACAAACGTAGCTGTAATAATTGCAAATCAGGTTCTTGCAGCCTTAAGAGGAGAAGAGGTAGAGTTTGCCGTTAACGCTCCTTACGAAGACACTGCTGCTGCAAAGGTTCTAAAGCCATTCATGGAGCTTGCCGAAAAGCTTGGACTCTTTGCTGTTCAGGTTGCCTGTTCAAGGTCTAAAGAAATTGTCATAGAGTATAGAGGAGATATCGGTGAAGATACAAAGCCTCTCACAACGGCCTTTCTTAAAGGTTTCTTACAGAAAATAGTTGACATACCAGTTAATCTCATAAATGCTCCCTTCCTTGCCAAAGAAAAGGGCATTTCCATAGTTGAAGTAAGAAGACCTGAAGGAATAAACTTTAAAAAGCTCATGAGGGTAAGCTGCAAGTCGGAAGACGGAGAGTTTTCTATTGCCGGTACTGTAATGGACGAAAAATTCCCCAAGATTGTTGAAATCAACGGATTCCTTTTTGACCTTACGCCACAAGGGAAACTCCTCATAATTAAAAACTTTGACGTTCCCGGCGTAATAGGGAAGCTCGGTTCAATTTTGGGAAAGTACAACGTGAACATTGCCGGTTTCCAGCTTGGAAGGATGGAAAAGGGTAAAGAAGCAAAAGGTGTTATCTTGGTTGACGACGATGTTCCACCAGAGGCGATTGAGGAAATAAAGGGCATACCCGAGATACTGGAAGTTAAGCAGATAAATCTTTGAAGAAGTAAAAAGGAGCGGCTTAAAAAGTGCCGACCAAAAAAAGGCTTGACAAACTCCTTGTAGAAAAGGGACTCGTAAAAAGTAGGGAACGGGCAAAGGCCTTAATAATGGCGGGGAAGGTTCTTGTTAACGGGAGAGTTGTAGATAAGGCAGGGGCTCCTGTTTCCCCCGATGCCAGAATAGAGATAAAGGGAGAGGACATTCCCTACGTTTCTCGTGGTGGTCTTAAACTGGAAACGGCCATAAGAGCTTTTGACCTTGACGTTAAAGGTTTTACATGTCTTGACGTTGGTGCTTCAACTGGAGGGTTTACCGATTGCCTCTTAAAGCACGGTGCAAAAAAGGTTTACGCCGTTGACGTTGGTAGGGGACAGCTTGACTGGAAGTTGAGAAATGATCCAAGAGTGATTTCGGTAGAGGGCTTTAACGCAAGGTATTTAACAGAGAAGGAAGTTCCTGAGAAAGTAGACCTTGTAGTTATTGACGTCTCTTTTATCTCTCTTACAAAGATTCTTCCAGTTGTAAAACAGTTCTTAAAACCAGGAGGAAAGATTGTTGCACTAATTAAACCCCAGTTTGAGCTCACAAAAAGGGAGGTTGATAGGGGAAAAGGGGTTATTAAGGATCCTTCTCTTCATAAGAAGGCGATTGAAAAGATACTTAACTTTTCAAAGGAAATGGGTCTTTACCCGGAAAACCTTACCCTTTCAAGGCCAAGAGGTCCAAAGGGAAATAAGGAGTTCCTTGTTCTACTTTCTCAAAATCCAGAGGACGACAGAGTCAACGAGGACACCGTGAACGAGGTCATCAATCTGGAAGAGTGAAAAGGCTGTTATCCCTCTCAATTAGCTGTCACTGATAATTTTCCGTAACTGTTCTAATTTCGTCCTTAGGTTCTCTGGGAGCTCCTTTAGCTCTTCTTCTTTCATTCCTGCCGGAATCCAAAAAATGGCATCAAGGTGTATCTGCGGGATACCGCTTTTATTGGAGAGCTCCTTCCAAAACTCCTTATCAGGGTTAATTTTAGAAAGTCTTGAATCAACAGGAATGGCGATATCTTCAAGTCCTTTTGGTTCTTCTCCTAAGGCTATCCTATAACCGTACATGAACATCTTTGCAGCGAAGACGATTGTTTTACTGTCTTCTCTCTGGTTTAAGCAGGAGGCAAGCTTTCTGACAAGGTCTTTTAAGTTATTTCCAAACCTAAGGATGCTTCCTTCTTCTATTATTTTCTCAAGGCACTTAATAACTCTCTTAAACCTTTTTAGTTTAGATGAAAGAAAACGTCTGTTATAGAGCTTTAGGAACTCCTCAAATTTTGAGAGTTCAGGGTTTTGAGAGAAAAAGCGGGAAAAAGTTTCCCAGTAGTTTTCTCCCTTCATCTGGAGCTGATAAGAAAGGAGGGCGTTTATGACGATGAGTTTTAAGAAGAGTTCCGGTTCTTTTAGAGAGGCAAAGAGTTTTTCTAAGGCCTTGTACTGTCTGTCTCTGGATTCAAGGAGGAGAATTTCTTCCTGCGAGAAGGATCTAAGGAATTTAGGGAGCTCTGTGGCCATTAGTTCCCCCCGTAATTAAATTTGAAAACAATTAAGATTGAGGAGAGTGAAAATGATCCTCTATCCTACTTTAGTTTTGGATAAGACCTACTTGCCGATAACCGTATTTTCTCACAAAAAGGCCTTTATCCTTGACTACCTCAATAGGTGTGAAGTTCTTGAATACTACACTTCTGTGACCATTTCTTCCCCGAGGGTAGAGTATCCTGCCCCTCTCGTTATTAGAATTCCTGTTCTTTTAAGACACTGGCAAACCGTATCTCCGACAAGGAGGGCTGTCTTTATAAGGGATAATTTTACCTGTGCCTACTGCGGCAAAATAGTTAAAGACAGTGAAGCAACAATTGATCACGTTATTCCAAAAAGCAGAGGAGGAAAGTGGGAGTGGGAGAACTTGGTAACCTGCTGTAACAGTTGCAATCAGAAAAAGGGCGACAAAACACCACAAGAGGCCGGTATGGAGCTCCTTTATAAACCCAAAAAACCTTCAAGCCTTCAGATAGCCCTAAACAGGTGGAAAGGCCGGTTCAACGAGGAGTTTTTAAAAGCCCTTTCCTTCTACGGGACGGGCTTAAAAGAGGTAGCACTTTAAAGCTACCTCCCAATCCAGTAGTTTGGAGCTTCCTTAGTGATAATGACATCGTGAACGTGAGACTCTTTTAGTCCTGCGTGGGTTATCCTGACAAAGCGGGCTTTTCTCCTCATTTCTTCAATGTTTGCTGCTCCGCAGTAGCCCATTCCGGCTTTAAGACCTCCTACGAGCTGGTGAATAGTGTCGGCAAGGGGTCCTCTATAGGGAACCATTCCCTCAATGCCCTCTGGGACAAGCTTCTTCTCGTCTACCTCAGACTGGAAGTACCTGTCCTTGCTTCCTTTCTTCATTGCCCCAAGGGATCCCATTCCTCTGTAGGCTTTATAGCTCCTTCCTTGATAGAGAACGAGCTCTCCGGGGGATTCTTTTGTTCCAGCGAAGAGACTCCCTATCATTACAACCCTTGCTCCAGCTCCGATAGCCTTGGCAATATCTCCGGAGAACTTTATCCCTCCATCGGCAATGATGGAGATATCGTACTTATCTGCTACCTCCGCGCACTCTGCAATAGCTGTAAGCTGGGGAACTCCAACGCCTGCAACGATTCTTGTTGTACAGATAGAGCCGGGACCTATACCAACCTTAACAGCGTCAGCTCCAGCCTTTATGAGGGCTTCTGTTCCTTCCGGAGTCGCAACGTTTCCGGCAATCAAGTCAACGTCCGGAAAGAGTTCCTTTAACCTTTCAACCGTCTTAATTACCCCTTTGGAGTGGCCGTGGGCCGTGTCTATTACTATGACGTCAACTCCTGCCTCTATAAGAGCTTCTGCTCTCCTTACAGCCTCGTCCCCAACGCCAACGGCTGCTCCTACCATCAACCTTCCGAGTTCATCCTTACAGGCATTTGGATACTTTTCTTTTTTCTCAATGTCCTTAATTGTTATGAGTCCTTTGAGGTAACCGTTTTCGTCAACAACTGGGAGCTTTTCTATCTTGTACTTCTGGAGAATCTCCTTTGCTTCTTCTAAGGTAGTTCCAACCGGAACGGTCTTTAAGTTTTCTCTTGTCATTACTTCTCTTATTTTCTTTGAAAAGTCCTTAACAAACCTTATATCTCTGTTTGTAATTATTCCTACCAGCTTTCCTTCTTCGTTGGTAACCGGAAGACCGGAAATCTTGTACTTCCTCATTAAAGCTTCGGCCTCGGCGATTGTCTGGTCAGGCCTCACAGTTACAGGATTAACTATCATTCCGCTTTCAGAACGCTTAACTTTGTCAACTTCTTCTGCCTGCTCTTCAATCGTCATGTTCTTGTGGATGATTCCGATTCCTCCTTCCCTTGCGATGGCGATTGCGAGCTCCGCCTCTGTAACTGTGTCCATTGCGGCACTCATTATCGGAATGTTGAGGGTAATTCTCTTTGTGAGCTTTGTCCTTACATCAACTTGGGTGGGAAGCACCTCTGAGTAGTTTGGAACGAGGAGAACGTCGTCAAAGGTGAGGGCTTCCTTTATCTCTTTACCAAGCATATTTTCCTCCGTGAAGGATTTAGGAAATTATAGGTTTAGTGGTAGACTTAAGCAAGTGAAGGGGGTTAAAGGTGACTGACGGAAAAAAGCCTTGGGGTGGAAGGTTTAAAGAGTCTACGGACAAGCTCGTTGAGGAGTTTACCGAGTCTGTCTCCTACGATAAGAGGCTTGCACCCTTTGATATAGCCGGAAGTATCGCTCACGTTAAGATGCTTGAAAAACAAGGAATTCTTAAGCCGGAAGAGGCTGAAAAAATAGTTTCTGGACTGAACGAAATTCTTGAAGAGATAGAAAAGGGGGAGTTTGTTTGGAAGACGGAGCTTGAAGATGTTCACATGAACGTAGAAAAAAGGCTTACAGAGAAGATAGGAGCTGTCGGAGGAAAGCTTCATACGGGTCGCTCAAGGAACGACCAAGTAGCGACAGATGTGAGGCTTTACGTTCGCCACGAGATAGGAGAAATACTAAAACTCCTAAAAGAGCTAAGAAAGGCCTTTGTAAAGCAGGCCGAAGAAAACTTAGACGTTGTAATGCCCGGCTACACCCACCTTCAGATTGCCCAGCCGGTTCTCTACGCCCATCACATGCTTGCCTACTACCAGATGTTTAAGAGGGACGAGGAGAGGTTCAGGGATACCCTTAAAAGGGTTAACCTTTCTCCCTTAGGTTCTGCAGCGTTGGCAGGAACGAGCTACCCTCTTGACAGGGAGTTTACCGCCAAGCTTCTTGGTTTTGACGGCGTTACAAGGAACAGTATGGACGCTGTTAGCGACAGGGACTTTGTGGCAGAGACAATTTTTAACTGTGCGATGGTTATGATGCACCTTTCACGGCTTTCTGAAGAGCTTGTTCTCTGGTCAACGGAGGAGTTTGGCTTTATTGAACTGCCAGATGCTTTCTGCACCGGGAGCTCCATAATGCCTCAGAAGAAGAATCCAGACGTTTCTGAACTTACAAGGGGTAAAACGGGCAGAGTTTACGGAGATTTAATTGCCATCCTTACAGTCTTAAAGGGACTTCCTCTTACCTATAATAGAGACCTTCAAGAGGATAAAGAGCCTTTATTTGACGCTGTGGACACCGTTAAAATAGCCTTGAAAGTGAACGCAAAAATAGTTTCCGGTATGAGGCCAAAAAAGGAAAGGATGAGAGAGCAGGCAGGGAAAGGTTTTTCTCTTGCAACTGACGTTGCCGACTACTTAGCAAAGAAGGGCGTTCCGTTTAGGAAAGCTCACGAAATTGTGGGAAAGATAGTTGCTTACTGTCTTGATAAGGGAAAAGAGCTCCAGACTTTGAGCCTTGATGAATTTAAAAAGTTTTCCGATAAGTTTGATGAGGACATCCTTTCACTTATGAGCGTTGAAGGTTCTGTAAACAGCAGAGATATAATTGGTGGAACTGCAAGAGAACAGGTTAAACGGGAGATAAAGAGGATTAAAGAGGAAGAAGGTTTTACGGAGGTTACGAATGATAAGGTTTGAACCTTCATTTTTCCTTGAGAGGAACAGGGACATAGATGAAGTTACCCTGAGGGCTATTGCAAGAGAGGTGAGAAAAGATATCCTGAAAATGACGACAGCGGTTAACTCAGGGCACCCCGGCGGTTCAATGTCTGCGGCTGATATCCTCGTTACACTCTACTACTACAAGATGAGGCACAATCCCGAAAATCCAAAGTGGGAAAAGAGAGACCGTTTTGTCTTGTCAAAAGGACATTCCTCACCTGCCCTTTACTCCGTCCTTGCAAGAACTGGTTATTTCCCTCTTGAAAAACTAAAAGAGTTTAGGGTTCTTGAAGGAGACCTTCAAGGACATCCGAGCATGCTTACAACACCCGGCGTGGAGATAAGCACGGGTTCTCTTGGGCACGGTATCAGTGCGGCCGTAGGAATGGCTTTGGCGTTAAAGCTTGACAGGAGCGATAGTAGAGTTTACTGCATGATAGGAGATGGAGAAGCTCAAGAAGGAAGCGTTTGGGAAGCAGCAATGGCGGCCTCTCACTACAACCTTGACAACCTCTGCGTTATCTTAGACAACAACAACCTTCAGATTGACGGGCCGGTTGATGAAGTTATGTCCATCTACCCTACAGTAGAGAAATGGAAAGCCTTTGGATGGCACGTTATAGAGATAAACGGCCACGATTTTAGGGAGATAAAGGAAGCTCTTGACGAGGCCGATACCGTAAAGTACAAGCCAACGATGGTCATCGCTAAAACTGTTAAGGGGAAAGGAGTTTCCTTTATGGAAAACAGAGTGGAATGGCACGGGAAGGCTTTGCCTCCAGACCTTTTAAAGGAAGCTCTGAAAGAACTCGGAGAGGTAACCGAAGGGGGAGAGCATGGAGAGGGTTAGCCTTAGAGATGCATACGGAGAAACTCTCGTTGAACTTGGAAGAGAGGATGAGAGGATAGTTGTTCTTGATGCAGACCTTTCCGGTTCTACAAAAACTGCAAAGTTTGGGGAAGTTTTCCCGGAAAGGTTTTTTAATATGGGAATTGCAGAAATTAATATGATGAACGTTGCTGCCGGCCTGGCAGTTTCAGGAAAGATTCCCTTTGTTAGTACCTTTGCCATTTTTGGAACAGGGAGAGCTTGGGAAGCTGTGAGACAGACAATCTGTTACCCTAACCTGAATGTTAAGATAGTTTGCTCTCACGGTGGAATAACGGTAGGAGAGGACGGTGCAAGCCATCAGGCGCTTGAAGATGTTGCTGTTATGAGAAGTATTCCAAATATGAGGGTGATAGTTCCTGCCGATGATGTAGAAACAAGGCAGGTTATAAGGAAAGTGGCTTATACTGAAGGGCCTTTCTATGTAAGACTTTCAAGGGAAAAGTTTCCGAGAGTTTTTGACGGAAACTATAGATTTGAAATAGGTAAAGGGCACGTTCTAAGGGAGGGAAAGGACGTAACGGTAGTTTCAAACGGTGTGATGACTCACTTTGCTCTCCTTGCGGCAGAAATCTTAGAGAAAGAAGGGATTTCTGTAGAAGTAATTCACATGTCAACTGTAAAACCTATAGATGTTTCGCTCTTAGTTGAATCGGCTGCGAAGACGGGAGCTGTTGTTACAGCTGAGGAACATTCTATCGTTGGGGGACTTGGTTCTGCTGTGGCGGAGGTTCTCGTTGAGAACTGTCCTGTTCCGATGGAAAGGCTTGGTACTCCTGATGTTTTCGGACTTTCTGGAAAAGGATGGGACTTGCTTCACTACTTTAAGCTTGATGAAAATGGGATAATTGAAAAGGTCAAAAAAGTCCTTGTGAGGAAAAGATGAAGCGGCTTTTAAAGACCTCTATCTTTTTTGGTGTTGTCATCCTGATGATGTTTTCCCTTGCCAAGATATCTCTTTCTGCAGCTTTGAGGGGAGAGGCAAAAGGAGGAGAGCTCAACTACATTAGGCTATTTACAGAGGCTTATCAGCTTGTAAAGGAGAGGTACGTTGAGCCTGTAACTCCTAAGAAGCTCTTTGAAGGTGCTATTCAGGGGATGCTCTCAAAACTTGATCCTCACAGTACTCTCTTTACTCCAGATAAGCTTAAGGAGTTTCAGGTTGAAACGAGTGGGGAATTCGGAGGGCTTGGCATACAGATAACGAAAACAAAGGATGGAAGACTTCTCATCATTGCTCCGATAGAGGATACCCCTGCTTATAAGGTGGGTCTAAAGGCTGGCGATGTTATTGTTAAAATAGAGGACAAGAAGGTTACTCCGGACATGAGTCTTATGGAAGCCGTTAAGCTCATGAGGGGTAAACCGGGAACGAAAATAACCATCTGGATTTGGCGCAAAGGCTGGGCAGAGCCAAAGCCTTTTACGATAACGAGAGCGGTTATAAGGATTCAGAGCGTTAAGTATAAGATTCTTAAAGGGAATATTGGATACATCAGATTTACAATGTTTCAGAGAAACGCCATTGATGAGTTTAAAAAAGCCTTAGAAGCTCTAAGGAAGGACGATAAACTTGAGGGAATTATCGTTGATGTTAGGAACAACCCTGGAGGTCTTCTTGAAGCCGCTGTTACAATTAGCGATTACTTTCTCCCTAAGGGTAAACTCATAGTTTACACGAAAGGAAGAATTCCTGAGAGTATTAGAAAGTATTATTCTACACATGATCCGATTGTGCCGGTTACCGTGCCCGTTGTGATGCTTGTTAACTCCGGAACGGCAAGCGCTGCGGAGATTTTAACTGGAGCTCTCCGTTTTAATAACAGGGCAATAGTTGTTGGGGAGAAGACCTTTGGTAAAGGATCTGTTCAAACTCTTTATCCCTTGGAGATGGGTTACGCAGTCAAAATAACAACGGCCAAATATTACATGCCGAACAACGAATGCATTGACGGTAAGGGAATTTCTCCTGACATAGAGGTTAAGCTCTCAAAGAAGGACATAGAACAGCTTAAGAAAGAGTTTAAGGAGATGGAAGAGCATCCAGAAAAGACAGAAGAGATAAGAAAGGAAAGGGAGAAACGTATTGACAGCCAGATGAAGAGAGCAATAGAGGTTATCAAGGAGTACCGCCTTATAGAACGTATCCTGAGCGGAAAAAAGGCAGCGTGAAGCTCTTTACACTTCATGGCTGGAGTTTTGAGCCGTCGGTTTGGGAAGGAACTCCTTTTGAAAGGGCAGAGCATCTAACTCTCCCCGGTCACGGGGAGAGCTTTTTTAGTTCTGTGGATATCGTAGAGTTATCAAGGGAAATTGGAGAATACCTTCCTAAGGATTCTGCTCTTGTTGGGTGGTCGTTGGGTGCGACCTTATCCGTTGTAACAGCTTCTCTTTATCCTGATAAAGTTAAAGAACTGATACTTTTTGCTCCTACAGTAAGGTTTTCTGGAGTTTCCCAGCCGGAGGTAGTAGTAAAGCGGTTTTTGAAGAAGCTCAAAAAAGATTTTAAGGAAGCAGTAAAGGAGTTCAGAGTTTTTTGTTCTAAAGTGGACTTACCCCTTCCAGAGCTTGACGAGAAAAAGGTTACAGAACTTTTAGAGTCTTTTTCTTACTTTGACCTATCTAACTTTGCCAGAAAGCTTGGTATGTCTGTCAAAATCTTTGTTGGAGAAAAGGATTCTGTAACGGGGGTGCTTGGAGCTCTCAAGTTACACCTAATTATCCGAAGTTCCACTTTATTTGTTTTTCCTGAAGAGGATCACTTGACTATTCTTCGCTGCTGCTAATTTGTCTCCTTTCGCTTAGCTCTCTATGTTCAACAAACACGTTGTAGCCTCTAAACTTCTTTGCAATTTCCTGAGCTACGAGCTCTGCAATGGCTACTGACCTATGTTGTCCACCAGTGCAGCCGATAGCGTAAGTAACGTAAGCTTTCCCTTCCTGCTCGTACATGGGAAGGGTAAACTCCACAAAGTGGGTTATTAGCTTTAAGGTTTCTTTAGCCTCCGTAAACTGGAAGATGTAATTAATGACTTCCTTGTCCATACCGGTTTTGGGCCGCAGCTTCGGTACAAAATGAGGGTTTGGTAAGAACCTAACATCAAAGACGTTGTCCGCAGATGGTGGAAGGCCGTATTTAAAACCAAAGGATAAAACAGTGACTTTGAGTCTTGGCCTACCACTAAGAATAATTTCTTTCAAGAAACGTTTAAGGTCGTGAGTTGTCATTCCAGTGGTGTTTATGATTCTGTCTGCCAAAGCTTTTATCGGTTCAAGAATTTCCTTCTCTTCGTCTATGAGAGCTTCAAGGCTTTTGCCTGGTTCGTAGCGTTCAAATGGGTGGGGACGACGGGTTTCGCTAAAGCGTTTAATAAGGGCTTCTTTCTCTGCCGTAAAGTACCATACTTCAACGTCCGGAAATTTGGATTTAAGATTTTCAAGAACGGAAGAAGCTGTAGTGCGGAAAGAAGGGTTTCTTATATCTGTCACAAGAACGGCCTTTTCTATCTCGGGGTTATCTTCCACGAGCCTTATAAGGCTAAGAATAAGAGAAGGTGGAATGTTGTCTATACAGTAAAAACCTAAATCTTCTAAGTGTCTCATTGCACTGGACTTGCCAGCGCCAGATTCTCCCGTTAAGATAAGTATTTTCTTTTTCTCCTTCATCTTTTCACCCTTACAGCCTTAACACTGTTCATCATAAACTCTGGAACAAACAGGATACCGTTGCAGTAGCCTATATCGGCAGGAGAAAATCCTTTATAAATTTCTTTGAGTTTTCCGTCTTTAAGCTCGTAAACTTTGCCGGCGGAAAAGTCTGAGAATAGAATAGTTCCATCATCCAAAGCTACGACGCCGTCAAGATTTTCAAAGCCGGAGGCTACTACTTTTACATTTTTACCTTCAAGGAGGAGTAGCTTTCCTCCTCCCCAGCTTGCAATGAGTATTTTTCCATTAGGAAGAAAAGCAATTCCGTTTGGTCCTTGAAGTCTTGAGTCCTTCAAGTAGAGAGAAACTTTAAAGTTTTCAGTATCCATAGCGTATATGGAGTTTGTCTGGGTATCTGTAACGTAGACGGTTCTTCTTCCGTCAAAGGCAATGTCGTTTAGGAATTTAGCTCCGGGTATTGGAATCTTTTTAAGTATTTTCCCAGTTTCCGGATCTGCAACAACAATGGTATCAATGTCCGCTACGAAGAGTTTGCCTTTTGCAAAGGTTATTCCCTTTGGGGCGTTTAGTCCCGTTATAAGCCTACGCTTGATGACATTTCCCTTTAGATCTGCAAGCAAGATATAACCGTCTCCGTCTTTCTTATCCGGGGGCAGTCCTCCAATGTTTGAAACATAAAGCTTTCCTTTATAACACTGAGAACTTTCCGGTGTGATTAGTTTGCTGTTTATTCCAAAGATTATGGGAAGAGAAAGAGCTAAAGCTGTTGCTACAGAAAATATCCCTACCCCCATTTGAGTTTCTCCCTTAGGGTTTGATAGTAAGACTTCTTTGGGTCTCTCAGGATTAGGAGGTCGTAAGGTGAGCGAGTTATTTCTATAACATCGCCCTTGCGGAGCTCTATTCCCTCCTGACCATCAAAGATAACCATCACGGTTTCGTTTTCGGTCTTTAACTTTGCTGTAAGGCAGATTTTTCCGTCAAGAACGAGAGGTCTGAGGGTGAGCGTATGAGGACATATTGGCGTCAGTAGCATTGCACTCAAAGTTGGCATCAGTATGGGACCGCCTGCGGAGAGAGAGTAAGCAGTTGAGCCTGTTGGTGTTGCAACGATTACGCCATCTCCTCTAAAGGTTGTAACGTAGTCTCCGTCTGCTTCAATCTCTATTTCAATGATTCTCGCTAAGGTGTCCCTTTTTATTGCAACTTCGTTAACGCACCTATAGATAGAGATATGGCCATTTTTACGGAGAACTTTAACCCTTATCACCGGTCTGTTTTCAACGGTAAATTCCCCCTTTAGTAATCTTTCAAGGCTTTCCTCTATACCGTCTATGGAAATTTCTGTTAAAAATCCAAGTGTTCCAAAGTTTATTCCGAGAAGGGGAACAGGTCTTTTGTCAACCAACTTTGCCACGGTTAGAAATGTTCCGTCTCCGCCGAGGACTAAAATGACATCAACTTTATCGGGCAAAATCAGCCTGTCAACGACTTTTACCTTTTCCTTACAAATAGGTTCTTCTGTTAGTTTGCAGGTTTCCTCATCCATGTATAGTCTAACCGGATAGTCTTTGAGTTTCCTTACTATCCTCTGAACGCCCCTGCCACTTTCGGGCTTTATTGGGTTGGCTATTATGCCAATGTTTTTATAAACGGGCTTTCTTTCTCCTGTCATGACCTTCCACCTTCATTATCATACACATTTCGTATATACGCGACTCGGTTCTTTCGTCAAACCTTGAAGAGAAACTTTCTTCTGTTGGGACGTCAAAACGAAGATTTGTCGTTATGATTGTGGGTAGATTGTTGGCGTAGCGGTAGTTTATTATTGTCGCTAATTTGTCCTTAGCCCACTCTGTTCCCCTTTCGGCTCCAACGTCATCAAGGATGAGAAGCGGAGCTCTCATAACATTCTCCAAAATTTCCGTTTCAGACTCGCCGGTGCCAAAGGTACTCTTTAGCTCTATGAGTAAGTTCCTAAAGTCGCAGAAAACTCCCCTTAGCCCCTTATACTTTATAACATTCCTGAGTAGTGCAACGGCAAGGTGGGTTTTTCCAGTTCCGGGATTGCCATACAGGAGAATTCCCTTGTCAACAAAGGGAAACAGGTAAAAGAATTCTTTGCACACTTTAAGAGCTCTTAACTGAGTTTCTGTCTCTGGATAAAAGTTTGAGAATTTGCAGTTTTTATATCTGGCGGGAATAGAAGAGTTTTTTAGAAACTCTCTGCTAAAGCGTTCAAATTGGCATCTGCAACGAATTGCTCTGCTTTTTCCTTCAACTTCTTCTACTATCCAACCACTTCCACCGCAAATTTGACACTCCAAAGTTTACCTCTTAGACTTGAAGTTCAAGATTTAATTATAGTCCGTAAGGGGTAAAGATGGAGGTTATAGAAAAGGTTCTCTCTGGAGAGAGGATTTCTGAGGTTGATGCTCTGTGGCTTTTAAGAGAAACAGACCTTATTACGCTTGGTCAACTTGCAAATTTCGTAAGGAATAGGAAACATCCAGAAAAGGAGGTTACGTTCGTCATAGACAGGAACATAAACTACACTAACATCTGCACCTGCAAGTGTAGGTTTTGTGCTTTCTATAGGGAAGAGGGAGCTCCAGATGCCTACGTAATTGATAAAGAAACTTTGAAGAAAAAGATAGAGGAGACCTTAAACTTAGGCGGAACGGCCATTCTCCTTCAGGGGGGACTCCACCCCAGTCTCAGTATTGAGTACTACGAGGAGCTCCTACGCTTTATAAAGTCTCTCTTTCCCCAAATACACGTTCACGGCTTTTCTGCACCAGAAATTCTTCACATTTCAAGAGTATCTGGACTCTCTGTAGAAGAAGTTCTAAAACGTCTCATGTCAGCCGGTCTTGGCTCAATCCCCGGTGGGGGAGCAGAAATACTCGTTGACAGGGTAAGAGAGAGAATAGCCCCCCGAAAGGCAAAAAGTAAGGAATGGCTTGAAGTTCACAGAACCGCCCACAGGCTTGGTCTAAAAACTACAGCAACGATGATGTTCGGAAGCGTAGACACGGACGAGGATATAGTTGAACACCTTAGAGTGTTAAGAGAATTGCAGGATGAAACTGGAGGTTTTACGGCCTTCATCCCTTGGAGCTATCAGCCGGATAACACAGAGCTTGGAAAAGAAGTGAAAGATAAAGCCAGCGGAGAGAGGTACTTAAGAGTTTTAGCAGTTTCCAGAATTTACCTTGATAACATTCCTAACGTTCAAGCCTCTTGGGTAACTCAGGGTGGAAAACTTGCCCAAGTGTCCCTTAAGTTCGGCGCAAACGACTTTGGCTCTCTCATGATTGAGGAAAACGTTGTGGCAGCAGCAGGCGTAAAGTTTAGGATGCCCCTATCCGAAATTATAAGGCTGATAAGGGACGCAGGTTATACGCCTGTTCAGAGGGATACCCTGTACCGAAGGATCAGGAGCTTTTGAGTAAAATTTCGCTTACTGATTTGACGTAGCTGCCAATGATGAAATCCATCAAATTGAAAGTTGTATTTAGTATTTCTCCAGCAATGAATACCTTTTTAGGTTCTACTTTAACTCTCAGCACTTTTACCCTTAAACGCTTATTTTTTTGGGAGACGTTCAAAATTGAACCCGGTAGAATAGTGGAAGTATTTACTGATGAAGAAACAAATTCAACACCGGTAAGGCTTACATTGACGATGAAAGCTTTCCCGAGCAGTTCATTTTCAGATGAGAGTTCAAATGCACCAAGCCTTTCTGGGCAAAATACGTATCTGTCAAATAAGCGTCTGTTATCGTATACCTTTTCACCGAGTCTTAAAAGTACGGTGGAGTCGTCTATTTTCTTTTCTACGAACGACTTAACAAGAACTACTTTTCCGTTGCCAAGAATGTTTTTAGTGAAAAAAGTTTTCTTCTCTATAAGGATTTCCAGAATTCCGAGAGGAGAAAAACGGTCTGCATAGAGAGTATCTCCATCAACTTCTACGACCCTGAAGCTGAAAGGAAGAGGGATATTCACGTAAGGAAGCAGCCTGTTATTGCAAGGACTTCTGTAGTAACAAATGCCCTCATACCTTTTCTGTTTCTCCATTGGTGATCCTTTCTATTATCTCTTCAAATAGCTCTATAACACGAAGAGCCTTGGATTCAAAGTCTTTAAAGAACCTGTCTGCTGCTTTACCTTCACTGACAGCTTTCATTATCTCCCGTGCTACTGCAAAACACCCTTCTATTGCTGTTTCAAGCTGGTTGGCCACTTCGGTGATTCCCTTAACGTCAAGCTGGCGGAGCTCCTTCCTTATCCACTCTCTTATAGGCGATGCATCAAAGTCAAGAACTGTTCCTCCACCTTCCCTAACCTTTGGAAGTTTCGCTATCCAGTCGGCAAAGACTTCCTCTCCTTTAATGATTATGAGGAGCTTTCCTATGTTGAACCTTGAAATGTTGTCCTGAACAGACCTAATTGAAGCCTTTGTCCTGTATATTCTTTCCTCAAGTTTCCTAAATACTTCTTGGAACTTCATCATCTCTTCGTTGATTGCAGCAACGTTGTCCCTTACGGTGTCAAGAGCACTTAACTGTTGCTTGAGGGAAAAGAGCATATTCTCCGTAACCTTTGATAAGGACTCTACCCTCTTCCTTATCGTTACAAGGACGTTTTCTGTTTTTGCCATCTCCTGCTTAACGTTGTAAGCCTCACTTGCGCGCTCTTCAAGGTCCTTTGAAAACTCCTCTATGAGGTAAATGATGTCGCTGACAATTTTTCCAATTTCTTCAGCAGAACTTACGGTTCTTGTCGCAAGTTTTCTTACCTCTTCGGCAACAACTGCAAAACCTCTTCCTGCTTCTCCTGCCCTCGCGGCTTCAATTGCGGCGTTGAGCGCAAGGAGATTTGTTTGGTCAGCAATGGTCTTAATGGTTTCAACGACGTTCTGGATTGTTACGGAGCTCTGCTGGAGTTTTTCAATCCTGCTCCTTAAGGAGATAACCCTATCTGCAAGTTCCTGAACGTCATTAACAGACCTTGAAACTATCTCAGCTCCTTTGCGAGTTTCACTATCTACATTCTCAACTTCCTTGCTGGCGGTCTTTATTAGCCTGTTTACGTCTGATATGGAGCTGGCAAGGATTTCTGAGGAGACAGAGAGCTCCATGAACCTCTTCTTTATGTCACTATTTTTAAGATTAGTGTTAAAGAGCTCTAAGATGAGAACGCCAGCATCATTTGAAACTTTGACAGAAAGCTTCCCAAGTTCTTCAAAAGTTGACTTTATCCAAGCAACGAACTTGTCAAACTCTTTAGCTAAGAGTCCAAGTTCATCGTCTCTGTCTATGGAGAGGTGCTTTGTGAGGTTACCTTTTTCAATCTCTTTCATCGTCTCTGTCATCTTCTGAATGGGCATAACTATTGCTCTGTAGGAGCTAAAAGCACCTATTCCTATGATGAGGAGACTAAAAAGAGGAATAATCCTAACAATACTTTCAGCAAAAGAGAGAATGCTTTCTGCTTCCTTTGAGAGACCTTCTCGGAGATGAGAAACTTGTGCTTCCTTGTCTGAGAGGTTGTTTGTTAGCGTTTGAAGGTCTAAACTTCCTTTCTTGATCTCACTAATTGCAGAAAGGAGGATGGAGTAAACCTTTGAGGCTTCTGGCGAACTAAACTCCCCCAGTCTCATTAGGTCCTTTTCTAACCTGTCGTTTATTTCGGGAGAACTGGTGAATTCTCGGTCAGAAAGTAAGAGATAAGTTTTTAGGTCGGCTATGTCCTTTTCAACGTCAAACATAACTTTCTCAAGTTCGTAAGCTTCGCGAAACCGGTGGAGCTTGTAGGTAGCAAATTCGGTGAAGAAAAGAATCATCAGAACCTCAACTACAAGGGAGATAAGAAGTTTCGTCTTTATCTTCATGGCCGACTCCTTGAATGTTATAGTTCCCAACTATTTTTATGTTAGCAAATATTTTGTGAAATTCGTATAATTCCTAAACTCCAGCCGGAGGCCATCCCTTGAAGCAGAAGGGAAAGCAGTTCAAGATAAAGATAGAGAAGCTTGTTTACGGTGGAAAAGGACTTGGTAGGTTTAACGGTAGAGCCGTTTTTGTCCCGCAGGTTGCTCCTGGTGATGTTGTAATCGTAGAGGAAAC
>CAZQLZ010000073.1:0-9762 GCA_964594265.1 uncultured bacterium
AGAAGCATCGCGCCGTTTTGGGTTTTCAGCCAAACTAACAATGCAGATAGCCCAACAGCTCTATGAGGGTATTGACCTCGGAAAAGAAAGAGTAGGTCTTATAACCTATATGAGAACTGACTCTACGAGAGTTTCTGATGAGGCTATCAGGGAGGTAAGGCGCTTTATAAAGGAAGAGATTGGAGAGGAATTCCTGCCTAAAACAAAAAGAAGTTATGGAAGTAAAACGCCTAAAACCGCTCAGGATGCTCATGAAGCAATAAGACCCACTTCTGTTTACAGGACTCCAGAGAGCGTGAAAAAGTACTTAACCCCCGAGCAGTATAAGCTCTACGACCTTATCTGGCGTAGGTTCGTTGCTTCCCAGATGAAGGACGCCGTCTTTAATACCGTTTCTGTTGATATAGAGGGAGGTGGCCTTACCTTTAGGGCGACGGGTAGTACCCTTAAAGAAGAAGGTTTCCTTAAAGTTTACCCGATTGAGTTTGAAGAAAAACTCCTGCCGGATTTGGAAGAAGGAAATGAGGTAACTCTAAAGGAAGTAAAAGGGGTTCAGCACTTTACAGAGCCACCCCCACGCTATACAGAAGGAACGCTCGTAAAGGCTCTTGAAGAGGAAGGAGTCGGCAGACCTTCTACTTACGCTACGATAATTTCTAACATTATTCAGAGAGGTTACGTTAAGAAGGAAAAGCAAAAACTTATTCCAACAGAGCTCGGAGAATTTATTAATTCTCTCCTAAAAAGACTTTTTCCAAAAGTTGTTGACGTGAAGTTCACCGCTAACATTGAGGAGGAGCTTGACAAAATAGAGGAAGGAGAGAAAGACTGGAAGGAGCTCCTTTCTGAGTTTTACTTTGGTGAGTTCAAAGAACTCTTGGAGAAGGCGGAGGAAGAACTTAAAAAGCTAAAAGGAGAAGAGATTGGTAGGAAGTGTCCTGAGTGTGGAGCTCCACTACTCAAAATTCACGGTAGGTTTGGGACATTTATAGCTTGCTCGGCCTATCCGGAGTGTAAGTATAAAGAATCTTTCGCTGAAGAGCAGAAAACGGGGGAAAAGTGTCCTGAATGTGGCGCAGACCTTGTCGTAAAGAACGGCAAATATGGTAAATTTATAGCATGTTCGGCTTATCCCAAGTGCAGTTACACGGCACCCTATACTTATGGTAAATGTCCAAAGTGTGGGGAGGGTGATGTAGTTGAAAGGAAGAGTAAAAAAGGTAAAAAGTTCTACGGCTGCAGTCGTTATCCCGACTGTAACTTCACGTCAAACAAACCGCCTAAAGGGGATGTGAAGTGAAGATAGCTGTTATCTCAGACTCGCACGATAACCTGAAAAAATTAGAAGAGTTCCTTCAGATAGTTAGAGAAGAAAAAATTGACCTTGTTATCCACTGTGGCGACTTTGTTTCTCCTTTTTCTGTAAAGCTTTTGCTTTCAAATCTAAAATGTGACTTCTTTGGAGTTTTCGGAAACAACGATGGAGAAATAGCCGGCCTTTTAAAGGTATCTGGAGGGCTTATCAAAAAGCCTCCTGCTGTGAAAGTTATAGACGGACAGAAGTTTGCCGTAATGCACGAACCTTACCTCTTAGAGTCGGTTGCAAAATCTGGAGATTTTGACTACGTTCTCTACGGTCACACTCACGAGATTGATACACGTGTTGTAGGTAGTTGCCAGATAGTTAACCCGGGAGAGCTCTGCGGCTACCTCACCGGTAAATCCTCGTTTGCTATACTTGATACTCGCGAGAATTCTGTGGAGATAAGAGTGTTTTAGATGGAAGCTGTAAAAGTAATAGAGAAGCTCCTTATAAGGGACTGCTTAATAAAAGATGAGCACGGAGAATATGACTGTTGCATAGTTTGTGCCTCTTCTATGGTATGGAGACTTTCATCTTTATTTCCTGAAAGTTACATTATCTCAAATGCCGCGGCTCAGGTTTTCCCGAATCTTACCTCCATCTACTACGCTGTGCGCGACTTAGGTGTTCCCTTAGTTGCCGTTACAGGCTCAACGGCGGTTAATCTTGAAAAGTTTGTAAGCTTTGACTTTCAGGCAGCAGAGGTTGAATTTAAGCTCTTTAGAAAGATCTACGAGGAAAATATTGATATTCTCTTTCCTCTTTATGAAGGAGACCCGAAGAGCTTAAACGCCGCACTTATGGAGATAAATATAGACGTTCAGATAGAAAAGCTCCTTTCAATACCGGAGTTTGAGAGCCTTGTATCTCGGCGAGAGCTCTTTTTGTGCGGGCTCGTCCTTGACGAAACAAACATCTATGGTGACAAAGTAGCCTTTTACCTTACCAACTTTAACGGTGTCAGGGATCCCGAAGATATTAGAAACCACGAGCTTCTTAAAGAGATACCTGAAACAGTCAGAAAGCGGAAGGTTAAAAGAATCCACGTTCAGTTTTGACTTTTGAAAAGAACTTCTATGAGCATCCACTCTACAACCGATTGAGGTTTTCCGTAGAACTTTAAGAATTCCCTTCCTCTTTTTATGGCTTCATACCACGTGATTATCGTGTCTTTTTGCGAGAGGAGATTTTCAAGAGCGTTTAAGAATAGCATAGTTTCTTCACGAGAAAGCTTAGCAAAGTTGGCAGAAAACTTTACTATTCCCTTGAGTCTTTCCTTTGACCTCATTAAGTTTAAAAATTCCTGAATTAGCTCTGGAACAGAACTTTCAGAGAGTCTTACCGCCATTCCAGCGCTACCGTTTGAGAGTTTAACCACCCTTTTATCCGGAGTTATTCCGAGTTTTTCCAAAATATACTCAACATTGGCGTCGCTAAGCCTTCCAAACCTAAAAATTCTACACCTTGAACGAAGAGTTGGAAGAACGGACTGCTCACTTTTTGCCACTAAAATGATGTATCCGTAGTCTGGAGGTTCTTCTAAGGTTTTAAGGAGTGCGTTCGCAGCTTCTCCCCTCATCTCATCTGCGTTGTCTATAACGACTCCTTTCCCTTTGCCCGAAGTAGGTTTTGTGAAGAGCCAAGAAGAAACCTCTCTTATTTCCTCAATGGTGGTAGGTTTTTCGCTACCTATTACCTTTACATTGAGAGGAGAATCCGTTATGAGCGTTAGGGTTTCAACCGCTGTGAGTTTTTTCCCGACCCCTTCAGGTCCTACAAAGAGAGAGCTCTGGGGAAACATACCAGAGTTAACGAGAGTTTTTATTACGCTGATCTGTTTTGAGTGTCCAACGATGTTGCTTAAAGGCAAACTACAGCCTCCTTACCACTTTGTTTAGAACTTCTGAAAAAATAGTTCCCTTTTCTCTTGTTCCGTCAAGGACTATTACCCTGTTTGGGTTTTCTTTGGCAATTTTCAAAAAACCTTCTCTTACTTTCTGGTGAAATTCTAAGGGTTCCTCTTCAAGGCGGTCTTTTTTCCCCTTAATTCTTGAAAGTCCAACCTCTGCCGGAACGTCAAGCAGAAACGTTATGTCTGGTTCAAGGCCGCCTGTGGCTTCTCTGTTCATCTTTAAGATTAAATCTATCGGCAGACCTCTACCGTAACCCTGATAGGCTAAGGTGGAGTCTGTAAATCTATCGCAGATAACGATTATTCCTTTTTCAAGTGAAGGTTTAATAAGGTTTTCTACGTGAAATCCCCTTGCTGCAATGTAAAGGCAGAGCTCGGAAAATGGCGGGAAGTTTTCTGCGTGGTGTTTAAGTATAAAGTTCCTTATTTCCTCAGCTGCTTCCGTTCCCCCCGGTTCGCGGGTCAGTAAAACTTTGTATCTGTTTTCTTTAAGCCACTCGTAAAGGAGTTTTGCCTGAGTGCTTTTTCCACAGCCTTCTATTCCTTCAAAGGTTATAAACATCTTAGTCCCCCAAAAGCTGTGAGCGGGTGAGTCTGCTCTTCTTCTTTGGCTTTTTCTTAAAGAAGAGGTTAAGAATTCTACCCGATTCCTTCATTGCAATTGAGCCAAGACTTGCAGAGAGTAGAACGTAGGCCGCCGTTAGAGGAACAAGCTGTGGCTTTGTGGCTGCAAGGAGGATTGAGAACTCTCCTCTTGGTAGTAGCATGAGTCCAGCGGAGAATCCTCTCTTAACTCCTAAGCTGTAAAGCTTTACGGCTACCATTCCGGTGGCGAGTTTTGTTATGAAAGAGATAATTATCAATGCAGTCAGCGGTGGCACTATGGAGGTTGAAAAAGCAGTTAGGTCTATTGAGAGACCGAAGGCTAAAAAGAAGAGAGCTCCAAAGAGGTCTCTGTAAGGTATAACGACCGATTCTATTTGCTCTTTGTAAGAGCTTTCTGCAAAAAGCATTCCTGCAACGAAAGCTCCGAGAGATTCGGAGAGTCCAAAACCGAGTGTGGTTTCTACAAACAAAAATATAACGGTTGCAGTAAAGAGAACTGTGAATTCGGTGGAGCTCCCAAAAGTTTTAAAAGCGTAGTCAACTAACCTGTTTAGATTCTTGATGGCGATAAAAGAGAAAGTGATGAAAAGGGCAACTTTTACGAGAATTCTCAAGACTCCTTCTGTTTCTACGGCGCTACCTGAAAAGTTGGTAAGAATTGCCAGAAGAACTGCTGCTGCTATGTCCTCAAACACTAAGATGGAGAGAACCGTTTCAACTTCTGGGTTTGCGAGTTTCTTAAGATCTATTAAGAGCTTTGAGACTATTGCTGAAGAGCTTGGGTAGAGAATTACGGCGATGACAAAAGAGGTAAGGTTATCAAAACCTAAAAGTTTGGCTACGAAAAATGCGGGTATAACGTTAAAAAGCAGGTCAATAAAGCCTACGATGAGAATTGCTCTAAGGTTTTTTTCAAGCTCTGCTATGGAAAACTCTAAACCTATGAAAAAAAGTAGGAGTATTACACCAAGAACTTCAAATATGTGAGGTTCATCTATGTGGAAGGCAAGAGAAAATACTATTCCTGCAAGTATGTATAACGGTATTACTGGAAACTTTAACTTAACAGAAATTGCATAAGAAACCGTTAAGGCACAAAGAAGTAAAGCTAAAATAGAGATAAAATGTTCCATCACTCTTCTTTGCCTTCTATTAGTCTAAGGAACTTTTTCACGTTTTCAAGGGAACCTACAACAACTATGGTGTCGCCTGCCTGTAAGGGGAAAAGGGGAGAAGGGGAAACGATGATGTTTTCCTCTCTTATTATTGCAACTACTATTACGCCGTATTTTTTCCTTATTTCAAGCTCTTTTAGACTTTTACCGGCTAAAAATGAACCTTCGGGTATTTTTATCCACTCAAAGGCTAAGTGTTTCATAAGGAAGCCTATTTTTTCTTCGTCAGAAGTAGGCTGGAAGAGAGCTCCAACTAAGATTGTTCCGAGAGTTCTTGCCTCCTCGTCGGTAAGTTCAATTACCGCCGTTGGCTCTTCGTTTTCATCCTCAAAGTAGTAAATTTCCCTCTTCCCCGTATGATGGATGACGATGACTATGGTATCACCGTTTTCTGTTCTCATAGAGTACTTTTTTCCTATTCCCGGGAGCTCTCCTTCTTTTACGAACATACCATTCCTCCGCTACATTCTGTCTTCTGGAATTATTACTTTGAACGCCCCTCTGAGATCACCCGGCTTATAGTTGAGAGCTCTATCCTGCGGATACTTCTCTTTGATGACCTTCAAGATTTCGGGGTCCATCTTCTTGGGATTGCCGTGACAGTTAAGACAGAACGGCACTACAGTTATTGGCTTATAGTAGATGTAGTAGATTTTGCCCTTTTCTCTGATAGCCGTTATGTAGTAAGGAGGTAGCTGACCTTTTTGCAGCTTTTCTTCAAAATATCTGAGAGCTTTACTATCAATCTTGTCTGGCTTGTGCATAGGGTTTCTGTACTTTTCAGAAACTCTTGTGACTTTTATTCCTGAGAGTTCACCGTTAACTGCTTGGGCTATCTTTTCTGCTCTGTGTGCACAAAAGCTTACCGCACCAGCCAATCCTCTCTCTTGAATGGCTTTACCCAAATTTTTCTTGAATTCACCCATGAGTTTTGTTACTGCTGCATTTCCGGTGTTTACAATCTTCGGTATCTTTTCCTGCGGAACTTTTACTTCTTCTCTGTGAACGCAAGAAAAGAGCACAAGGAGGGTAGAAGCGATTAGAATTCCTTTCCTCATTACACTCTCCTTGCAATCGTTAATGTTCCACATCCTCCCAGTTTATCTATTCGGAATCTATTACTCAAGGTTACCCTTACACCGAAGCTCCTTAAAAAGAGGAAGGCCTTTTCGTATTCTTCCTTCGTTACGGCTTTAAAACTTTTTCCTTCTACCTCGTTGTACATCATGAGCATAACGGTAAACCTGTGTTTAAGCGCAGTTTGGGCAAGGAGCTGTAGGTTTTCTCTGTCGTCGTTTAAATCCTTTATAAGAAGGTATCCAAGCTGAAACTTTTTTCTTCGGGACGAAGAAGAAGTTGAGAGATGTTCTTCAATGGCTTTAAGAAGCTCTTCTAAATCCTCCATCTTTTTAAAGATTTTCTTCCTCGTTTCCTTTTTTAAACCATGAACAGATAGAGTTAACCCGTTATGGTTAAGTCTAATTAACTCCTTGAAACCTTCTATCGGGTAACCGGTGGTGCTTATCGTCACTTTTAAGCCTTTTTCCCTTAGGTAGTTGACTGCTTTTGAGACGTTTTCAACGTTTAACGCGGGTTCGCCTATTCCGGCAATAGCAATACCTTTGATGGGTAGTTTCTCCTTAAGTAGTTCATACTGAGCAACTATCTCTTCAAACGAGAGATTTCTAAAAAAGCCTTTGCTTCCAGAAGCGCAGAAAACACAACCAACGGGACATCCAACCTGTGTGGAAATGCAGAGTCTTTCTCCCTTATAAAAGACTGACTCTACCCTGTAACCGTCTGAAGTTTCGTATATAAAGAGTCTATTCAGAGGACTCTTCAGTTCTTTGATTACTTTCACTTCCTATTACCCCTGCTCTTGTAAAGCACTTAAACCTATCATCCTGTTTTTCTTTTAGCTTTTCAATATACTCGTTCCACTGCTCCTTGCTTAGGAAGAGTCTGATGGAAAAATGTTTTTTCCTTCCATCTTCAAGCTCTACGGTTATTATCTCTAAGGGTATGTTTATGTCGGTAATCTTACCTTTTCCCTCCGGTGTTTCAACAATCTCACCGATTTCTGGGAGGAACTGCCTTACGTAGTAGTTGGCTTCTTCAAACTTAAGGCAACACATAAGCCTACCGCAAGCGCCAGAAAGTTTGGCAGGGTTAGGAGGAAGTCCCTGTAGTCTTGCAAGATTTAAAGATACAGAGTCAAAACATTCAAGGAAGTCTTTACAGCAGCAGACTCTACCGCACATTCCAACAGCGCCGAGCATTTTCACTTCGTCCCTAACTCCTATCTGGCGGAGCTCTATCCTTGTCCTAAAGTGGGCGGCTAAATCCCTTACTAACTGTCTAAAGTCAACCCTTGACTCAGCAGTGAAGTAGAAAACTATCCTTTCCTTGTTAAGTGTTGCGTAGGCTTTTATCAGCTTCATAGGAAGCTTATGTTTTTCAACCTTTTCTTTGCAGACTTTGAGAGCTTCTACTGAAAACGCTTCGTTTTCAATGGCCTTACTTATGTCTTCTTCTGTGGCTAACCTTACTACTTTGTAGAGAGAATTTTTGTCTATGTTAAACTTCCTTAGGGCGGTTTCGTCAAAGGGGTAGGTCTTAAGGGTCTTAACAACTTCTTCACCCCTGTCGGTTTTTACGACGACTTTTTGACTGTGAAGAAACTTCTCAGAAGAAATTGCAAGTCCAGTCTTTTCCGTGTCCGGGTACTTAAATTTTGTTATAAGCATTCTCATCTCCTTGACCAAAAAAAAATTCTTTGCTATAAAGATAGGTGCAAAGCTTAGGGGAGGTAGCCCCAAGGTGGAGAATCAATGGATTTTAAATTAGCATAGGGAGGGAAAACATGAAGGGACTGCGAAACGCTCTAAAGGCGTGTCTGCTGACGCTTGTTTTGGGAACGGCGTCCTACGCTCTCACAGTTGACGGAGTAAAAGTTCCCGAATCCTCAGTTGGATGTGTAGAGTGTCACCTCAAGAAGAACGTAGCCCCGAAGGTCATTGAGCAGTGGGCAAAGAGTAAACACGCCAAGTTCGGTGTCGGTTGTGCTGTGTGCCACAGTGCCAGCCCATCCGACGGAGACGCCTTCCAGTGTCCCGGAGGACCAATTGTAGCTTCTCACCCAACACCCAAAGACTGTTCCATGTGTCACCCCAAAGAAGTTCGGGAGTTCACAGAGAGTAAGCACGCTTATCCGTTCTGGCTCTATGCTAACGCCGACAGGGCTATTTGGGAGCCAATCATTGCTACAAAGGCTGGTTGTGAGCAGTGTCACAACATTATGGCACTCCACTGGGATGGTAGTGTAGGAGAGTGTGATGCTTGCCACCCCAAACACACGTTTGACGTAGCTGTAGCAAGAAACCCATTTACTTGTGGTGAGTGTCATATTGGACCTGACCATCCGCACATTGAAGAGTACCTTGAGTCCAAGCACGGAAACATCTTTATGACTCACTACCAAGAGTGGGATCTCGGTTACAGGTCTTCTCAGTCAGGAATTCCAATTCCAGTTCCAACATGTACAACATGTCACATGGATGCAGCACCTGGTGTTCCGGCTACCCACAACGTAAGTGCAAGACTTGCTTGGGAATCCCAGGCTCCTTGGTCCTACAGAACAATCTGGTTCAAGGAGAAGCTCGGCGACTGGAAGACAAAGCGTAAGAGAATGGAAGCTGTATGTAAGAACTGTCACTCTCCAACATTTGTAACGGACTACTTCCTCCAGATGGACCTTGTAAACCTCCAGTACAACGAGATAAGAAGAACCCTTGTATGGCTTAATAATCTTGCCAAGAAGTATGCCGAGAAGAATCCGAAGAAGTATGGAAAAGTATTTAACCGTGTGAAGATTAAAGAGAAACTCCTCAAAGTTATCAACGGTGGATGGGTACCACAGCCTGCTAAGGCTATGTACCACGGCTGGCACCATGAGGGTAGAAGGTTCAGAATGGGTGCTGAGATGATGGCTGCCGACTACACCCAGTGGCATGGTATATGGGAGCTCCAGTACGACATCATGGAAACAATCCACTTCCTTGCTGAAGCTGGAATCCCCGAGGCCAAGAAGATATGGGAGAGCAAGTCTCCGCTCAAGTTCTTCCCATACAAGGTTTACGACTTCCCAGGAAACGTTTGGTCCATTGTTACAGAAGATATGTATGACACACCACTTGCTTACAAGCTCCTCGGTGACAAGTACTGGGAGATGGTCAAGAGGAACGTTTACGAAGCTTACAAGAAAGGATGGCTTGACGACGAAGAATGGCAAAGGTGGCTTTATAGGTATGAGCATCGTGATAAGTTCCTCGGTAAGAAATTCGGACATCATCCAATATTTGAAGCTTACAAGAAGCGTAAGGCTATGGAGCTTAACGCCAAGAATCCGAACAGCCCACTCTATCAGGCTATTCACCTCCTTGACGATGCAGGAACACCAACCCTCTTTGAAGCTGGAGAGAAGCTCAAAAAGTAACTGTTATAATTTCTTCAAAAGGGGAAGAGGTTATCCTCTTCCCCTTTATTTTTTGGTATAAGGGAGGATTAGATGAAAAAATTACTTGGCATTTTTCTATTTGTGGCTATGCTTTCTCATCCCTTATCTGCTAAGGATTTACAGAAGGAAACGAAGTTATAGCCAAACATGATTGTAAAACGATAACCAAAAAAGAAAATTTAAAATAATG
>CAZQLZ010000074.1:0-3766 GCA_964594265.1 uncultured bacterium
AATCCCATCCCGAAGAGGGATTGTGGGAGGAAGTGGCAGAAGGGTTAGTTCCTCTACCTGGTGGAGGGACTATGGATGGTCAAAAACCGCCTGGTGGGTGTGACCATCCTGAAAAAGGCGGAATAGAAATAGCCCACCAACAGAACTGCAAAGTTCATTAATGTGCAGTTCTGTTAACCAGGGAGCCGAGAATGAGAAGTGATGTCCTTAGGGAATTTGAAAAGCTTCCCGCCAGAGCTCTTATGATGGCAACAGGTCTTCAGAGAAAAGATATTGACAAGCCTCTTATCGGCATCATTTCAAGCTGGACCGACCTCGTTCCCGGTCACGTTGATATGTTCTCCCTTGAAAGGCTCATAGAGCGTGGTATAGCCGCTGCCGGTGGAACTCCTTTCGTCGTTCGTGTTCCTGCCATCTGTGACGGCATTGCAATGGGACACGAAGGAATGAGATTTTCCCTTCCTTTAAGGGAAATCATCGCTGACGCCGTTGAAGACGTTGTAACCGCCCATCAACTTGACGGAATTGTTCTCCTTACAGCCTGCGATAAGATAACCCCTGGAATGCTCATGGCAGCGGCGAGGCTCAACATTCCAGCCATAGTAGTAACTGCCGGTCCTATGCTTGCAGGAAGGAGAGGTAAAGAAAGGCTTGACCTTGTTACCCACACATTTGAAGCCATAGGAAGGTATAAGGCAGGAGAGCTCTCCTTAGAAGAGCTCTTGGAGCTTGAAGCTGCAGCATGTCCATCTTCTGGTTCCTGTCAAGGGATGTTTACCGCTAACACGATGGCCTGTCTGACAGAAGCTCTTGGTCTATCACTTCCCTTCTGCGGAACTTCTCCAGCACCGCTGGCTGAAAAGAAGCGGATAGCCGAGGCTTCCGGCGAAAAGATAGTTGAACTCGTCAAAAAAGGTATAAAGGCAAGAGACATCCTTACGCCCGCAGCTTTCAGGAACGCGATAAGGGTTGACCTTGCCCTTGGAGGTTCTACTAACACGGTTCTTCACCTTCCAGCAATTGCTTACGAGGCAGGCGTTCCATTTGAGATAAAGCTCTTTGATGAGCTTTCCCGTAAAACCCCGAAAATCTGTTCAATGAGGCCGGGCGGTAAGTACCTGATGGAGGACCTCCACTACGCCGGTGGAATTCCCGGAGTTTTAAAGAGACTTTACGACAGCTTAGAAAGTAATCCTACCGTTCTTGGAGTTGACATAAAACAGATAGCCGCTTCTGCTGTTGTTTGGGACGAGGATGTAATAAGACCTGTTGACAATCCTTACAGTCCAGAAGGTGGAATTGCAATACTTTACGGTAACCTTGCACCCGAGGGTGCCGTTGTTAAGCAAGGAGCAGTTTCGGATAAGATGAAGGTCTTTACCGGAACGGCTAAGGTCTTTGATTGTGAAGAAGATGCAATGAAGGCCGTTATGAGCGGCCAGATAAAGCCGGGGGACGTTATCGTTATCCGCTATGAAGGACCTAAAGGCGGTCCAGGAATGAGGGAGATGCTTGCCGTTACAGCAGCCGTTATGGGAATGGGACTCGGGGAGTCTGTTGCCCTCATTACAGATGGGCGCTTCTCCGGTGGAACTCACGGCCCTTGCATAGGACACATATCGCCTGAAGCTGCGGAAGGCGGTCCAATAGGAGTTGTAAGGGACGGGGATAAGATTCATATAAACATTCCTGAAAGGAGGCTTGAGCTCCTCATTTCTGAAAAGGAGCTCCAGGAAAGGCTTAAGAACTTCAAGCCAAAACAGAAAGAAATTCGTTCAAAGCTTCTCAGGAAGTACGCAAAGCTTGTTACCTCTGCCTCTAAGGGAGCTGTGCAGGAAGTTTAAAGAGCTTTGGGGCTGGTCTCTCCGGCCCCGTTTAAAACTTTTATCTTTACCGTTTTTTTGGGTGAAAGCTTAAAGACCCTTGATATGAAGATTTCTTCTCCGTCAGTAAAAGTGGCGATTTCCCCCCGTTTTGATAGTTCAAGAATTGCCAGAAAGTAAGTGATGACTTCCAGCCTGCAAGAACTCTTTTTAACAAGCTCAGAAAAAGGCAACAAGTATTTCTCTCTCATTAAGTACCTTATCTCTTCCATCTTATCGGGAATTTTAAAGGACTCTTCAGAAAGCTTTATGCCGATTTTGATCCTACGAGGCTGACTTTTTAGCAAAATATTTTGAAAAGCCTTCTGGAGGTCGGTAACTGTATTTGCAATTTTTATCTTTTCTTGGAACTGAAAGATGAGCTCTGATGGATCGTGGGGATAGTATTTAAGAGCCTCTTCCTCTAACTTTTCCAGCTCTTTTGCTGCCTTTTTTGATTTTAAGTACTCTTCTATTATCTGAACGAGTTCCTTTCTCGGGTCTTCACTTTCTTCCCGAGGGATAAGGTATTCAGACTTTATCCTTGCAAGAGTTGCAGCCATAAGGAGGAATTCAGAGGCAAGTGGGATATTGAGCTCCTGCATGGTGTAAATGTAGTCTAAGAACTCCTCAGTAATCTCTGCAATCGGAATATCGTAGATACTAACTTCCCTCTTCTTTATCAAATAGACCAGCAGATCAAGAGGTCCCTCAAAAGTTTCTGTCTCTATCCGAATGTTCATCTACTCTATTTAGCCCCTTATAGCCGTAATGAGGTTTGCAAATTCTGTAGTCAAGAGTTCCAAAACATCGTCAATGGAGATAAGCCCTACAAGCTTACCCTCTTTGTTAACAACTATCAACCTTCTAACGGCCGCATCGCGAAATGTCTTTGTTAGTTCAAAGAAACTTGCATCATCCCGTATGGTTATAGGATCCTTCGTCATAACCTCTTTAACTGGTGTTGTCGGATCTTTACCAGCTCCAACTACCCTTATTGCTATGTCCCGGTCAGTGATAATGCCTGCAGGCTTATCTCCATCAAGAACGACAAGACTGCCTACCATTTTGTCTTTCATCCTTTGAGCAGCAAGCATTACAGTGTCATCTGGTTCTATTGTTACAACCTTCCGTTGAATGATGTCTTTTACAGGCATGGCAGACTCCCTCCGCATTTGTTTAGTCTCTACTTTCTAATTTAGACTCGCGGAGGGAGTTTTTAAACCTTAGCCCTTTGAAATTTCTTTCAGCCTAAGTTCATATTTTGGATGCTCTATGTTGTACATTTGGGGAAACCTTTTGTATATGGGACCGGCGTATATAACTTTGCCCTTTTCTTTAACTTCTACTAAGATGGCCGGATTGATGGGTTCGTTGGAAGCCGAGGTGTAGCCGTTGCTGTCCAGAACAAGGTGGGGAACTATATAGAGAACTTTTATCTCAAGATTGTTAAACTTGATGTTTTTTCCTCGTGAAACCTTTTCCTCTTTTACGACTTTTCCGGTTGTCCTGTCAACAATATCAACTGTTGCGTACTTCCACGTCTTTTGGACTGCCTCGGGTATGTTAATTGGTTTGGTAATCTTTGTAAGCTTTTTGCCGGAGTGTAAAGCTGCAACTTCTTGTTCTGCGCTTAATTGAGGATGAACGGGTGGATGACCTTTTGGAAGTGTCTCAGCTAATTCGGAAAGAGGCTTCGGAGCCTTACTTTTTACCTTTGTTTCTGTTTTCTTTACCGTTTCTTCCTTCCCACAGGAAGCAAAGATTACAGATGTTGCTATTAAGACTGTAAGAAGTGCCAGCCCTTTTCTCATTGTTCTCTCCTCATTCCTTGTTTTGCCTCAAATTCTACCAAAACAACTTCTTCTTTTCTGATTCTCAGGAAGTTCTATTTGAAGTGCACT
>CAZQLZ010000075.1:0-9943 GCA_964594265.1 uncultured bacterium
AGTCTGTGAGGGGTCTCTTAAGTGAGAGACAAAAAAGCTGGAGAGCTCTCAGAGCAGTCCTCACCTTCCCTCTTCTTGGGAAGTTCTTTGTGAGGGACTTCTCACCCTTGAGGATAGTACTGTTTTCAGGGGACTGGGAGAGGGTGGTGGAAGGATTAGTTCCTGTACCTGGTGCAGGGGCTATGGATACCCTGAAAAAACCGCCTGCCGGGGCTTTAGGGTATCCAGAAGAGGCGGAATACAAATACCCCGGCCGGAACTGCACTAATGTGCAGTTCTGCTAACCAGGAGATAGCATGAGGAGAGCTCTCTTGTTGTTTGGAGGAATAATTTTCCTCTTTGGATGTATAGAAGGAGGAGTTTTAAATAAGGATCTTGTGTATAAGAACAAAAAAGGAAATGTTGTCTTTAGCCACGTTTACCATGTAAAAGTAAAAAAGCAGCACTGTTCTTACTGTCATCCCAAACTCTTTAAGAAAAAGTTTGGAATAGATAAATTCACAATGCAGGACATATGGAACGGTAAATTCTGTGGGGCGTGCCACAACGGCAGTAGAGCTTTTGATGCAAGGAAACAGGAAAACTGTTCAAGGTGTCATAGGCGAAACTCTGCGGAGGCGAGGGAGTAATGTCATCACTTCTAATAAAAGGTGGAAGAGTTGTTGACCCTTCCCAAAATCTTGACGGTAGGATTGACATTTTAATAGAAAACGGAAGAGTTTTAAAGATTGAAGAAAATATACCTCTTTCTGAGGCTTCACAGGTTATAGATGCCGATGGTCTTGTTGTTTCTCCCGGCTTTATAGATCTTCACGCTCACTTAAGAGATCCCGGGCAGGAATGGAAAGAAGACATAGAGAGTGGTTCTTTGGCCGCGGTTGCTGGAGGAATTACTTCTGTTTGCTGTATGGCCAACACCGATCCTGTTAACGATAATCCAACTGTTACGAAGTACATAGTTGACAAGGCCAAACGGGTAGGCCTTTGCGACGTTTTTCCCATTGGAGCTATTACGAAAGGGTTAAAGGGGGAGGAGCTTGCAGAAATAGGCCTTATGGTAAAGGCGGGGATTGTGGCGATTTCTGATGATGGAGAGGCTACAAGGGATTCAAAACTCCTTAGAAACGCAATGGACTACGCAAAAAGCTTAGGAATACCCGTTTTTACCCACAGTGAAGACAAGACTCTTTCTGCCGGTGGTCATATGAACGAGGGAGTTCTTTCAAATTACCTTGGAATTCCCGGAATGCCTGCGGAAGCAGAAGACATAGGTGTAATGAGGGATATCTTGCTTGCCAAGTTAACGGGTGTGCACCTTCACATTTGCCACGTTTCAAGCAGTGGCGCTCTTGCCATAATAAAGCGAGCAAAAGGAGAAGGTGTAAGAGTAACCTGCGAAATTACTCCTCACCATTTTACACTAACAGAAGAAGCCGTTAGAGGCTTTAATACGAATGCCAAAATGTGTCCTCCTTTAAGAACAAAAGAAGACGTAGAGGCCTGTAAGGAAGCTCTGAAAACTGGTGTAGCCGACGTTATTGCTACCGATCACGCTCCCCACTCCGAAGACGAAAAGCTGGTTGAGTTTTGCCGGGCTCCTTTTGGGATAATAGGCTTTCAGACTCTTCTTCCTCTTTCTCTCAACCTGGTGAGGGAAGGCTACCTTACCCTTTCTCGGTTAATAGAAAAACTTTCTGTTAACCCGGCCAAGATAATAAACAAGAAGGATATAGGAACGTTAAAACCCGGAGCAAGGGCAAACATTGCGATTTTTGATCCTGAAGAAGAGTATGTCTTTAGTAGGGAAATGATAAAGTCTAAGAGCTCCAACACTCCTTTCTTAGGCTGGAGGTTAAAGGGAAAAGTGAAATTTACAATTTATAATGGTAAAATTGTTTTTAAAGATTTGTAAGGAGAGTGAATGCAACACGGTCCAAGCTTTTTTGATATTTTTTGGCTTTTGATTATTTTCTTTTCTCTCCTACCTCTGTTTCAGCAGAAGAACCTTGAGTGGGCGCGCCTGCGTCTCATAAGAGAGATTGAAAGAAAAAGAAAATCCCGCGTGATTACAATGATTCACCGACAGGAAAGAATTGCCTTTATGGGTTTTCCTCTTGTCCGTTACATAACGATTGAGGATTCAGAAAGAATACTGAGAGCAATAAGGATGACCCCTGATGATATGCCGATAGACCTTATAATTCACACTCCCGGAGGACTCGCCTTAGCGGCCACTCAAATAGCTTCGGCTTTGGCAAAAAGAAGAGCTCCTGTAAGAGTCATAGTTCCACACTACGCTATGTCCGGTGGAACTTTGATTGCATTGGCAGCGGACGAAATAATCATGGACTCTAACGCTGTTCTTGGCCCTCTTGATCCTCAGCTTGGACAGTTTCCGGCTCCTTCAATCCTTCGGGTTGCTCAGATGAAAAAGACAGAGCTGAAAGATGAAACACTAATACTTGCAGATGTTGCAGAAAAAGCCCTTACCCAGATGAAAAATACGATTCTTAGAATTTTAACTATGAAGGGACATGAAAAGGAAAAAGCAGAAAGGATAGCTGACCTTTTAACTTCTGGCTACTGGACCCACGATTATCCCTTAACTGTTGAGGTGATAAAGGAATTAGGACTGTCTGTTTCAACCCAAGTTCCGGACGAGGTTTATGAGCTTATGGAACTCTACTACCAACCGGTAGGACAACCTTCTGTTCAGTATGTTCCCGTTCCTTACGGAGAACCTAAAAAGGGAGAGGTCCCGGTAAGGAAACCACATTAGGAGCTTAAAGGTGTTTAAGGTAGGAGACAAAGTAGCCTGTCCCCCTCACGGTGTTGGAGTGATTGAAGGAACAGAGGAAAGGGAGATTGGGGGTAAAAAGGTTCTTTACTTTAGGATATCCCTTGTAGGGAAAAACATGTCTGTTCTAATACCTGAGGAAGCCTTAGAAACTTCAGGAATACGTCCTATCTTTTCAGAAGAAGAGGTAGAAGAAATATTCCGCTATCTTGCGGAGGTTCCGACGAATATTAGCGAAAAGTGGACTGTTAGACATAGGCTCAATATTGACAGGTTAAAGACGGGAGACCTTAAAGAGCTTGCAACGGTAGTTAGAAACCTTTCTTACAGGGCTAAGGATAAGGAGCTCTCTTATTCTGAAAAAAGAATGTTTGAAGAGGCTTTCAGCAAACTCTCGGAGGAAATAGCTCTTTCTCTTGGAGAGCCTGTTAAGAAGGTTAAGCAAAAAATAAGAAAGATACTCAAAGAGGTTAAAAAATCGTGATATCAAAGTTCATAGGCGGATTTTTTCTCTTCCTCCTCTTTATTTCAACTGCCATATTCAAGCACTACGGTTTTACTCTGACTCAGTCTCTTATAGTTGGCATTTTTATCTCGGCAGCTTCCTTTCTCTTTTACGAGTTTGTTATTAGGAAGAGGTTAAAAATAAGGGTTATCCTTCTCTTTTCGGCAGGCTTTTTCTTGGGGCTTCTTCTTGCGCAGGGTATAACACTTTCTCTTTACTCCATCTTTACGAGTTTTCCTTACCTTCAGGAGATTCTCTTTATCACGTTGCCTTACCTTTTTGGATTTACTACCGTTGAGGTAGCAAAGGGAAGGCCAATTACGGAGCTCTTAAAAGAAGAAAAAGGACTTTACTGCACGCCAAAAGTTGTTGACACGAGTGCTCTTATAGATGGACGCATCGTTGAGATAGCCAAGAACGGCTTTCTTGAAGGAAAGATAATCATTCCGAGGTTCGTTTTGGAAGAGCTCCAAACCCTTGCCGACTCTACCGATCCAATGACGAGAACAAAAGGGAAAAAAGGCCTTGAAATGGTTTCTCAGCTAAGAGAATTTAAAAAGCCACCGGTTGAAATTTATGAAAGAGACATCCCCTGGATAAAGGACGTTGATTCAAAATTGGTGGAGCTCTGCAGGAGACTCAAGGCAAAGCTCGTAACGACGGATTACAATCTCAACAGGATAGCAACGATAAAGGGGATAGAAATCTTAAACATAAATGACCTTGCTAATGCCTTAAAGCCGGTTGTTGCCGTTGGTGAAGAGCTTGTTGTCTTTTTAGTCAAGGAAGGAAAGGAAAAAAATCAGGGTGTTGGTTACCTTGACGATGGGACAATGGTTGTTGTTGATAACGCCAAGCACCTCATAGGACATAAAGTAAAAGTTTTGGTTAACAATCTTCTTCAGACATCAGCCGGTAAAATCATATTTGCAAGAGTAAAAGAGGTAGTGAAGTGAGGTATGCTGTAATTCCAGCTGCGGGGGTAGGTAGGAGGTTTGGGGGGAAAAAGCAGTTTTTTACCGTTTGTGGCCGTCCCTTGATTGAGTACCCTTTGAGCGTCTTTCAAAAGAGCGAGCTCATAAAGGGCATAATTCTCGTTTTACCTCAGGAAGACCTTAAGTTTGGAGAGAAACTAAAAGAAAAGTACCCCAAGATTAAAAAAGTTGTAGAAGGGGGTTCAGAGAGACAAGAATCTGTTTACAGAGGACTTACCGCTATTGATGAGCCGGTTAAGGAAGTGATAGTTCACGACGGCGTAAGACCTGTGATAGATACCGCCCTTATAAGAGAGCTCGTCATTGCGCTGTCTGACTACGATGTAGATGGCGTAATCTGTGGCGTAAGGCCAAAAGAGACTGTAAAAGAAGTTGGTTCTCCTTTAGAGCCGGGGGATTTTTTTGTTGAAAGAACGCTGAACAGAGATAAGCTGATACTTGTTCAGACTCCGCAGGTTTTTAACTATAGCGTTCTCCTTGAGTGTCACGAGAAAGCTCGGGAAGAGGACTTTTGGGCGACAGACGACTCAGCACTCCTTGAAAGGTACGGCTACACGGTTATTTCAATACCGGGCGACTACCGAAACATAAAAGTAACTACAAAAGAGGATTTGGAAATAGTGTCCCTCTTTTTAAAAAAGAAAAGTTAGCCTTTTTTATATTTTGGAATTAAAATATTTTCGGCATAAGAAATTACTCTTTCTGATATCTCAAGAACTTTTTTGGATGCATAAAGAACTTCTTTAAGCTTTTCGTGTAGGTTCTCCCCAACGTACTCGTGGGCAAGCTCGTTTCTTAAATCCTTTAGAGCTACAAGTTCTTCAAAGCTTTCTACAAAGCCTCTCTTTTCGGCCCTTATGGCTATGTCAAGCTTTGTCCCGACATCTTCAAATTCAAGGATATCTATGCCCCGCAAAATTCGGTTTATCAGCATATCAATGCTTCTTGAGAAGCGTGAAAATAGAGCTTCAATGGCTTCAAGTTGAGAATCTGTGAGGCTTTTAGGGTCTTTATCAGCAAGTTCTTGACATTTTTTGATGGATTTTCTTAACCATTCAAGGTTGTTTTTGAAATCTTCAAGGTTTTTGAGAAAAACTTCAAGTTTTCTCATATCTCAACTCCTTCTTCCATAGCAAGTTTTATGAATGGATCTTCTAAGTTTTTCTTGTTGGCTACTATAAGATCTATCTTTCTGTCGCCAATTTTTTTTATGAGTTCCACTTTTATTTTTCTTCTAACCTTCCAATCTATGCTATCAGAAATGATCAAGATATCAATGTCTCCTCCTTTTAATTCAGGATTTGCTCTTGAACCGAAGATAAATACTCTTGCATTTTTATCAAAGTTCTTTACGGCAGTTTTTATAGTTTCAATTTCTTTTTCGGAAAGCCTGACTTGGCGAGGGGTCATGAGAGCTCTCCCAAGAGCCTATCAAGGATTATCGCCGCTGCAGATCTAACCGATAAGTGGTTGTAGTCGGTAGTTCCTCTTATTGGCTCTAAGATGTAGTCAGCTGATCTAATGAACTCTTCCGTAAGTCCCCAGCCAGTTCCAAAGCAGATGATTAAATTTTCCCCTTCCTCTATCCTTGACCTTAAAAACTTAAAAGAAACAGCACCTGTATATTTTCGGGCTGATGTGACCACAACTTTTGGCTTTACTCCGTCCTCTTTCTCTATGTCCTTCAGGACGTCTTCAAAGTAGGGGAGAGCTCTAACAAGCCTTAAAGCTTCCCAGCGTTTTGGATTGTATTCCTTCCCGTGTCCGCCCTGCCAAAAAGAGAGGAGTTTGTTTGCAAGCCACAGGTGATTCTCTATAGGTTGGACTATGTAGTAACGCTTTACTCCGTAAGTTCTTGAAGCTCTTGCTATGTCGTGAATGTCAAGTGTAGTTAGAGAAGTTGCAACAACTCTTTTCTCTTTATTGTAGACTGGATAGTGAAGTAGCGCTGTGTAAACGGCCATCCCTTTGCGTCCTGTTGGTTTTTTGTGCAGGTTAAAGAATAGCAAAATTTTTGAGAGTTGACTGCCTTTGCTGTCAGGATATCTTTTATAGAGTGAAAAGGGCGGGCGTAGCTCAGGTGGTAGAGCATCAGCTTCCCAAGCTGAGGGTCGCGGGTTCAAGTCCCGTCGCCCGCTCCAGATTACCAACTTCTCGTAAGTGGAATTCTGAATGGAAAAAGGAATAAAACTGGATCTTTTATCCTTTTCCATATCTCTTGTTTTGCACGCGTTAATTTTTTCCGTGCCCTTTTTTTCTGAAGCTTTTTTTGTTAAAACCTACAAAATAGTGGATGTTCTTCCCATTTCCTTTGATACGGTAGTTGATTCTCCACTTGTAGGGATAAGGTCTGTAAAAGGGAGTAAAGAAAGTTCTTCAAGCAGTGCAGCTACATTTTTACCCTCAGGAAGAACTTCCAGAAAGCTTAAGAAAACAGAAAAAGCCGGCCGAGAGGCTTTAAAGACAGGGAAGTTTCGTTCCTGTAGAAGGGAAGGTAGGAGAGCATCCTCTTCTGCTGAAAAGGCTTTAAGTATCAGGAGGGGGAACGGTCAGCTCACCCTTTCATGGTCAATCAGCGTGCCTGATGGGAAGAACGGTAGAAAGCTACCGGCCGTTAGTACCCGTAAGATAGTTCCTTACCTTTTGAAGGTAAGAGATAGAATAATGTCTAACTGGAAGAATCCTTATATCGGAAAAGCTTTGTTACAGGAAGATAGGAAAGTAGTTATCTACGTGACAATTAACAGAAATGGAAAGCTTGACGAGATTAACGTTGAACATTTTTCTCCTGATATGGCCTTTAACCGTTCGGCAATTTCTGCTATTTATTCCTCCGAGCCTTTTGATCCTATTCCTCCTTCCATAAAACTTGATAAAGTCAGGATAAAGGTGAACTTTGAGGTTAAGTAAATCCTACGTTGCTTCATTGTTTTTAAGAGCGTGGGTTAGGACGCTGAGAGTAGAAGTTGAGTTCTTAGCAGAACCTACTTTTCCCTCTATCATTGCATTCTGGCACGGTAGGATGTTTCTCTTACCTTTCGTTTTCAGAAATTACGCTTCACGAGTTTCCATCCTCATAAGTCGTCACAGAGACGGAGAATTCGTAGCCCGTTTGGTGGAAGCTCTGGGATTTTCAACAGTTAGGGGTTCTACAGGTAGAGGAAAAGGAGGAAGCAAGGCTTTCATTGAGATGGTTAAACTCATAAAAAGTGGAATGGCTGTTGCCATAACTCCGGATGGGCCGAGAGGTCCAAAAGAGGTGGTAAAACAAGGAATAGCCCGTCTTTCTATAAAAACGGGAGCTCCCATTTATCCTTTAACTTTCTCTACTAATCGCGGAAAAAAGCTGAATTCTTGGGATGAATTTTTAGTTCCGTATCCATTTTCGCGGTGTAAAGTAGTTTTGGGTAAGCCCGTATATCCAGAAAACTACGGGGAAAAAGAGCTCGTTAAAAAGGTAGAATTAGAACTGCAAAAGTTGACAAAAAGCTGTGATGGAGAGATGGGATGGAAGGTTTAGTGGCGATAATCTCAGATTACGGTCTAAAGGATCACTACGTTGGAACGCTTCACGGTGCTATAAAGTTAGTATCTCCAGACGTTCAAATTGTTGATATTACTCACAACGTAAGACCTTTTGACTTGGTTGATGCTGCTTTAAAGCTCAAGTGGTCCTACAAATACTTCCCAAGGGGAACTGTCTTTTTAGTTCTCGTTGATCCAGACCCAACGGCAGAGCCAATAATTGTAACGACTGAACAATTCTTTGTCGTCTGTCCCAACAACGGCGTTGGAAGTTTAATGTTTGAGGAAGAGCCTCCTGAAAAGGTTTACCTAATAGACGCAGAACATTATTTCATTACAGGAAAAGGCAATTTCCGCGGTAGAAATCAGCTTGCTCCTGTTGCGGCAGAGCTCTCAAGGCTTGGTTCTGCTCGTCATTTTGGCGAGGAGATGGAACTGTCAAAGCTTAAACGTTTCAGGTTACCCCAACCTGTAGAGGTTTCTCCGGGAGTAATTGAAACGATTATTTTGGATATTGACCACTTTGGAAACATTGTTCTAAACTTGGAGTACAAAGGTAAGGAACCTTTATACGCAGAAGTTGCCGGAAAAAAAATACAAAAGGTGACCAGTTCCTTTACCGGCGTTCAGAAAGGGGAAATCTTTCTTTCTATAAATCCCGAGGGTTACTTTCAAATAGTTGCTTACATGGCTAATGCTGCCCAGCTCCTTAAGGCAAAGCGGGGTATGAAAATCAGAGTAGTCTTTAAGGAGTAGTGAATGTGGGATGGTGTTTACGACGTAATAGTTGTTGGAGCAGGTCATGCTGGATGTGAAGCTGCCTTGGCCGCTGCAAGGATGGGCTGCAGGACAGCACTTTTTACGATAAACGTAGATAAGATTGCCGAAATGTCATGTAACCCTTCCATAGGAGGCGTTGCAAAGGGAACGGTAGTTAGAGAGATAGACGCCCTTGGCGGGGAGATGGCGAAAAACATAGACGAAACGGGGATTCAGTTCAGAATTCTAAACAGGAGAAAAGGACCCGCAGTAAGGTCGCCAAGGGCTCAGGCAGACAAGTATGCTTACAGAGAACGGATGAGAAGAGTTATTGAAAATACCGATAATCTTGACCTTATACAGCAGATAGTTGATGACATTATCGTTGAAAACGGTAAAGTGAGGGGAGTTGTTACCCACATAGGAGCAAGATACGGTGCTAAGGCGGTTGTAGTTACAACGGGAACTTTTCTGAGGGGGAGGATATTCATCGGTTTTAATGAGTTTGAGGGCGGGCGAATGTGGGAACCCGCTGCAAATAAGCTTACAGATTTTTACATTCGCCACGGTTTTAGAGTAGAAAGGCTAAAAACGGGAACCCCTGTAAGAATTGACGGGACGACCATAGACTTCTCAAAGATGGAAAGACAGGACGGCGATGAGCCTCCTCCCTTCTTTTCCTACTGGACAGAGCCAAGGGAGGTAGAACAGATACCCTGTTGGCTTACATACACTACTCCAGAGACCCACAGGATAATCAGAGAAAACCTTCACCGTTCTCCCATGTACGGCGAGTGTAAGCTCATAAGTGGCGTTGGCGTTAGGTACTGTCCATCTATTGAGGACAAAATCGTTAAGTTTCCGGAGAAAGAGAGACACCACGTCTTTGTAGAGCCTGAAGGGAGAAATACCGTTGAGTTCTACCCTAACGGAACTTCTACAAGTCTTCCTTACGACGTTCAGGAGAAGATAATCCACTCTATACCGGGCTTAGAAAACGCCAAAATCATCCGTCCGGCCTATGCAATTGAGTATGATTTTGTTGACCCTACCCACCTTTATCCGACCTTAGAGACAAAAATAATTAAAGGACTTTTCAACGCCGGTCAGATAAACGGAACGACCGGTTATGAGGAAGCAGCCGGTCAGGGAATCGTTGCAGGAATAAACGCTGCCCTCTACGCTCTCGGAAAAGAGGAAAGGTTCGTCCTTGGAAGGGATGAGGCCTACATAGGTGTTATGATAGACGACCTTGTTAATAAAGGGGTTAGAGAACCTTATCGCCTTTTTACTTCCAGAGCCGAGTATAGACTATTACTTCGCTACGATAATGCTGACTATAGACTTGCAAAGTACGGCTAC
>CAZQLZ010000076.1:0-12422 GCA_964594265.1 uncultured bacterium
TAGAACATTATAGGCTTATGCAGATTTTCCGGAAAAACTTTTAGGAGCTTCAACTTATCCTTAAACTTCAAGTAGTCGGAATAGTAGATAATTCCTGCATCTGCGTTCTTTGTTATGACCCAGATTGTTATTTGCCTTACAGTTGGTGCAAACACTAATTTTTCCTTAATTTTTTCGTAAAGACCAAGATTCTTTAAAGTTTCCAGAGCATACTTACCAACAGGAGCAAGTTTGTCACCTACAGCTATCCTTCCTGCTTCTTCTAAGCAAGTTATTTTTGAACCTTTTGGAACGACGAGAACTAACTTTGTCTTAGCAAAAGGAAAGACACTTTCTTTATCTACAATGCCTTTCCGAACCAAATAGTCCATCCAAAATTTTGAAGCTGAGATGTAAACATCAGCTGGAGCTCCAGATTCTATCTGTTTTGCAAGCTTTCCGGAGGATGAGAAGTTGAAAATTACTCTGTTACCTGTTCGCTTTTCAAATTTGTTTCCAATTTCAGAAACAAGTTCTCTTGTTCCCATTGCGGCAGAAATAAAAAGTTCCGCAGAAAAACTATTTGAAAGAAAAAAAGAAAATAGAATTATCAAAAACAAGAACTCTCTCATAATAACACCCCCTAAAAGAGCAATTGGAATTCTGTTACAAAAAGATTATTGGCTTTTTCTTCTCCGTGCCTCTCGTTAGCCCAAACGTAGGCTGATCTGATTGCTGCCTGCCAACTATTTATCAGGTAGTAAAAACCAAGAGAAGTGTAATCAACGTCATTTGAATCATCCACATCGTCATTTGGATCAAGCCACGAGTAACGTCCTACAAGGTGTAGATTTTTGATAGCAGGTACCTCATAGTCTCCCTGAATGTAGAAACCTTTCGCATTCCCAAGGTTTACAGGATTACCACTACTATCTTTTGCATCTGTTGGATTGTCGTAGAGGTATCCTCCCTCAAAGGCTAAACCAAGAGGTTTTATATCAAGTCTCGTTTCAACGTCAAAGAGATTTCTCTTTACAACAGAAGCTCCATAAGCTGTATAAACAAGTTTGTAGTATCTGTCGTAACCTGTTTCGTATCCAGCTCTTACTTTCCATCTGAAATCTTCATTGTTGGCTGGAACTGCATCAACTGCAAAAGTGTAGAGATATTTCTTATCCTTGTTATAAATCTTGTCAGAACTCCATCCTTCCCCATTGAGGATAGAGATAGTAAATTTCAGGTTCTTTAAGGGAGCATAAGCTACTGCTATACCAACATCTTTCCAGACAGGAGCAATTTTGTTAACCGCAACAGGTCTTTCTGGAAACCAAAGCTTTATTCCTGGCTTAGAGTAAGACATGGAAAGAGGAACCTTGAACATACCCCCCTTAACAGAAAGAGGAATTGAATCAAACTTGTAGTTAACATAAGCGTCCCGGAGTTCAACTTTGCTTCCTCTATCGGCCCCTAGATGTACCATGTAACCGATGTTATCGCTCAGCTTTCCGTGAAACCTAACTCTTGCTTTCCTGACAAGGAAGCCGTTTCCTGGATCGCCATAGATAGTTTTCTCGTTCTCGTCCAAATCTTCAGCCTGAGAGAATCTGAAGAGAACCCTTCCGTCAACCTGAAGTTTTTTAGTTCTCTTACGTGATGTTACCGTGTAGTCAGGCTCCAGCTGTTGAAGCTTCTGGAGAATTTCTTCGTTTAAGACCTCCTGAGCAAAAGATTGAGAGGAAAGAAGAACAAGACTTAGAGCGAGTAGACCTTTTTTCATCTCACTATCTCCTCCTAAAAATAGTTAAGGGGTCAGTCCCGGATTGGAACTGACCCCTTGAACAAGCTGCTCGGGTTCCTTTCCAATCCGGGAGGCATGCCCGTTTCCAGGCATACCCTATCGGTCTGACTCCATAGGGCTTCCACCCCGTAGGCAGTCAGACTCGGAACCCGACGCAAATTATAACACAAATACACAAGTCAGTAATAACAATAGAGCCTATCGTACGTGTGAAGTAGAAAACTCCTCACCTTAACAAGAAAATGAAGCCACAAACTTTTCTGCATCCTCCCTACTTTTAATCACACCGACCGCTTGGAGCTCCAGCATCTTCTCTTTTATCCTCCCGATACACTCGTTTGGACCGTCAAGCCCCTTTATTTCCATTATTTCCTTACCAGAAAGGAAAGGTCTAAGGTTTTCAAGCTTCTCCTCGTAAAAAGAGAGAAGTTCATAAATGAATGAAATAAATCCTTTAACACTCTTCAAATTCTCGTAAGATGTAGCCATCCAGTCGGCAACAGCAAGTAAAAGGGTATGGAATGCATACTTTCCAGTATCGCGGAAAAACCTGTATATAGCTCTTTCCGTGAGCTTACCCTCTCTGTAAAGCTTATAAAGGAAAAATGGACGTAGGTGGTGCCTCACAATGAGAGCTCCCATCCGGGAAGCTTTCTTTCCAAATCCGAGTCTTAGAAAAGCATTTGTTGTAACCTCCGCTCCAATCTTATCGTGGCCATAAAAAGTAAGCCTGCCGTTTCTTTCTTCCACAGTAAGAGGCTTTGCAACATCGTGGTAGAGAGCAACGAGCTTCAAGCAATCAAGGTCTGTAAAACAGGGAAAGAGTTCCTCAGTTCCGACTCTTTCTGCATACTTCCTGAGTATTTCAGCTTTCTTTGGTAAACAGAAGGTTTCAAGATATTTAACGGTCAAAAAGGTATGTTCCTTAAGGTTATACTGGTGAAGTCCAGAGGGAGGGATTTTTTCTATTCCATCAAGCTCTTTAAAAATCCGAATGAATGCTCCTAAAAAGTCAAGGTCTCTAAGGGCCTCGTGAAACTTGCCTGTTCTGAGGATTTTTACCAGTTCCTCTTTTATCCTTTCAATCGGTACTTCAGAAAGTCTGAAAGCTTCCTCTCGGCTATAGCGGATAAAAGACTCGTGGTAAGAAAAGCCAAGTTGAAGTTTCTGCCTAACGCCCCTTACTATCCTCACAGGGTCTTCTCTTAGAGCTCCCTTCGTAACCGGCCTGATGATACCTTTCTGGAGATCCTCAAGTCCACCAAAAGGGTCTATGAGAAGGGCATCGTCGTTAAAGGGCAGAAAGAGCTCCGAAACGTCAACAGCAATAGCGTTTATCGTAAAATCCCTTTTTAGGAGGTCCTCCTCAATACTTTTACCTTCAACGCTCGTTATGTCAAACCGATAGTCCTCCCCAACGTAACAGACAACCTTTTTTCCCCTTTCAAAAGAAAAGGGTCTCTTTCCAAGGGTCTTAGTAACGCACTTTTCAACCTCTTCTAACTCGTCAAAAGTAACAATATCTATATCCGTGAAATCCTTCCTGACTCCAAGAATTCTGTCCCTGATAAATCCCCCTACTATGTAAGCTCTATTAAAACAGTACTGAATTTTTTCTAACTTAGGATAGTAGAAAGTAAGTTTGTGAATCCTTTTGTCCATTTTCTTCCTCTGAGAGTAGATTATAATCTTATTTCTGAAACGGTTTTTTACCAAAAAACAAAAACGGAGCAAGCAATGATAGAAGTTAACATAGGAGACGTAATGAATTTATACTGCTTTTACGAAGAGCTCCTCGTAATGGGAAAGGGAATCGTTGTTGAAGTAGATGACTCTAAGAACTTTATCGCTTGGGAGGTAGATGACGTAATTGCCAAAGCTTCCCTTCTGGAAAAGAGAATTTTCCTGAAAAACGGTGACAGGTGGATAGGAGCAGACATTGTTTTTAGAGACAGAAACTTCCTGAGCGCTAAGTTGCTAAGGACCATTTATGAACCAAGGCTCAGAAGAAGCCACCTTAGGGTAACAACTTCCCTATCTGCTCCTGTAGAAGTTGAAGTTTCAAAGCTCTTCTCTCCCAAAACACAATCCAAGAGATATCCCGTATTTGACATTTCTGAGGGCGGACTGGGTATACTTGTTGAAAAAAAGAGCAGGTTCTTCAAAATGGATGAGGTATTGGCCCTCTCTATTAACTTGACCCTTGAAAACAAGGTGCACCTCATACCAGCTAAGGCCAAGGTAGTTCACATAAGCGACTTTGCCGGAAAGAAAAAGGTAGGACTATTTTTTATAGACATTGCTTCTGACGACAGGGACAGAATACTAAGGTACATAACAAAGAGACAAAGAGAAATAATAAGAGGCCTAAAACTATAATCTAACGGGAACTCCTTTTTCCTTAAGATAAGTCTTTAGTTCGGGAATTGAAATTTCCCTAAAGTGGAATACGGAAGCCGCCAAGACGGCATCAGCTTTTCCTTCTACAAGTCCTTCGTAGAAATGTTCTTTTTTTCCCGCTCCTCCAGAAGCTATAACGGGAGCCGAAACGGCTTCAGCTATTGCCCTCGTTAGTTCTATATCGTAACCCTCTTTTGTTCCGTCCCTGTCCATTGAGGTGAGAAGTATCTCTCCTGCTCCTCTGTCAACAACTTCTTTAGCCCACTCAACAGCATCTATTCCTGTAGGAGTCCTTCCTCCGTGTATGAAAACCTCCCACCTGTCTCCTACCCTCTTTGCGTCTATGGCAACGACTATACACTGAGAACCAAAGAGTTTAGCTCCCTCCGTTATAAGCTCAGGGTTTTTAACGGCGGCCGTATTGATAGAAACCTTATCAGCTCCGGCATTAAGGAGCTCTCTTATATCTTCTACTGTTCTTATTCCACCCCCTACCGTAAGAGGCATAAAAACCTGTTCTGCTGTCCTCCTCACAACGTCTATCATTATCTTCCTTTTTTCATAGCTGGCAGTAATGTCAAGGAAAACAAGCTCATCAGCTCCCTGTTCATCGTAAACCTTAGCGTTTTCAACGGGATCCCCTGCATCAACGAGGTTAACGAAATTAACTCCCTTAACCACTCTCCCTTCTTTAACGTCAAGGCAGGGAATAATTCTCTTTGCAAGCATTTTTTTCTCCTTGCACTTAGGTGACAAGATTTTAACAAAAGTTGTTATTTCCTAAGTAGAGCTTTAAATTTGGGAAAAACATTAAATTTTTGGAGGTATTATGTCAGCAGAAGTAATCAAAAAAGCATCAGAACTTGCCCAAGCAATTGCTCAATCCGAAGAACTTGCAGCCCTAAGAGCAGCTGAAGCAAAGCTTCAAAATGACCAAGAAGCTATGGAGCTCCTCTCAGAAGTTCAGAGACTCCAACACATGGCACAGCTCTCCGGAACTCCTGAGGCAATGCAGCAGCTTGAAGAAGCCTTTAACAAGTTTGCCGAAAACCCTGTTGCAAAAGAGTACTTAGAAGCCAACCAAAAGTTCAGCCAGATGATTGAAACTGTAAATGCCCTCCTTCAGGAAGCCATAGAAGGTCCTAAACACGGCCACGGCTGTGCCGGCTGTTCCGGTTGCGGAATTTAAACCAAACCCCGCAAACTGCGGGGTTTTCATTTTTTATATACAAACCTTCCACAATAGGGACACTTCGTTTTGCCCGGTTCAAGGCGGGATAAGAGCTCCTTAAACTCAGCACTTGAATATGTCATGCCACAACCTTCGCAAGAACCCGTAGAAATATCAGCAAAGACTAAACCGTTAAACTTATCTTTTAACTTTTTAAACTCTTCAAGTTCTTCTGATGGAATGAAAGACGAAAAGACTTTTATCTTCTCTTCAAGCAGTTCAATTTTCCTTTCAAGAGAAGCTTTTTTCTTTTCAAGCTCTTCCAACTCTTCTTTCACTTCGGCTATGAGCGGTCGGAACTGATCTTTTACTTTCTCATAACCATCCCTCAAAGCTTCAATTTCCGTCTCCAAACCCGTTATCTTTTTCTTTGCCTTTATTATTTCATCCTCTCCTTTCGCAATAAGCCGAAGAATATTCTTGTATTCCTCCCTATCTTTCGCGCTTTCCTTCCTCTTCTTAAGCTCTTTCACTCTTTCCGTCTTATAGACAATAAAGTCCTTAAGTTCCCTTAGTTGCCTCTTTTTTTCTTCCAGCTTCAACCTTGCACTCTCAATCTTGCTTTCCAGATTTTTTATCCTAAGCAAACAGTTTTCTATCTCATTTTCAACTTCCTTCTTTTTAGTCTTCAATCTAAGAAGCTCTATTTCCATCTCTTGAAGTTTAAGAAGCTCTTTTTTAAGAACCATAACTCACTACCTCAAAGGGTGATTTTTCTGACAGAAGAATAAATTTCAGCAAAGGAAACTCTTTTTCAAGTAGATCTTTCAGTTTTTTGTAAAAGAGTCTCTCCGTTCCAAAGTGTCCCATGTCAAAAACGGTAAGTCCCAAGTCTATACTCTTTAAAGCCTCGTGGTATTTAACGTCTCCAGTAACGTAAACATCAACTTTACCGGCAACAAGGTCTATGAAAGACGCCCCGCTCCCAGAACAAACAGCCACTTTTTTGACAACTTTTTCAGGCTTGAATCCCACTACCCTATAAACATCCTCTTCTAAAATTCCGGAAAGTTTAAGAAAGAACTCTCTCTGAGATACCGGAATGGGGAGAATTCCAATAACTCCGTAAGGAGGAGAAGTAACTATTGGAACTCTATCTAAAAGTCCCAGTCCCTCCGCTATTATTGCTGTCGGTCCTAACGGGGAAACGTCAAGATTTGTATGGAGAGAGTAAACGGCTACTCCTTTCCTTGCAAGCTCAAAGAACAGGTTATTTGGATACTTAAATGGAACGAGGGACTTTACGCCAGAAATAGTTACAGGATGGTGTGTTATTATGAGATCAACGCCCACCCTTAGAGCCTCAGCAACAACAGACCTTGTTACAGAAAGAGCAAAGCCCACGAACTTAATTTCCTGTTCCTCCCACCCAACCTGAAGACCCGAATTATCCCACGAATCCTGCAAATCAAGAGGAACAGTTGATTCAAGGAAAGCCGTTATTTCCTTTAGTTTAACCATTCTTCCTCCATCAAAGTGGTAGAATTCTACAAAATCTCACAAGGAGAAACTATGGCTTATAAGGATTTAAGGGACTTTATAGAAAGGCTTAAACGCGAAGGAGAGCTAAAAGAAATTGACTACCCCGTAAGTTCCTACCTTGAGATAACAGAAATTGCCGACAGAGTTGTTAAAGCTGGAGGTCCGGCCCTTTTGTTTAAAAACGTTGATGGTGGAAACATCCCCGTTGCGATAAACCTCTTTGCAAGTTACAAAAGGATAGCTCTCGCTCTTGAGGACGACCCCGACAGAATCGGCAAAAAGGCGGCTAAACTCTTAAAACCAGAAAAGCCTTCCGGTTTCGTTGAAAAGCTAAAAAAACTCATAGAACTCAAAAAAATCGCAGATATTTTTCCCAAGCTCGTAGATAAAAGAAAAGCCCCCTGTAAGGAAGTAATAATGGAAGAACCTGATCTTTCTAAGTTCCCCATCCTCTTTTGCTGGCCAAGAGACGGCGGAAGATTTATAACGTTACCCTTAGTCTTTACAAAAGATCCAGAGACAGGAGAGAGAAACTGTGGAATGTACCGTCTCCACGTTTACGACAGGAAAACTACCGGAATGCACTGGCACTGGCACAAGGTTGGAGCTAAGCACTTTCTAAAAGCTAAGAAAATGGGAATAAAAAAGTTCCCCGTAGCCGTTGCAATCGGTTCTGACCCTGCCGTTATCTACTCGGCAACAGCTCCGCTCCCAGAAGACGTTGATGAGATGGTCTTTGCAGGCTTTATAAGAGGAAAAGCCGTTGAAATGGTAAAGTGCGAAACTGTTGACTTAGAAGTCCCCGCAAATGCTGAAATTGTCCTTGAAGGATACGTAGATACGGAGGAGCTCCGCTTTGAAGGACCCTTTGGAGATCATACCGGCTACTACTCTCTTCCAGACTTTTATCCCGTCTTCCACATAACTTGCATTACCCACAGGAGAAATCCCATATACCCAGCAACTATAGTCGGCAAACCTCCAATGGAGGACTGTTACATAGGTAAAGCTACAGAGAGAATTTTCCTACACCTGCTAAAAACGCAACTTCCAGAAATCGTTGACATGTGTCTTCCAATAGAAGGCGTCTTCCACAACTTTGCCTTCATTTCCATAGACAAACGCTATCCCGGCCACGCCAAAAAGGTAATCTCAGCTCTGTGGGGAATGGGACAGATGAGCTTTACAAAGAACATCGTGATTTTTGACAAGGACACCAACGTTCACGATATTGGAGAAGTAATATGGCGCTGGGGTAATAACGTTGACCCAAAAAGAGACATTATGTTTACAGAAGGTCCTGTTGATGCTCTTGACCATACTTCTCCCATTCCCTTCTTCGGAAGTAAGATGGGAGTTGACGCAACGAGGAAGTGGAAGAGTGAAGGCTTTGAAAGGGACTGGCCTCCCGACATAGAGATGGACAAAGAAGTAAAAAGAAAGGTTGATCAAATATGGAATAAGCTCGGCCTACCAAGTCCAAAAGAAAAGAAAAATCCCTGGAGCTGGGGAAAGTGAATGTTTAAAATTTTAAACTTTGAAGACAGCTTTAAAGAGTGCCATTCCGCAAAGTGTAGCAACTGGGCACGTGAGAACGTTAAGGATAATGTTAAGAAGAGCTCTCTCGTATAGTCCCTCCTGAAGCAGAATAACCGTTTCAAGGCTAAAGGTTGAGAATGTCGTTAGAGCTCCCAAAAATCCGGTTATAAAGAAAGCTTTCCACTTAAGAGAGAGCACATTCTCAAAGAGCATTACGAGGAAACCTATGAGAAAACTACCCATGACGTTTACCGAGAGCGTTCCAAAAGGGAACGTAGTACCTAAGAGCTTCTGGACAAAACCGGAAACGAGAAAGCGGGATATAGCGCCGAAAAATCCTCCAAGACCTATAAAAAGAAGAGTCATGCTTTTACTCCAACCTTTTCCAAAAGTTTATCCGTAATTATTTCAAGAGCTTTTTCTCTTGTTTGGTCAAAGTCAATGTTCTCTATGACGGGAATTCCCTCTTTTTGAGCAGTTCTGTAGAGAAAATCCTGAATAAATCTTATAGCTCCAAAGTTTCTTAGGTATTTTCTGCTCGTTCTCTGGGACATTTTTTCTCTGGATCTAAATCTGCTGCGGTGTATTTCTTCATCAAAGGTTGTTAGGATTATGTGAACCATGTAGGCTTTTGTTTTTAGCTTTTCAAAGATACCGGGAATAAGGTGGATACCTTCTACTATGAGGCTTATGTTCTCTTTAACCGCTCTTTGAATTACAGCTTCAACGCCTGTAAGAACCTTTTCCACTTGGTCAAGAAAGCCGTAGAGAATTTTCTGTTTCCTTTCAAGCTTTGCATACTTGTAGATAACGTCCCCAGCTTCGTAACTTGAAACGTGAATAGAAGGAACGAGCTCCTTAGACACCATTTTTCTCATTACTTCCCTGATGGAGTCCGTTGAGGCCATCCGGTTTATTTCAAGAATTCCGGCAAGTTCTGCGGCAAGGCGGGATTTACCTACTCCTGTCGCACCACCAATCAAGATTATGATCGGTTTATCAAGCTGTTTCGTCTGACGCCAGAAGAGGTATCTTTGAGCATACTCCCTTCCCAATTTTTTCCGTAGAAGTTTGCTCGTCATCTCCCGTATGTCAGAACGGGAGACGTGAAACTTAGCGTCACGCCTAAAATTCTCGGCGACTTCCTTAGCTATGTCAAAGGCGTCTTGAACGTCAACACCAGCAGACCTGATGGAGCTTGCCAGAATTCCGCGTGAAAAAGGAACGTAGGTTTTTCCATCGTCCTCAGAAACTAAAATTTCACCTTCCTTTACAAGGCTTTTGTATCTGTTTGCAAAGCTCTTTCCAAACCTTGCTCTTAAGATGCTATATACAAGTTCTGTAAGCTCTTCGGACGTAATCGTTCCTTTAAACGAGGAGGCAACTTCGTCTGCTACTTTGTAGGCTTCCTCTACTGAAAGTCCAGTCCGAGTTAACGAGCGGACTAAAACGCCTTTTGAGAATGGATACTTCTTTCCTGAGCTATCAATTACAAACCTTCTTGCCATCCCTGTGTAGTTTCCGAATGTTTTTCAAATGTTGATTATAGCTTGTTGAGAAGATATGTCCTCTTTTAGCTGCCACAAAGTATAGGTAACGGCTTTCTTTTGGATACATTGCTGCCTTTATGGAATCAATTCCGGGACTGCAGATGGGAGAAGGAGGAAGACCCTTTATGTAGTAGGTGTTGTAAGGAGAAGGAAAGGAGGTATCTCCTCTGTGGAGTTTGCTTTTCTTTATTCCGGCTATTTTGTAGGCGTAATAAACTGTTGGGTCACACTGAAGCTTCATTCCTCTCATTAGTCTATTGTATATTACGCCGGCAATAATTGGTTTTTCTTCCTTGATGTTTGTTTCTCTTTCTACGATGGATGCAACTATTAGGAGCTTTTCTTCCGTAACATCTTTTAGTGCTTTTTTTACAAGTTCGGGGGGAGTGTAGTCTGAAAAGAGGTTTCTGATGACTTCTTTAAAGTGAGAAACTGCAAGTTTTACAACGTCTCTACAGGAAGCCTTTTCGTTAACTAAATACGTATCAGGGTAGATATGACCCTCTAAATAGGGAATTTGGAGCTCCGATAGAAAGCCTTTATCCTCCGAGAGCTCCTGAATCTCTCCCGGTTTACAAAAACCTTTCTGGGAGAGTATTTTGTCTACGTCAAAGATGTCAGAACCTTCTGGAATTGTGACTTTCCTCAGGCACGGCGTTCCCTTTGTGAGTTCCTTTAAAACGTCTGCTGTGGAATAGTTCCCATTCAGGCTGTAGCAACCTTCCTTTATGTTTAGCTTTTTTAATCTCAGATAAGTGTAAGCCAAGTGTGTGTCCTCTATTACTCCCATTTTTTTAAGTTCTCTAAGGATATTTTTTACGGGAGAACCCTTTTCAATCCGTATGGAGAGAGAGAGGGGTTTCTTAGAGAAGAGAGCTCTGTTTGCATAAAAGAGCATTGTAGTTAGCAAAAATGTAAGGAGTGCAAGAACTGCAAGAACTTTTCTCACCTTTCAAGCTTCTCCGCTGCACATAATAAACGCTGGAAAGCAGTAGCGTTTGATAGAACCGCCAAAACGAAGAGGCTAAAGATAAAGAAACCGGTGACAAGAGCAAATAAAAGTATGAAAAACCTCTCTGGTCTTTCCACGATTCCAAACCTGCAGTCGGCTCCTAAGGATTCCGCTCTTGCTCTTGCGTAACTTGTGGCAAATGCTCCTACCATTGAGAAGAGGGAAAAGAGAACTAAAGGTAAGTTGTCTTCGTTGAATCCAAGAACAACAAAACCGCATAGTGGAAAAAAGTCGGCATACCTGTCCAAGAACGAATCAAGAAAAGCTCCAAACGGGGAAGTTTTTTCTGTAACTCTTGCGATGATTCCGTCCATCATGTCGCATATACCGGAGAAAACGAAGAAGACAGTGCCCAAGCCGAGGTTATCTGTTGCTATAAGAAAACCGGATATTAGAGAAAAGAAAAAGCCTGCAACTGTAACGGTGTTAGGGGAGACTCCTATGGAGCTAATAATTTCTGCTAATGGTTTTAGGAGCTCCTGTGTCTTTAGCTTTATCTGTGAAGAGCTTAACATTCCATTTTCCTTGTGCCCTTGTAGTTGCTACGGGAAATTATAGCTTACGCTGTGCAATTCATCCCTGCTTTGAAAAGCAAGACTTTTTTTGTAAAGTATTGGGAACTGTGAAACGTGCTAAAAATTTTCAGGAGAAGGTGATGGAAGAAAGACTTAGCAGGGAAGAACTGATTTAGGTTATGGCAATTCTGATGGAAGAAGAAGGCTTTGAAATCTACGAGCCTGTGGCTGAAGGCGAAGAGTACCTTCCGGACTTTTTGGCGGTCTTTGAGGATGAAAGCGGGGAGAGACAGCAAATAGCTGTTCAGGTTGAGGACTGCTACACAGTTAGGACTGAAGAAGCTGAGAAAAAGGCAAAGGCCATTGCAGAGCACTGTAGGAAGTCTGGAGAAGGTTTCTTCTTTGTAGTTCCCTTGGAGTGTGAGGAAGAGGGAAAGAAAAAGTTTGAAGAGTGGGGACTTTCAGACGTTGCCGAGTTTATCTTTTGCGGGCGGGAAGACCCCTTCCGTGAGGGAGGGGATGAAAGCCCGCAGGTGCGTAAGCACCTTGAATTTGATAAGTTAAAAGCACAGAGATGAAAGTAAAAAGAGCGTTGGTAATAGAACTAAACCGTTTGGCGAAAGAGCAAGAAATAATTCTTGGGTATCTAACCTACCACGCTGGAAAGCTCTGGAATCAGGCTAACTACCTTGTAAAGAACGAATTGGCAAAACCAGATTACAGAGACCTATACAACAAATTGAAAGACAACTCAATAAACTTGCGCTCTTTGCAGTCCCGCTGTGCTCAAATAGTCCTTGACGAACTGTCAAGAGGGTGGAGTAACTTCTTCAAGTTTCTAAAAGACCCTGAAAAGTATAAGAAGAAAGGGATAGAAGCTGTTAAACCACCAAAATATGTAAATCCTCAAATTCCC
>CAZQLZ010000077.1:0-3678 GCA_964594265.1 uncultured bacterium
GTCCAGATGACGAGGTGGCTGTTTTCGGGGAGCTCTTTACCTTTGTCGTCGGTTACCTTAAAGGCGACGTAGATAGAAGGGGATGTTTCCTCTGAGTACTCAATCTCTGCCTCTGCCAACGCCGTAACGCATGAAGGACACCAGTAAACAGGCTTTTTAGCCCTGTAAACAAGTCCTTTCTCGTAGAACTTTCCAAGCTCCCTTACGATATCTGCCTGATAGCGGGGGTCCATCGTTATGTAAGGGTTCTTCCAGTCGCCTATAACTCCAAGCCTTATGAACTCCTCTTTCTGAGTTTTAATCCACTTTTCTGCGTAGGCTCTACACTTTTTTCTTACTTCCAGAGGGTCAACCTCGTCCTTCCTCTTTCCTATCTCTTTAAAGACAGCCCTCTCTATGGGAAGACCGTGACAGTCCCAACCAGGAACAAAAGGAGTCTGATACCCTTGCATTGCCTTTGACTTTACGACGATGTCCTTAAGAATCTTGTTAAGGGCGTGGCCTATGTGGATATGGCCGTTTGCGTAGGGAGGGCCGTCGTGGAGAACGAATTTCTCATCACACCTATGTTCATCCATTAATTTATTGTAAAGGTCTATCTCCTCCCAGAACCTAAGTATTTCTGGCTCTTTCTTTGGGAGATTTCCCCTCATGGGGAAAGATGTTTTTGGTAAGTTAAGAGTCTCCTTGTAGTCTTTTCCCTTCATCTTCCAAACTCCTCCATCAACTTGGTTGGGAAATAAAATTTTACCTTTTTGAACCGTGAACGTAAGTTATGCCGCTTTTCCATACCCTAGCGTTTTACCATTCCTTACCCCTTTCGGAGGATTATAATTCTTTATTGAACCAAAAATTTGGAGGAGGTAAAGAGGTTTAATGGTTGAAGGAATTGTAACTGAAAGGGCAGGACAGAAGATAACGGTGTTTGTTCCGGAAAAAGGGAAATATTACAGGGGAATTCCCCTCGGTAAAGTTAGGAAGAAGGACAGAATTTACGCTGGAGATAGAGTTACAGGAAGGCTCGTTGATAATGCCACCTTTGCGATAGAGGCAATAAAGGAGAGGAAAAACCTATTGGTTAGACCTCCTATTGCCAACGTTGATAAGGTAGTTGTTGTAGCGACGATAGAGAGTCCTCCTTTCCAGAGTTACCTTATGGACAACCTACTTGTTGTTTACGGTTTTTTGGGTATTGAGGCCGTAGTTGTTTTTAACAAGGTGGACATCCTCAGTAAAGAGGGAAGAAAAGAGCTTGAAAAGTGGGTGAAGGTTTACTCAGACGCCGGCTATACCGTTATTCCGGTGAGTGCCGAAACTGGAGAGGGGCTTGATAGATTATCTTGTGAGCTCTCAGGGGCTACCTCCATCTTTGCCGGGGCCTCTGGCGTTGGAAAGAGCTCCATCATCTCTAAGCTCACAGGTGAGCACCTTAGAGTTGGTGAGGTTAGCGAGAAGACAGAGAGGGGAAGGCATACAACGAGGGAGGTAAGGCTCATTCCCTTTAAGGGTGGCTTTATCGGCGATGCTCCCGGTTTCTCAAGGGTTGAGGCACTAAACTTTATGGATAAAGAACAGGTAAGGCTTTACTTCCCAGAGTTTTTAAACTACCAATGCAGGTTCTCCGACTGTCTCCACGTTAATGAGGAAGGCTGTGAAGTTACCGAGGCCGTAAAAAGAGGTGAAATAGCCTGCGAAAGGTACAAAAACTACTTAAAGATGATTCACGAGTATGTCCCTTGGCTTTCAGAAGTTGAAGGCTGTTAGGAGTGAGGGGATAGCTGGTGAAAATTTCTTACTATTCCGAGACAGATACTTTCTACATTGAACTTAAAGAGGTTCCGAGTGTTGAGTCAGAGGAGTTAGCAGAAGGCATAGTGGTTGATTATGATGAAAACGGAGAAATTATCGGCATTGAGATTGAACGAGCCAGTGAAAGAAAAGAGGTAGAGTTGCCGTTTATTGGGAAGCTCTTACCAGTTTCAGCTTGAAAGTAAAGAGAGGGAGGCAAAATGCCCGTTACGACTGCTGACTTTCTTGAAAAGAAGAGAAAGGGAGAGAAGATAACTATCTTGACGGCTTACGATTACTTAACTGCGAAAATTGTTGATAGCGCAGGAGTTGATGCCATTTTGGTAGGAGACTCCCTTGGAATGGTTGCCCTTGGGTATAAGAGCACGATACCCGTAACTATGGAGGAGATGATTCACCATACAAAGGCCGTGGTTAGGGGAAGGAAGAACGCAATGGTAATTTTTGATATGCCCTTCCTCTCCTACCAGACAGGCGTAAGGGATGCGATACTAAACGCCGGTAGAGCTCTAAAAGAAACCGGCTGTAATGCCGTTAAAATTGAGGGAGGAGTAGAGCAGGCAGAGACAATTAGAGCTCTCGTAAACGCCGGTATCCCCGTAATGGGACACGTTGGACTTCAGCCCCAGAGCGTTAACGTTTACGGCGGGTATAGACTGAGGGGAAAGGGAGAGGAGAGGGAAAAGATAATAGAGGACGCCAAGGCAGTAGAGGAGGCCGGAGCTTTTGCCGTTGTCCTTGAAAAGATTCCTGCAGAACTTGCAAAAGAGATAACAGAAATGCTTTCTATTCCAACAATTGGCATTGGGGCAGGTAAATTTTGCGACGGTCAAGTTCTTGTCTTCCACGACATGGTAGGCCTTTTTGAAGACTTTAAGCCAAAGTTTGTAAAGCGTTACGCAGAACTTGGGAAACTTGCAAGGGAAGCGGTAGAAAAGTTCATTGAAGAGGTAAAGAGCGGGAAGTTTCCGGATGAAGAGCACTCCTACTGAGATTATTCGCCTTGAAGGAGTTTTTAAAACTTTTCCGTTAAAGAAGGACTTTTTTGGCAGGGTTAAGAAACTCTTAAAGGCAGTTAACAACGTTTCACTCTTTATTAATAAGGGCGAAACTCTTGGAGTAATAGGTGAAAGCGGTTGCGGTAAGTCAACGGTCGGGAAAATTATCCTTGACCTTGAAAAGCCCGACAGGGGAACTGTTTACTACAAGGGAAGGGATATCTCCAAACTAAAGGGGAAAGATTATAGGGAGTATAGGAGGAACGTTCAGGCGGTCTTTCAGAACCCCCAGAGCTCCCTAAACCCCCGAATGAAAATCTGGGAGATAGTAACGGAAGGGTTAAAGATAAACTTTAAGCTCCCTAAGAAAGAGCTAAAGAAAAGAGCTCTCTCCCTCTTAGAAGAGGTCGGTCTTCCTCCATCTTACGCAGAAAGTTATCCCCACCAGCTATCTGGCGGACAGAAGCAGAGGGTTGCTATTGCGAGAGCTCTCGCCCTTTCCCCAGAGCTCATAGTTGCAGATGAGCCAACCTCAGCCCTTGACGTCTCCGTTCAGGCCCAGATAGTTAACCTCCTTATGGACATACAGGAAAAGAAGGGAATTTCCTACTTTTTTATCTCTCACTCTTTGCCCGTCGTTGAGGCCGTAAGCGATAGAGTTGTTGTTATGTATAAAGGCTACGTAGTTGAAGAGGGGAAAACCGAAGAAATTTTTAAAGAAACCGCCCACCCTTACACGAGGTTGCTCATAGAATCTGTGCCGGAGCTCTTTTCCAAAAAGGAAAGAAGGACAGTTACAACCTTAGAGACCGAAGGTGAGGACTTAGAGGAAGGCTGCCCCTTTTTTCCAAGGTGTCCAAAGAGGAAAAAA
>CAZQLZ010000078.1:0-5955 GCA_964594265.1 uncultured bacterium
CTCTTCTGGCACGGCGAAAAGGTTGCAGAGCTCCCCGTAAAAGCTTTAACAGAAGAAGCCCCAGTTTACTACCGTCCATTTAAAGTTCCGGCATACATACTTAAGAACGCCTCCTACGACCAGAATACCGTTCCAGAGCCAAAGGACTATGGCGAAATAGTAAAGAAGCTCCTTGACTCTCCGACAATTGCAAGCAAGCGTTGGATTTACAGGCAGTACGACCACATGGTTCAGATAAACACCACAGTTTACCCCGGCTCTGACGCCGCAGTTTTAAGGATTAAGGAGAGCAAAAAGGGAATAGCAATAAGCTCAGACTGTAACTCCCGCTACTGTTATCTAAACCCATACGAGGGAGGAAAAATCGCCGTTGCAGAGGCGGCAAGGAACGTTGCCTGCAGTGGAGCAAGACCAAGAGCTATAACCGATTGCCTCAACTTTGCAAGCCCGGAAGACCCAGAAATTATGTGGCAGTTTGTAAAGGTAACAGACGGAATGGCAGACGCCTGCAAGGTTCTTGAAACACCGGTAGTAAGCGGAAACGTGAGCTTTTACAACGAGACTGCAACAGAAGATGGAAAGAGGGCAGTCTTCCCGACGCCAACGGTTGTCTGTGTTGGAGTCCTTGAGGACGTTGAAAAGAGGATGACCTCCTTCTTTAAAGAGGCAGGAGACGTGATAGTTCTCCTTGGAGAGAACACGGGTAACATATCCGGCTCTGAGTACCAGAAGCTCATCGTAGGAGAGTTCAAAGGAAGGGGACAGACGATAGACCTCAGGTTTGAAAAAACCTTACAGGACGCCATAGTAGAGGCCATAGAAAAAGGACTCATAAAGAGCGCCCACGATGTATCTGAAGGAGGTATTGCCGTCAATCTCTTTGAGTCCGCCTTTGAAAGGGAGCTTGGATTTGAGGCCGAGTTTGACGAAGATTTACGCACCGACTTTTTACTTTTTGGAGAGGAGCCAAGCAGGATCGTAATAACCGTGTCACCCGAAAAGCTTACCGAAGTCCTTGACTTCTTTGAGAAGAAAACAGTTCCCGCAAAGGTTATCGGTAAGGTTACGGACACTGGTAAAGGCGTAATAAGACACAAGGGTAAGGAAGTTGTAAACTTACCTATTAAAGAGTGTAAGGAAATTTACGAAACGTCCTTAGAGAAGAAGTTGCAAGGTGAACTATAGAGAAAAGAACTCTTTCACAGATAAGTTCTACCTTGTGTACCGGGTGGGAAGGTTTGCCTTCTCGGCCGGACTCTTTTTTCTTTTCCTCTCCCTTTACTCCTTTAACAAGTTTCCGTTTCCCAACAACTCTCTCATAATCTTAGCCATTTTTTTGGTTGTAAGCTCGGTTTCACTTTTCTTCTCAAAAACTCCCCACTTTTTTGAATTCTTGCTTGACGAGCTGTTTATATTCGTATTAGTACTCGCCAATGTCTTCAGTTACAGTTTCTCCTCCATTTTTCTGATGTTTCCGGTATTTTTCTCAGCCTTATTTCTTAACAGAAGGAGCAGTTATGCAATAACTATTCTCGCGCTTCTTTTCAACCTTAGCTACTTTCTAAGGAAAGTAAAAGGAAACGAACCCGTAGATTTAGCCATACAGTCCTTACTCATTAGTATCGCTCTCCTCACAATGATGCTTGCAGGTCAAAGACTCAAGAAAAAGCTTGAAAATCAGGAAGCCTACATTGCTTCCTTAGAAAAAGAAAGAGAACAAAACCAGGTGTACAAAAAACTCTACGAGATAAGTGCAGACTTAGCCCACGAGTTAAAAAATCCATTGGCATCTATTAAAGGAGCAGTGGAGCTCCTCAAAGAAGGCAGAGTAACTCCAAGATTAATAGAGATAATCTACAGCGAAACCGAACGCCTTGATGGAATAGTAAAGGACTTTCTATCACTTGCACGACCAATTTCTCCCGAAAAACGTAAAGTATCCGTTCCTTCAGTTATAAAAGAAATCGCCTTGAGCTTGGGGAAACAGAACAAAGAACTTATCCTTAACTTGGAGGAAGCAGAGATAGAAACCGACGAAAGGGCTTTTCGTTCAGCCGTTGAAAACCTTATAAGAAACGCTTTCCAGTGGGCAAATTCTAAGGTAGCCGTTTCCTGCAAAAGCGATAGGGAAACACTTGAAATTACAATTGAAGACGATGGTCCCGGAGTAGCAGAGGAAGAAAAGGAGAGAATATTTGAACCCTTTTACTCAAAAAATCCTCAGGGTTCCGGACTTGGATTACCGATAGTCAAAAGGTTTGTAATTGAAAACAAAGGAACAATACAGGTTGAACGGAGCTCCCTCGGAGGAGCTAAATTTGTAATGAGAATACCCTTAAAGGTAGAGAAGAAAGGATGAGAGCTCTCATCTTAGAGGACGAGAAAAACATTCGTGAAATCCTTTCCATAATACTTGAAGAATTTGAGTTTGAAATAGACGAGGCCGGAACAATTTCTGAGGCCTTAGAAAAGCTGAAAGAGAGTTCTTACGATCTTCTCCTTGTTGATTTAAGGCTTCCAGATGGCTCGGGAATGGAAATTGTAAGACGGGTAAAAAGAGAAACTCCAGAAACAGAAGCTATAATCATAACCGCTTTTGCCTCAACAGAAACCATAAAAGAAGCTTTTGAACTTGGAGTTTACGACTACATAGAAAAACCTTTTAAACTGGAAGATCTCAGGCTTATTCTCAGAAATCTCAGAGAAAAACTAACTCTCAAGGCAAAACTTAAACAAAAAAGTATCCCTGAGCTTATTGGTCAATCTCCGGCTATTGAAAGGCTAAAGGAGATAGTTCGCAAAATAGCACCTTACGATGTTAACGTTCTCATCTTAGGAGAAAGCGGAAGCGGTAAGGAAGTTGTAGCAAGAGCAATTCACAACTTGAGTAACAGAAAAGACAGACCTTTCGTGGCAATAAACTGCGCAGCTCTACCGGCAGAACTACTTGAAAGTGAACTGTTTGGCTACAAAAAAGGAGCCTTTACAGGAGCAGTAAAAGACAAAAAGGGATTGATAGAAAAAGCCAACGGCGGAACACTCTTTCTGGATGAGATAGGAGATATGCCTCTCTCTCTACAGGCAAAACTTTTAAGATTTCTTGAAACCAAGAAGTTCATTCCCTTAGGAGCAACACAGGAGAAAGAGGTTGATGTAAGAATAATCGCTGCAACCAACAGAAACTTAAAAGAGGAGATCAAAAAGGGAAACTTCCGAGAAGACCTCTTCTACAGGATTGCCACTATAGTAGTTGAAGTTCCTCCCTTAAGAGAAAGGAAAGAGGATATCCCTCTCCTTGTAGAACACTTTGTTAAAGAGTTTTCAAGGAAGTACGGAAAAGAGGTGAAAAGAATCTCTAAGGGCTTCATTGAATATCTTATGGAGCTCCCCTTTGAAGGAAACGTGAGGGAACTCAGGAACATAATAGAGAGGGAGATAATCCTCTCTGAAAACGGCGTAATAGGTGCCGGCTATCACAAAAATGACAAATTTACCGGAGGAAAAGAACTTATAGAGATTCCAGACGAGGGAATTGACCTTAAACAGATTCTCAGTAACATAGAAAAGAGTTACCTTATCAAAGCTCTTGAGAGAGCTGGAGGTAAAAAGAAAAAGGCTGCAGAGCTGTTAGGACTTACCTTTAGGGAATTTAGGTACAGACTTTCTAAGTACGGAATTAACAAGGAATAGCCCCCAAAAGGGGGCTATTAACTTTAACCTTCTTTTTCAGCCTCAGGATTTACCTCTTCAATTTCCGCAAGTTCTATAAGCCTATCAAGAGCCTTTTGTCTAAGGATGTCCTGTCTTATCATTCCAATGAGTCCTCTTTCTTCAAGGGCCTGTCTTGCCTGAACGTGGTCTCCATCAAAAGCTGTCTCGGCAAGCTTTTGAATTTCAGCGTCTACATCCTCGTCAGTCACTTCAATACCTTCAAGCTCAGCAACCTTTTCAAGGAGGAGCTTCACTTTGACAGTCTTCTCTGCGGTAGGTCTAACCCATTCAACAATAGATTCAGGTTTCAGTTGGGAAGGGTTAATTCCAAGCTGTGCTAAACGTCTAAGTTGCACTTCAGCTTGAGCTCTTATTTCAAGATTTAACATGGAAGGAGGAATAGGAATTTCCACTTTCTTTAAAAGAGCATCCACTATTTGGTCTTCTATTTCCTCCTGTTCTCTGGTTTCTTCTGAAATCTCAAGATCCTCTCTTATCCTTTTTTTCATTTCCTCAACGCTGTCAAATCCAAACTTCTTAGCTAACTCGTCGTTAACTTCGGGGAGCTCTTTCTCCTTAACAGACTTCAATTTAAACTTAACAGACACTTCCTTTCCGGCAGCCTCTCCGTATCTTTCCTTATCTTCAGGAGCTTTAAAGGTTACTTCTCCCTCTTCTCCGGCCTTCTTTCCAATAACCTCCTTTTCTATCTCCGGCCAGAGCTGATTCTGGCCAATCACCACAGCAACGTTACCGGTATGGGCTTTTTCTTCTCCTTCAATTTTCGTCTCGTACTCAATCTCTACTAAGTCCCCCTCTCTAACCTCTCTCTCAACCTCTTTCCAAGTTGCAGCCTGATTCCTCAGCCCTTCAACAACCTTCTCAACATCCTCGTCAGTTATCTTCCTCGTTGTTTTCTTCACCTTGATTCCTTTGTAGTCTTCAGGCTTAAGTTCTATCTCCGGTTTAACTTCAAGAAGGAGAACTACCTCAAAGTTGTTGTTGTTTAAGTCTAAACTATAGTCCTCAACGCCGGGATCAGTAATGAGTTGAAGGTTCTCCTTCTCAACAACTTCTTTCAGCTTTTCAGATACAAACCCTCTAAAAAGAGCATCTCTGATGGTGTCTTCGTAATACTTCTTGATAAGATTAATGGGAGCTCTACCAGGCCTAAATCCCGGTATCTTTGCTGACTTCCTTATCTCTTTACAAATCTCGTTTACCTCTTTTTCAATCTCCTGTGGCTCTGCCACAAGTTTTACCGCGTAGAGTACCTCGCTTCTTTTCTCAACTTCGTATGCCATCTATTTCCTCCTTTCTTTTCTTACTCTTCCCATTACTTTAAGGGGCAGGCTCCAGACCTTTGTAAAGGCCGCGCCTGCTTTATGGTCAAAGGCGTCTTTCGGGCTGTAGGTCGCAAGGTCCTCAACGTAAAGGGAGTTAGGAGACTTCCTGCCAACTACCTGAGCATTTCCTTTAAAGAGCTTAAACCTGACAGTTCCGGTAACAAGGGGAGCTATTTGATTGTTAAAGGCGTCAAGGGCTTCTCGGAGTGGAGTGAACCAGAGAGCTTCATAGACGAGTTTTGCGTATGGGTGTTTAATGTGGCTTTGCTTGTAGTGGTAGGTAAACCTGTCAAGGACAAGACTCTCAAGCTCCTCATATGCTCTTATGAGTAAAAGTCCCGCTGGAGACTCGTAAACCTCCCTTGACTTTATGCCGACAAGCCTGTTTTCAACCATGTCAACACGGCCGTAGCCGTGCCTTCCTGCTATCTCGTTTAAGTCCCAGATTAACTTCCAGAGCTCAGTGTACCTTTTCCCGTTTATGGTAACGGGAGTTCCCTCTTCAAACTCTATCTCAACGTACTCAGGCTCGTCTGGAGCTTCAAGTGGGTTCTTAGTTAGAACGAAAGCGTCCTCAGGGGGCTCTGCAAAAGGATCCTCAAGGGGACCGGCCTCTATTGCAACTCCCCAGAGGTTTCTGTCATAGGAGTAAGGCTTTTCCTTTGTTGCAACAACGGGAATGCCGTGCTTTTTGGCGTACTCTATCTCCTCTTCTCTTGACTTAAACTCCCACTCCCTTACAGGGGCGAGAACTTCAATGTCCGGGTCAAGGGCCCAGACAGAAGCCTCAAATCTAACCTGGTCGTTACCCTTACCCGTTGAGCCGTGGGCAACGTAGTCAGCCCCAACTTCGTGGGCAATCTCTACGAGTTTTTTGGCTATTAAAGGTCTTGATAAG
>CAZQLZ010000079.1:0-4174 GCA_964594265.1 uncultured bacterium
TCTCTGGATCATTAAGTTCTTGAAGAGCTATTCTGATATATTTCAGAGCCTCGTTGGCTACGAAATCTTCAAGTTCCTTATCCACTACTCCAAAATAAATAAGTTCCCAATATAGAAAAGCTATATTCCTGCACAAGAAAGCCTTCTTTTTTGGATCTTTTTCTTTTTCAAGTTCTGTCTTAAGATAACTTATTCGTTCGTTTATCTTTCTTTCTGTCCTTTCAAGAATACTAAAAGCACTAAGCCTTACCTCGTCTTTGGGATTCTGAAGTGCTTTTCTCGCTACCTCTATAGAAATAGGGGATTCTATGTTTTTTAGAAATAGAATTAACTTTTCGTCAATGTTTCTGTTGGCTGCTTGCGATAAAGCTCCTTCTCCAAATTTCCTCAGTTTTACTTTCACTCTCTCTACGATTATTTCTTCAATAGGTACAGATTCTGCCTTTACTGGTGTGATTTTTTTCTGCACTCTAAGAATGAGACTATAAAGGATAAAGAAGGCAATGTAACCTATTACCGGGAAGAAAAACATAGAGAGGAAGAGAGCGAGGAGAGCAGTTTTTCTTTTCTTGAACTGTGAAGGTAGGGTAGGAAAAGCTGCAGAAGTAAGTACTGCAGAGGCCCCTGTATGGAAGAAGAGGAAAGAGAGTATCGCCAAGTAGAAGTTTCCTATTTTAAGACTGGAAAGAGCTAAGGTTTCAAGAAAAATAGAGAAGTAGATCTTTTTAGGATTCACTGCTTTTCTCCTCAATAAAGTTGAGGAGCTTTTCGTAGATTTTGTTATCAACTTTCACGTATCTGTGGCTAAAACTACAACTGTGAGAGCCATAAATGTTGAGGATTTCCTTTTCTATTCTCTTGACGAATCCCTCTGCTGCAGAGAGGGGAGAGAGGGGAAGGAGAACAAAGACGAGTTTTCCATCCTTCAGAGTAACGGCATCCACAACGTCCATTCCTCGGATTCTTTCTTTAACAAAGAGGACAAAATCTTCATAGAGAGAAGGAACCTTATATACTACTACCGAACTTTCAACTCCTGTTTTTTCATTCAATCTGTGAACTATGGAGAGCTCTTTTAGAAATTCGTAAGAAAACACCCTGCGTAACTTGTCCGGAATTGACCTTAAAAGGGGAGCTCCTTTAAGCTCGTTGATGAACCACAGCAAGGCCACACTTAACGATAAGACTGTATCGGCGTTGAGGTAATTGAATGGAATTTCTCTGAGGAGGAAAAGACCGAGAAGTTTTTCTTCATCTTCAAGGTCAAAGATTGGGATGACGGAAAGGTATTTACTTTCTCCCCTACCTATTTGAGAAATGAAAACAGGTCTTCTGCGATTTAGAGCCTCAGAAATTAGAGGGTCATTTAAGTCAAGCTCAACCTTCTTTCCTACAGAAGCAAAGAGATTGTACTTGCTACCTTCTCTAAGGTATAAAGATGCAGACTGAACATAAAAAGCGTGAACAAGAAGATCCATAAACTTTTCTGCTGTGTTTCCTCTACCTGAAAGGAGCTCTTCCTTAACGGCTGTAAGGAGTCTTCTTAAGCTGATTGGTTTAATCATATAGTGCTTTTCAAGCTGGTCGTGTGAAAGTTTTAGGAGGATAAAGTCACTGGTTTGCCTTCTTAGTTTTTCTTTAAAGTATTTACTTTCCTCTTCGGCAACCTGTATTTTCCTGTTCCAGAAAAAGTGGAATTCTCCGGCTACAAAAACGTAAAGAAGGCTCCACAGGAAAAAATTGACGGGAAACTTTTCGTAGGAGAATTTTATAAACGGTAGAGAAACTAAAAGAGCGGTTAGGCCAGCGCTTATGCCGTAGTAAAGAGTAAAAACTAAGAGAAGTAAAAGGTAGGGATTAATGGGAGAGTTGGTAAAGAAGGGATCAGAGGAGTTAAAACGGTATCCAGCGGCGAGAAAAAAGCAAAAAAACGCTATAACCTCTACCAGCAAAAAGCGAACACTAATTTCCTTAAACATAGTTTAAAACGCCTTGTTGAAGAGTTCCTGAGTAAGAATTCCAAGCGATTTATGTCCCCACTCTGTAGCAGACAGTGTACCGGAATTAACAACTTTTCCGGTGTTTAGGTCCTTTATATAGTAGGTAATGCTTACTGCAGGCTCTCCGTCAATGCCTACCTTGTAGCGCCATTCGTTAACGAATCCTTCTATAGCGCAAGTAATCTTTCTTTTTAGGACGTCTTTTTCCAAAGTTTGGAGTTCTTTACTCGTGTAGTCATTGTCCCTCAGGTTAAAAAACATTTCTACATTATAACCCTTTGAACGAAGAACTCCGTAGAGAATTGAAGCTACTCTTTCTCCAGCAAGGGGAGTTTCAGAATAGTTGATAAATGGAAGAATGGCACATTTTTCTGTTGCAGGTATAGCCTTAGGCGTTCGGTTAATAACTGTGGCACAGCTTGAAAAAAAAGTGATTAAGAAGGTAGCAGACAGTAACAATAATCTTGAATTAAACACTTCATAACCCTCCATCCACCAATTTGATGATACCCCTCTAATTAATCGGTTGCTTTTTTGATTTTTTTAATTTAAGTGGCGGGCCCGGGAGGACTCGAACCTCCAACCTACGGATTAGAAGTCCGTTGCTCTATCCAGTTGAGCTACGGGCCCATGACGTAAATGGTCGGGGCAGCCCGATTTGAACGGGCGACCTCGTGCTCCCAAGGCACGCGCTCTAACCAAGCTGAGCTATGCCCCGACTCCGACAAGGCAAAATATAGGAAATCGTCCTTTACTTGGCAAGAAGGTAGGCACAAATTATTAAGACAAACTTTCTTGGAGGATGCAGTGTTACCTGAGGAGCTCCTTTCTATATTAGCGTGTCCTAAGTGTAAGGGAGACCTGGAGTATAGAGAGAAAGAGCAAAAGCTTATCTGCCACAAGTGTAAGCTTGCCTATCCAATTGTTGACGACATACCGGTAATGCTTGTAGATGAAGCTGAGGAAATAGATGAGTGAGAAAGAGATGGTGGAAATAAAAAATCTCAACCTTAAAGAGCTTGAAGCTTTTGTTCAGTCCCTTGGTCTTGAAAAGTATAGGGCAAAGCAGATTGCCCAGTGGATTTACAAAAAGAGGGTAAAAACCTTCGCTGAAATGACAAACATCTCAAAACAGGCCAGAAAACTCCTCTCAGAAAAGGCAGTTATAGACGTTCTTAAACTTGTAAAGGTGGAGGAGTCTTCAGACGGAACAAGGAAGTACCTCTTTGAGCTTTCCGATGGAAATAGGATAGAGTCTGTCTTTATTCCTGAAAGGGACTGGAATACCCTGTGCGTTTCTACTCAGGTTGGCTGTCCGGTAGGATGCACTTTCTGCCTTACGGCTAAGGACGGTTTTACGAGAAACCTTACTGCGGCAGAAATCGTTGACCAGTACATCCACGTTCAAAGGGACGTGGGGGAAGGTAGGAGAATCTCAAACGTTGTTTTTATGGGAATGGGAGAGCCTCTTTTAAACTTTGATAACGTGAAAAAAGCCGTTGAGATCATGACCCACAGGGATATGCTTGACCTATCAACGAGGAAGATAACCATTTCAACAGTTGGAATCGTTCCCGGCATTGAAAGAATGGCAAAAGAGATGAACAAAGTGAAGTTAGCTGTTTCTCTTCACGCTACAACCGATGAGGTTAGAGAGAGGCTCGTTCCACTAAACCGAAAGTATTCCATTAAGGACATAATGAGAGCTCTCCGCCGCTATCCTGCCGATAACATAAGGCGGATAATGATTGAGTACGTGATGTTAAAAGACGTTAACGATTCTCTCGCTGATGCAAAAAGGCTCGTTAGACTTGTAAAAGGAATTCCCGTGAAGGTTAACCTGATTCCGTTTAACTACTACCCGGGAGCACTTTTTAAACCTACTCCAAGAGAAAAGATAGAGGCATTCCAGAGAGTTCTGTGGGATCACAACATTGCGGCATTTATAAGAGATTCAAGGGGTCAGGATATATCTGCTGCTTGTGGAATGTTGAGAGCAAGAGAGAAATGTTAAAGAGATGTTAAAATTTTGTAGAATAGCTTGGGTGAGAAATTAACGAGTCTATTGAAACAAAAGCAATAACTTGGTTAAGATATGACCTCCCAACTACAGAAAAGGGAGGTCATCATGAGAAGAAATCTCATAATGAGAATCTACTACACCATATCTAAAA
>CAZQLZ010000080.1:0-7231 GCA_964594265.1 uncultured bacterium
GGCAAGGAAAGGTGTCCTATTGTTGATACATGGTGGCAAACAGAGACCGGTGCTGTGATGATCACAACAATAGATGGACTTTCAATGAAACCCGGAAGAGCAGGGAAACCTGTGCCCGGCGTAATTGCAGAAGTTGTTGATAGAGAAGGTAACCCCGTTGAGGACGATAAGGGTGGTTTCCTTGTAATCAAATATCCATGGCCTTCAATGATGAGGACAATCTACAAGAATCCTGAAAGATACGAACAGTACTGGAATACAATTCCAGATTGCTACACTGCCGGTGACGTTGCAGTGAGAGATAAGGATGGCTACATCATGATTTTAGGTAGGGCAGATGACGTTATCAACGTTTCCGGACACAGAATTGGAACAATGGAAGTTGAATCTGCTCTTGTATCCCATCCGGCAGTTGCAGAGGCAGCCGTTATCGGTAAGCCTGATCCGGTCAAGGGTGAAACGATTAAAGCTTTTGTGATTCTCAAAGAAGGTTACAGTGCTTCTGAAAAGCTTGTTGATGACCTCAAGTACCATGTAAGAATGGAGCTTGGAGCTCTTGCAGTTCCATCAGAAATTGAGTTTGTGGATAAGCTTCCAAAGACAAGAAGCGGTAAGATCATGAGAAGGGTTCTTAAAGCCAGAGAATTAGGAATGGATCCAGGAGACCTTTCAACTCTTGAAGATTAACTGTAGTGGGGGCTTTTTGCCCCCTTTACTTCCAACTGACCTTCTTTTCCTGGTTAACGGAACTGCACATTAGTGAACTTTGCAGTTCTGTTGGTGGGCTATTTCTATCCCGCCTCTTCAGGATGGTCACACCCACCAGGCGGTTCTCGACCATCCATAGTCCCTCCACCAGGTAGAGGAACTAACCCTTCTGCCACTTCCTCCCACAATCCCTCTTCGGGATGGGATTTCTCCCAAGGAGGAAGAAGGCAGGGGCTACTCCAGAAACTCACTGACTTTTTTGTCTCTCCTTTTGAGAGACCCCTCACAGACTTGTCCTCAGAGGTCTGCTGTTGGGCAGCCAGTTTGCTTCTGGAGCTTTGGATTGAATTAATTGTAGCAGATTACATGAAACTAAAAATGTCTTTTAATGTCCACTAATCAGCAACTGTTGAGAAGCTCCTTTGCCTTTTTCATAAGGAGCATCATTTCGTCCCTTAAGCGCAACCTCTCCTTCTTTAACCTTTCAAGTTCTAACTCTTCCTTTGGAGTAAGAACGGCTCTCTTTTCCATTTCGTCTATAATGTCGTCAAGCTCTTGGTGTTTCTTTTCAAGGGTCTTGAAGTGGTGAAACTTCTCTCTTGCAAGTGCCTTCAGGTTCTCGTCTCTAAGCATACTTTCCTCCTGCAAAAGGTTTTTAAACAAAACATAAGAGCATTCTCCTTTCCATAATAACCCTTCCTAAGACCTACTTTCATAAAACCAAAGCTTTCGTAGAATTTGATAGCCGGGATATTTGATTCTCTTACCTCCAAGAAAATCTCTTCTACTCCTTCTTTCTGAAGAACCTCAAAGAGTTTTCTGAGGAGCTCTTTCCCAACACCTTTCCTTCTAAAAGCAGGTAAAACGGCAATTCTATTAACATCACAGGTTTTTCCTACAATCCAAGCTATCAGGTAGCCAATAACTTTACCTTCGCTTTCTGCAACGAGGAAACGGCTAAAAGGCAAAGTAATCTCTCTTAAGAAGCTTTCTTCACTCCAAGCATCGCAGAAAGACTCTCTTTCTATTTTAAGTATATCAGCCAAATCCTCTTTCCTAAACTCTCTTATAAGAAGGTTTGGCATCGTGGTCTCTTACGTAGTTGAACGTTAAAGGTTCAAGTTGACTTTCTGGAACGCTTAAAAGCCTTGCAGCAAGGGGAGTTAAGTCTTTCAAGCACCTATATCTTTCAACAATGACCTGAGGTATCTCTCCTTTATGAACTACCAAGGGATCTTTTAATTGGTCAAGGAGCTCTACGAGCTTTTCTTCTCCTACGTCAAAAAACTCTTTCTCTGCAAGAGCGTAGAACCGTTTTCTCTTTCCCGGAATAACAGCAGCTACGGTAAATCCAAGAAATTCAAAGCCGGTTGCCATAGCTTTGAGAGTAGAGGTGGAAAAAACGGGCACTCCACAACACCTAAAGGCTTTTCCAACCGTTACAGAAAGCCTAACACCCGTAAAGGAACCGGGTCCTGAAGTAACAATGACCCTTTCTATATCATTCCTGGAAAGTCCGACAGATTCCAAACACCTGTCTATTTCAATAAAAACTCTCTCTGCGTGTCTTTTGGGCATATTCCAAGAAACTACCGAGAGGAGCTCTCCATCAATTCCTACTGCGACACTTCCTTCCGTTAAAGAAAGATCAACCGCAACCGTTACCATCTTTTTACGCCGTCTTCATTACTCTTACAAGGACGGGTTTACCCCTGTCATCAACATCAAGTATTTCTATCTTAACATTGGCAACATCAATTATTTTCCTCTTTTTAAGAACGATTCCTCTTTCGTTAGCAATTCTCTCTATCAGATCAACAAGGTACTTATCCTCTTCAAAGGGTATGTAAACGCCAAGCATTTCATTAAGGGATTCAATCGTTATGTAAGGATCAATAATAACGGCGGTTCCGGGAGGAATTGTTTTTAGTGTAAGAAACTTTCTTATAAAAAAGAGTATGAAAAGGGATATTGTTCCAAGAAAAACATCTTTAAAATTTTGACCTGCAATGATGATTTCTCTTGCCACAGCTATTAAAAGAACATCAAAAACTATTCTCGGTTGATGCTTTATTAGCATGATGATAAGCTCTACAACGATAACAAACATGAGGAGGGGAGAAATGATCTCTTTTAGGCTTTCGGTGGCATCCTTGATATGGCCAGAAAATATCACCTCTTCTATATGAAAAAGATGGGGAGACATTAACAAAAACTCAACAAACAGAACAAAAGAAATCAGCATAAGCGCTATTGTTATTGCTATGAGAAAAACTTCTGCTAACTTTGCCAATGTATGTTCTATCCTTTTAATGAACACCATCAGAAACCTCCAAGATACCAATCCAAAAGCCTATCGCCGTAGATGGCTGTTATGTAACCTCCGATTGAAAGGAAGGGTCCAAAAGGTATTGCCGCACGCAAATTTTTGCCCTTTAGGAGAATATACCCAACGCCGACGAGAGCTCCAATAAAGGAAGCGATAAATAAAGCCAAAAGCACTTTCTGCCATCCGATAAAAGCTCCTATCACTGCCATAATATTAGCGTCCCCGTATCCCATTCCCTCTTTACCGGTAAAAATAGCGTAAGTCTCTATGATAAAGAGGATTAGACCAGCTCCAAAGGATGCTCCCAAGATGGAATCTTTGAAATTGACTTCAGGGACGAAAGGGGAAAGGAGAATTCCAGCAACCATACTAAAGTAACAAAGCTTAACGGGAACAAGCATTGTATCAAGGTCTATAAAAGAAACTACTATGAGGACGTAGGTAAGAACGAGGTAGTAGAATGTAGAAATGGAAGCTCCAAAACGCAATACAATCATTGTGGTTAAAAGGGCTGTTAGGAGCTCTACCAAGGGATATCTGATAGATATTCTCTTTCCGCAGTGCCTACACCTGCCTTTTAATAGAAGGAAACTAACGATAGGAATGTTATCGTACCACTTTATCCTCTGTCCACAGGAAGGGCAGGAAGAAGGTGGAGTCACGATAGATTTTCCCTTTGGAATCCGGTATATGCAAACGTTGAGAAAACTGCCGACAGCGAGCCCCAAAATAAAAGCTATGAAGTACTCCATTTAGTGGATCTCTCCGGAAGCGTTCTTTATAAATCTTATCATTCCTTTCAAGAAATCTCTCCATTCTTTAACTGCCCTTGGAAACTCATCTGTAAGCACTTTAAGTGCCTCTTCGTCCTTTCCTTCGTACATGAGATCGTCCAGTCTAAAAACAGCATCCTCAAGGCGAGCTATAGCTTCGTCAATGCCGTCATAGATGGGCAATATTCTTGAACCAGTCTCAACAACCTTTACAGTCCAGTCAAGAGAGTCAAGAAGGTTGTGAAGGTAGAGTTTTGCAAATTCTTCCTTGTCGTTCCAGTCGCTAATTATCTTGTCTATTGAAGCAATCATTGCGTCAAGAGCAGCAAGAGCAAGTTCTATTTGCTTTGTAACCATATTCATAGAAGGTTCGGTAACGATATTAACTTCTGAAAGATCCTTTACTTCATCAACTTTTGTAGGATGAAGAATTTCTCCGTCCTTTTCAACGTACTTGATTGAACGCTCCGGAAATAGGTATCGGTACTCTATTAGCCTGAGAAGAGAGGTAGTTGACCTTATGTCTGCGTTGCTGAGCTCAAGTTCCTGTAGTTTTCCATCTATCTTTATTTTCATTCTCTTCCTGTCTCCTGATGTCCTCAAGTGACACCTCCGGAGCTTCCTCCTTGGGGGTTTCTCAGTACAGCTAAGAGGAAATTTAATCTCTATTTGCCGTTTTAACGAAGACTCTTAAATTGTTTAATTGGTAAGAACCAAGAGTCGTTGGAGGTATAGGTGCAGGTTTACACGTTTAACTGTAAGGAATGTGGGGCTGAGTTTGAAGAGGTCATCTACACACCGCTACAGCTGGTAGAGATAAAGTGTCCTTACTGTGATTCTGAAGACGTTGAGATAATTGACATCGCCAACTATTGTTCTCCCTTTGGGTGAGGCTAACTTTGGGACAGTTTGTCCCTTCTGCTATAATTGGCAAAAGAATCGTTTAGAGGTGAAAATTGTTAATGAAGATTGTAATTCTACTAATTGTTGTAGGTGTGATTTTTGGATGGGACAAAGTAGCGAGTCTCTTCAAGGCTGTCTTTCAGGCAAAAAGGGAATTTAAGAAAGGACTGGAAGGGAAAGAGGAGGAAAGAGGAAAAAGGAAACCTACCATTAAGGTTGTTAAGTAGGCTTTTATTACGAAAGAAATTTGTGGTAGTATTGTCTGTAGAGATTTTAAACCATACAAAGGTGGGGAATAAGTCATGGAGCTGAGAGGGGAATTTAAATCTATCACCGAGGTTCTGGATCTTCTCCAAATCATTAGTCTTGGTAAAAAGAGTGGAGAGGTCAACTTAAGAAGTTCAGAGGGTAGTCTAACGATTTACTTTCAGGACGGCAAGATAGTAAGTTTTGACTCCAGCATTCCACTCCTTAGAAAGCTGAAGGATCGTGTGATAGGAGGGGAAGTAGGCATTGATGAGGCTGCAAACTTTTTAATGCATTACGTTTCCTTTTGGAACAACGGAAGGTTTGTATTCATAGAAAAACCGATAAGCGTGAAAGCCATTGGAAGCGCGGATACGCTAAACGTGATGATGGAGTTCTCAAAAGAAGTAGATGAAACTCTTCCAGATGTTCAAAAGCTTCTAAAAGAAAATGCTTGCATGACTCTGTCTCCTTCTATTGAGAGCAAGATAACCATAGATCCTCTTGAGTGGAGAATGCTCGTAGAATTAGCAAAAGGTAAAACTCCAAAAGAAGTTATTTTCACTCTGTGCCCCTCTTTTGGAGAGGGGATCAAGAAACTGGGGGAACTTTTAAAACAAGGTGTTATTCAAATTGAGGAAAAAGCCAAAGAGCAGAGAAGCAAATCTTCTCAAGTCTATCAAGCAGAAGAGTCTTCTGTAGTAGTGCCTCCAGAGAAAATAGAGCAAGTGCGGGAGATTCTAATAGCCACTATGGGACCAATGGGAGAGTTCTTGATAGACGAAACAATGGAGAGCCTTGACATAACTCAGCTTACTCCAGATGTTGTTCCTAACTTTATAGATACTCTCCTTAACAAGATACCCGATTCCTGCCTGATTGAAGGAGAAAGTTGCAGGGATAGATTGAGAGAAGAATTCAAGAAAATATTGATAGGAGGAGGAGATGAGACTTAAAAAGCTTAGTATCACTCACAAAATCTTTATAGTTTTCTTCATCGTAGTTGCACTTGCAACCTTTTCCTTTATCCATCTCCTTAACAAGACTTATCAGGTAAGTTTGGTAAACCAAGGTAGAAGTATTGCTCAACAGATCATTATTTTCCGTAAGTGGGCTGCAGGTTTTGGGGGCGTCTGGACAAAGGACAAGTACACGTCTGGAATTGGTTACTTAATGGAAATTGAGGCAAAAAAAGGTGCGGCAAAAGCTTATCAGACGGGAGAGATTCTCAAAGAACTTGGGGAAACTCATTTCTACCTTCACAACCCGGCACTTGCTACAAGAGAACTTTCTGGTCTCTCCAAGATAGAATATGGTTGGACCTTTAGGGTAGTTTCCGACAGATACATGGCTCCTGAAAGTAAACCAGATAAGTGGGAAGCTATAGCAATAAAGAAGATAAAGGAAGGAAAGAAAGACGAATACTGGGGTTGGGATGGCAACAAGTTTAGATTTGCCAAAGCTATTAGAATTAAAAAAGGATGTCTAAAGTGCCACGGTAGCCTTGAACAAATTAGTCCGGCTTTACTGAAAGCCATGAGAGCTAAGTATGGCGATAACGTTGATAGAGCTATTAACTATAAAGAAGGTGATCTCAGAGGTATAGTGAGCGTAACAATACTACCACCAAGCATTATAGCTACTGCCCTTTCCTTGATTGATGCGTGGAACATAGGTGCGTTTGTTGTTGCTTTCTTGGTGTTCTGGTTCTTCGCCAAGAATGAAATCATCAAGCCTATTGAGAAGATTACAAAAGCTGCTCACGATATTAGCTTGGGTAAGCTTGACATTGACCTTGGAGTAAGAGGCCTTAAGGAAGAAGAGGTAGCTGACGAGATTACAAAACTTGCAATTGCAATTGATAGGCTTAGAGCAAGCATTCAGATAGCTATGGAAAGACTCAGGAAGAAGTAATTTCCAACTTAACTGTAAACAAGAGGCCGCCTTTGGCTGGGCGGCCTTTTTTATTTATCTTTTGCGGGCGGGAAGACCCCTTCCGTGAGGGAGGGGATGAAAGCCCGCAGGTGCGTAAGCACCTTGAATTTGAACAGTTCTAAATATAAGTTAAAAGCACAGAGATGGAAGTAAAAAGAGCGTTGGTAATAGAACTAAACCGTTTGGCGAAAGAGCAAGAAATAATTCTTGGGTATCTAACCTACCACGCTGGAAAGCTTTGGAATCAAGCTAATTACCTTGTAAAAAACAAATTGGCAAAACCAGATTACAGAGACCTATACAACAAATTGAAAGACAACTCAATACACCTACGCTC
>CAZQLZ010000081.1:0-16964 GCA_964594265.1 uncultured bacterium
GAAGATAAACAGACCTGATAACTTACCATCAAGAGTTTTCAGGAACGTTTTAGAATGTGCGGGAAGAATAATCAGAAGTCAGATAGAGAGGAAGGAAACATTTGAGGAACTTGTGAAATACTCTGTAGAGGAAGATTTCAATGTCAGGAAATATGTAAAAGATACCGGTAAGAATCTTCTCCTTGTAGAAAACATTCTGAGACAGATAGAGAACCTTAGAAAGAGAGGAAAACTTCCAGAGAGTTACTTTCAACTTCCAGTTCCAGATTTTAAAGGAGAGGTATTTTTAACAAGTGCAGACGACAGCATTGGAAAAGGACAGTTTAAGAAGCTAAAGGTAGGGAAAGAAAACATAGAACTTGAAATAAAGCTACCTGTAAGTGCAGGAAAGTGGAAATGGTTTAAAACGAAAATAAAAACTCCAGAAAAGATTAAGGAAGCTCTTTCAATTGGAGGGAAAGTAAAAGCACCGCTTTTAAAGAGGGTGAAGAACAAAAACAACAGGTATGTTTACGTTCTTTCCATACCAATAGAGTTCAAAATAGAAGAAAAGGTGGGACTGGAAGAAAAGGTATTGGGGATAGACCTATCTCCATCAATCAACAGATTAGCGGTGGGAATTATAAAGGAAGGAGAAAAGAGAAGCAGACCGATATACTTCAAAGCAGGAAGACTTGTCAGGAAGATACTTAGAATTAGGGAAGAAGTTAGTTGTCTTGAAAGGAAAATAGACAACATAAGGAATCAGATAGAAGAAACAAAGAGCAGGGAACACAAAGAAAGACTTAAAATTAGACTAAAACACCTATTTGCTGAGCAGAAATTAAGACAGAGGAAACTGAGAAACCTGAGGAAGCAAATACTTGAAGTTCTGACGAAAGAAATAACAGAAATAGCAAAGCACATAGGAGTTTCCCTTGTAGCGATAGAAAAACTAGAATTCAAAGACATACCTGAATGGAAGGATAAGACACTCAGATGGTTATTTTCTAACTGGTTTTATTCAAAATTTTCGGAGAGGCTGGAGCAGAAACTAAAGCTTGCAGGGATAAGATTGAAGAGAGTCAATCCGGCTTACACGAGCAAGAAGTGTCATGTATGCGGTTCAAAGCTAAAAGGAGAAGGACTTTATCTGGTATGCGAAAACTGTAAAAAAGTATGGGACAGAGACTACAATGCAAGTGCAAACATAGCAGAGAGAGGATTGAGGATTTTGAAGAAAATCAAAGAGAAACTGATAGATAAACTTTTCGGATTCTGGAAGGAGAGGAAACCCGGAGGACATGTTCTGAAGGGTGTCAGGGAGATAACCGTTCCCCCTGACTCTCTCCTTCGTGCGTGGAGCGAAGTTGTGGAGGTTAGCAGTTCTACTTTACAACCTCGTAAAGAAGTAGTAAGTAGTGTTAAGAAAAATGGAACGGTGTCTTGCCATGAGTAGGAGAAAATTCTTTAAGCTTCTTGCGGACTCCGTTGCTAAAGCTGTTGGAGAATTCGCCTACGAGGTAGCCAGACCTGACAAAACCTTCGTTAGACCTCCGGGAAGTGGAGACGAGGATACCTTCCTTTCCCTCTGCACAAAGTGTGGAAAGTGCATTGAGGCTTGTCAAACAGGCGTTCTTGACAGGGTAAAGGAGATGAACCCGATTGTCGTGGACACTCCATTTATGAACTTTGACAACAACTACTGTGAAAGGTGTTACTCCTGTATTGAGGCTTGCAGGAGCGGAGCTCTCAGCAAGAAGAACCTGGAAAACTACAGGTATGTCGCCGTATTAGATACTTCAAGGTGCGTTGCCTATCAGGATATCTTCTGTCAAAGCTGTTACTGGTCGTGTCCACGAATGGATAAAGCTATAACTCTTAAAGACTTTACCTATCCAGAGTTTCACCAAGAAGCCTGTCTGGGTTGCGGTAGATGCATCCATGCCTGCCCAACAATTCCCAAATCCATTAGCCTTAAGAAAGTGAAAAAATGAAAACGGTTAAGGTTTACGAGGTTTTAAAAAAGATAAAGGATAAACTTCCTTGGAATAAGGTTCTCATCTACGGCGAGGAGAGTTACCTAACCCAGCAGTTCTTAAAAAAAGTTTCAGCCATACGTGAGATAGAAAAGTTCCACGCCGACGAAGAACTCGGAAGCTTTCTTAACTTTACTGGAACTTCACTTTTTAGAGATTCTCCTATTCCTGTTCTTCTTGGAGTAGAAAAACTGACACAGCTCCTTAAGAAAAAGGCCGACAGGGAAAGATTCATTAAGTTTCTCAAATCCTTGGATAGCTTCATACTCGTTTCATACGAGGAGCTTGACTACAAGAAACTAAAAACCGAAATTTTTGAGAGAATATTAGAAGTGGTGGACATTGTAATACATTCTGAAAACTATCCACAGGAAAGAATTCTCTCTCTCCTTGCAAAAAAATTTCGCTCAGAAGGGCGGGAAATTTCACCAGAACTCATTAAGCTCATAGTTGAAATCGTCGGAACAGACCTAAGGGAGCTCCGAAACGAAACCGAAAAGCTCCTTCTCTACCCGGGAAAGCTAACTCCAGAGGTTGTTAAGCTCCTCCTCTTTTCAAGCGGAAAAGCTAACGTTTTTGAACTCATATTCCCCCTTGTTGGAGGGAACAGGAAGGAATATCTTAAGCACCTTGAGGAGCTCCTAAGGAAAGGAGCGGATCCTCTATCGTTAATAGCTCTCCTTCAAACGCAGCTGAGACAACTGCTGAGTATAGCAACAGGTGATAAGGTAAAGTTACCACCTGAGACAATCAAAAAGCTCAGGACTCTTTTAAAACAGAAAAGCTTTACCGAACTACTTTTACTCCTTAAGAAACTCCACGAAAAGGAGTTTGCCGTTAAAAGAGGAATCATTAACGGAGAAGAGGCACTTAAATCCTTAGCCTTTGAGCTCTAAAGGAGGTTGCATGCAAACGCTTCTCTACTTTGTCATAGCCCTTGGCATACTAATATTTGTCCACGAACTTGGACACTTCATAGCCGCAAGGCTCTTTGGAGTCAGAGTTGAAACTTTCTCCATAGGGTTTGGACCAAAGCTCTTTAAATTTACCTGCTGTGATACAGAATTTGCCGTCAGCCTTATCCCTTTGGGCGGCTACGTGAAAATGTCCGGAGAAACTCCGGACGAGCTAACACAAAACTTTTACGATTTCTACGCTAAACCTTCATGGCAAAGAATTGTCATTGCCCTTGCCGGTCCATTAATGAACCTTATACTGGCCTTCCTCTTCTTTGTTCTTTCCTTCTCAATCGGCAGGTACGTTCCAGCATACCAGTTTGAAACAGCAAAAGTAGGAGCAACCGCTTCTTCCGAAATTTCTCTAAAGCCTGGAGACGTAATACTCTCTGTTGATGGACGGCAGGTTAAGAACTGGAAAGATTTCACAAGTTACGTTGCACTAAACCCAGATAAGGATCTCACTCTCAAAGTCAAAAGGAATGATGAAATTGTTACAGTAAAAGTGCACACAGGCACTGACGATAAAAACGGCATAGGAACTCTTGACGTTATCCCAGCTATAAAACCCATTATAGGGAAAGTCGTTAAAAACTCTCCAGCCCAAAAATCTGGTCTTCAGCCCGGCGACATAATTTTTTCTGTGAATGGCAAAGAAATAACTTCATGGAAACAGGTTGTAGATCTCATAGGAAACAGCCAGGGAAAACCTGTTGAACTTCTCATTCTCAGAAAGAACAGAAAGTTAAGAATAACCGTTACTCCGCAATTTAACAAAAGGTTTGGCCGTTATACCATAGGCATAATCCCTAAGCTGGACATGGTTTTTGTTAAACTTCCAGTTCTTGAAGCATTTAAAGAGGGTTTAAAAGAATTTAAATCACATACTGAAATCTTCTTTTCTTATCTTTCAAAACTTATTACCGGAGAAGCTTCGGTTAAGAGCCTTGGTGGCCCCATAATGATTGCAGAAGTAGCCGGAAAGGCCGCTAAAACAGGAATTTCAAACTTTATATACTTCATGGGATTTATCAGCCTACAGCTTGGATACTTTAACCTCATACCTCTTCCTGTCCTTGACGGGGGATTGATACTAATGTTCATAATAGAGATGATTAGAAGAAGACCCATTTCCTTAGAGTTTATGGAAAAGTTTCAGCAGGTCGGCTTTGCAATACTTGCTCTCTTAATGATTATTGTTTTCTACAACGACATAATGAGACTGGTGAAATGAGCAAGATAGAGAAACCACATTAAAGTTAAACGGATATTTCTCTAAGGAACTCTCTGTTCTCTATGTGCCACTCAACTGTTCTCCTTATTCCTTCCTCCAAAGAGACCTCGGGTTCCCACCCAAGGAGCTCCTTTGCCTTCTCTATATTAGCCCACGTAGCTTTCATGTCGGCCTTGTGGAAAGGTTTATAAATAACTTTTGCCTTCTTGCCAAGATACTCTTCTATAAGACTTATGAGGTAGTTAACTTCACAAGGCTTGTTTCCTCCAAGATTTATTATTTCGTAGCCGGTTTCTACTTCAAGAGCTCTTAAAGTCCCTTCGGCTATATCGTCAACGTAGGTAAAATCTCTCTTCTGAGTTCCGTCACCGTAAACGATAACTTCCCTTCCTTCGTCAATTGACTTTATGAACCTAAAGACCGCCATGTCAGGTCTTCCTGCAGGTCCGTAAACGGTAAAGTAGCGCAAGATGGTTACATCTATACCGTATAGGTGATGGTAGGTATAGGACATAACCTCTGCACCCTTTTTGCTTGCAGCGTAAGGAGAAATTGGAGTATTAACGGGTAGATCTTCTCTAAATGGCATAGTTTGACCTGCGTATAGAGAAGACGTTGATGCCAGAACAAACTTCTTTACTCCAAAGTCTTTACAGAGCTCAAGCAGGTTTAAAGTTCCAAGGGTATTTGTCGTAACATAAACGAATGGATTGACGATGCTGTAGCGAACCCCTGCCCTTGCCGCTAAGTTTATAACCCCGTCTATTTTGTTGTCTTCAAACAAAATCCTCAGGGCCTCAAAGTTTTCTATGTCTATCCTGTAAAAGCGAAAGTTTGGATTTCCTTTTAAAGTACTGAGGCGGTACTCTTTAAGCTTTACATCGTAGTAGTCGTTCATATTGTCAACGCCAATAACCTTGTAACCTCTTTTAAGAAGGAATTCTGCCGTTTTGTGACCTATCAAACCTGCCACGCCCGTGAGAAGGACAGTCTTCATGGACATCTCCTAACAACGCAAATTGGCGTTTTCATTATATAATTCCCTCCAGACCTTTCAGGAGGTCCTAATGATTATAAAGTCCCTGAGACTTAAAGGCTTTAAATCCTTTGCCGATGAGACGGAGATCAGGTTTACAGAAGGTATCAACTGCATCGTTGGACCTAACGGCTGCGGAAAGAGTAACATCGTTGACGCTCTAAAGTGGGTCGTTGGCGACACATCACCTAAGGGCATGAGAGCAGGTAGTTTAAGAGACGTGATATTCAAAGGTTCTGAAGGTAGAAGGGCTTCTAAAAGTGCCGAGGTTTCTATAACCCTCTTAAAAGACGACCTTTTCTCCTCTCCAGAGCCCGAAGTGGAAATAACAAGAAGGGTTAAATCCAACGGAGACAGTGAGTTCCTGATAAACGGCAAAAAAGTTAGACTTAAGGACATTCAGGAGTTCTTTACATCTATTGGTCTTGGCAGCAAGGAATATGCCTTCTTTGAACAGGGACAGGTTGACAGGATTCTCAGAATGAGGCCACAGGAGAGAAGAGCTCTCATAGACGAAGCCGCAGAGATAACCCTCTTTAAGGAAAAAAAAGAACAGACATTAAAAGAACTTGCAGAAGCCGAGCAGAACCTTGAAAGTGTTAAAGGCGTTATTGAGGAGGTTGCTAAAAATTTAAAAACGCTGAAGAACCAAGCAGAAAAAGCAAAAAAGTTTCAGGAGCTCCGCAAAAAAGAGAGAGAACTTGAACTAAAACTCTTAGGATTCCAGCTAAAGAATGTCAGGATAGAAAAAGAACTTTCCGAGAGCTCCATTAAGGTTTTTCATGAAGACAGGATTTCCTTAGAGAGAGAAGTGTCCACACTTGAGGTAGAAATAGAAGAGCTCCGCAAAGAGCTTGAAGAGATAACAGCTGAAATAGAGGCAACAGCAAAAGAGCTCTATGAGATTGAAAAAAGTAAAAAAGAGGCTAACGTTAAAAAGGAGTTTCTTGAAAAGGAAGTTGAGCGTCTTAAGAGAGAACTTTCTGAAAAAAGGTCAGAAAAAGAACGTAAGCTAAGGAAAATTGAAGAAGTCCAAAAAGAACTTGAACTCCTTTCAAGGGAAGAAAACAATCTCTTTAAAAAACTGAAAGAGATTGAAAGAGCTGAAAAGGAAAAGAAAGAAAGGCTCAAAGCCTTGGAACTTGACAGGAGAAACTTGGAAGAGAAGAAAAGAGAACTCCAATCCCGGCTCAATACAATCTCTGCCCACTTGACAAAGCTTCAGCTTGATATAGCAAGAGAGGAAGAACGCTATAAGTCCTACAAAAACGCGGTAGAGAGAATACCTCTTGAACTTTCAGAACTTCAGAAAGAGAAAACCTACTACGAAGAACAGCTAAAGAAGACTTTTTCTGAGGAAGAAAAACTCAAAGAGGAAAAGCAAACCTTAGTGGAGGAATTAGAAGAAAAAAAGAAAGAAAAGAGAGAGCAAATGGAAAGGCTGGAGCTCCTTGAAGCGGAGCTTTCAGAAAAGAAAAGCTCTGTTACCGCTTTGCGTGCCAAGATAGAAAACACAGAAAGGATACTTAACTCCATAAACTTTGGAAAACTTGAAGAGAAGATAGTTGAAAGTGGCCAACGAGGTAAAGTCAAGGGCTACATAGGATTGCTTAGAAGTCTAATTGAAGTTGACTCCGGTTGGGAAAGAATAGTTGAAAGTTACATTTCAAGGTTTGGAGCAGGCATTGTTCTTAGAACCTTTGAAGACATTCTGTGGATTAGAGATAGAATAAAAGGTAACGGAAGAGTTCTGCTACTTTCTGCAGACGTAGAAGAGATTAAAGGCGAAAACATTCCAGAGGCTGTTCCCTTACTTAACCACCTTAGAGCGAGGGACTCAAGGGTAGAAAACCTCGTCAGAGTTCTCTTTTCTAACGTTTTCTTTGCAGAAAAGAACGCTCAGGATTTAGCGAAAAAGTATCCCCATTGCACCTTTATAGATAAAGACGGTAACATTTTCTCAGGAAAAGGTTCTTACATTGGAAAGTCAAAAAAGAGCTCCTTCTTAGAGCTTGAAAAAGAACTTTTAAAGATGAAGGAAGAGCTCCTTAAAGAGGAAGAAGAGCTCTCAGAACTCCAGCAAAAACTCTCTCCCATCAAAGAAGAAATAGAAGAACTTGAGGAGGAAATAGAAAACTTAACGGAACATTTTCAGGAGATAGATAGGGAGCTTTTTACCTTACAGTCCAAGAAAAAGGAACTTCGCCAGAAGCTAACTGACATTTCAAGAAGAGAAGAAGAGCTAAAGGAAAGGTTGAAGACGGCAGAAGAAGTTCTTTCCTCTCACTCGTCCAGAGCAGAAATGTTTAAAAAGAAAATGGAAGAACTGAACGCGGAGAAGGACAAAATCTTAAAAGAAATTAAAAATTTGGACGAGAAAATTTCCAAGCTTGACTCTATTCTTAACCGTGAGAGGGAAGAGGTATCAAAACTATCCTCTGAAACTCTGCTTTTCAGAGAAAAGGCAAAAACTCTTAAAGAGAAAAGAGAGGGAAAGGAAAGATTCTTGAAAACCCTCCAAAGAGAAGTTGAGGAAACAGAAAGAAAAATACAAAAAAGCGAAAGCGAGCTTGAGAGAACTATCTCAAGGATTAAGGAGGCAGAAGAGATTCTTCTTAGTGTTGACGAAACAATAGACGACATAAAAGAAGAGCTAAAAGCCTTGGAGGAAAGGAGAGGAGAGCTTACGAGCATCGTAAAGAGCAAAGAGGAAGCCTTAAAGAGCAGACAAAAAGACCTTTCAGAAGTTCAAAAGAAGCTAAAAGACTTAGAAATCAAGGTTGCACGTCTTAACGTGAAAGAAGAAGAACTAATAAAGAAAATCCTTGAACTTGATGGGAGTGTTTCTGAAGCCCTTGAACTTGGAGAGCTCGTTTCTGACGAGGAAGAAGCAAAGAAAGAGCTCATAAATCTTAAAGAGAAAATTTCCCGGATTGGCTCTGTAAACCTTCTCGCCATAGAAGAATACGAGAAGATAAAAGAGCGCTACGGATTTATCCTTGAACAGGAAAAGGATTTAATAGAGTCAATAAGGAACCTAAAGGAAGCTATCAAGAAACTTGACGAAGAAATAGAAAAAAGATTTACACAGACTTTCAGGGCCATAAATAGACACTTCAAAAGAACATTTAGGCAGGTTTTTGGCGGAGGAACGGCCAAGTTAATCCTCACAGGAAACAACTTAACCGAAGCTGGATTAGAAATTGAAGCTAAACCGCCCGGAAAGAAACACAGCAACATAAACCTCCTCTCCGGAGGAGAGAGAACCTTAGTCGCCCTTTCCTTCCTTTACGCCCTGTACTCCGTTCGTCCGGCTCCCTTTGTTGTTCTTGACGAGGTGGATGCAGCCCTTGATGAGGCCAATACTTTAAGGTTTGTGGAGCTCTTAAAACACATGGCAACGGAAACCCAAGTAATAATCGTTACCCACAACAAGTTAACGATGGAAGCAGCAGATGTCCTCTACGGTATAACGATGGAAGTGCCGGGAGTATCAAAAGTAATCGGAGTTTCTTTTGAATCTCTCTCTCTTTACCCGAAAAGTTCGTAGATGGTTACCATGCCAAAAAAGAGTGGCCTAAAACGACCTCCTCTAAATCCTCTCTTTACCGCAAGCCTGATAAGTTCTTCATAGTGAGGAAAATCTACTACTGTTTCAAACAGATGGTATGATACGTCTCTTTTAGAACAAATTTTCCCAAAAGGCAGAACAACATATTTCAAAAAGCCTATAAATACTTTCCTAAGGATAGAATTTCGCGGTATAGAAACCTCAAGTATCCTAACCGTTCCTCCCTGTTTCAATACGCGCCTTATTTCAGCTAAAGCCCTTTCGGTATCTTCAAAATGCCTCAGGCTAAGAGAAACAAGAATAGTATCAAAGGAAGCAACTTTAAACGGAAGATTTAAAGCATCTCCTCTAACAAAGAAAAAGTCCGGAAACTTTTCTTTTGCAACTTTTAGCATAGAAAATGAATAGTCAAGACCCACAACAATCTTTGCTTTCTCTCTTATAGAGGCCGCTACTTCCCCCGTTCCACAGGCAAGATCAAGCGTTATTCCTGTATTCTCAAGACCCTTAACAAGTTCTTTTTGCCATCTTGAAATTATTCCAAACGAAAGAGTCTTTGAAATGGTATCGTACTTATCAGCTATTTTGTCAAATATCTCAACTCCTACAGGCTGTCTCTTTTCCATCTTATTTTCCAGAGCTTAACAGTAACTTTTTCGTCTCCTCCCAAGAGTTCTGCGGCTCAGGAAACCTCTCTTTAAAGAAGTATTCATACCTTCTTACCACTTTTTCCCAAGTCGGAAGAGATTCCTGAGCTCCCTCTGCTTCTATCGTAAAAGAAGCAACAACCGATGCTATCTTACCAGCAGTAGGAACGTCATAACCTTTGAGGAGTGCTACCAAAAATGCTGCTCTGTGCGAGTCACCAGCTCCGGTTGGATCAACAAGTTTTGCAGGTTTTACCGCCGGAATCCTGAAAACTTTACGTCTAAAAATGATAATTGAACCGCGAGCTCCCATTGAAACGCACACAAAATGAGGACCTCTTATTTCCTTAAGACTTCTTATTTTCAGGAGTTCTTTAATCCTTTTTGCTTCATAGTTGTTCATAAAGAGCATATGAACGTAAGGAAGAATCCTTACAACTCTATACGGGTATGAAAAGGTTTCTTGCCCGGGGTCAAAGCTTACAACCGCCCGAACTTCCCTTGATTTTAAAAACTTATAGTAGAACTCAAAATGACCCGTTGAAAAGTGGAGAATTTTATACTCCTTAGAGAGCTTTTCGGCAAGCTCCCAATTTTTAAAGAGTAACCTTGAAGTTTCTCTCTTGTTTTCGTAGTAGTAGAGTATCTGGTCGTCACTGCTTACCACACTTATAATGAAGCTTCTCGGCATGGGAGAATTTTTGTTCTCTATTACCCCTCTTATGTCTACTCCCTCTCTTTTAAGAGCTCTATCATAACCGAACCTCTTAAAATCGTATCCGGAAACCGCAAAAATTCCACTTTTAGCTCCGAGCCTTGCTGCAGCAACGGCAACGTTTGCCCCTGCTCCCCCGTAGGTGTATCTGTAATTTTCGGCTTGAACAGTCTCGTTTACACCGGCAAAACGCTTTACCAGTAAAACGTTATCTATCACGATGCTTCCAAAGGCAAGTATATCTCTCACGACTTCCCCGTTTCAATGAGCCTTTTGAGCTTTTCCCCAACTAAATAAAGCTTTCTGCCTATGCCAGCTTTCTCAACGAAAACAGCTCCTGCCGTCTTGTCTTTTCTTAAGGCATTTCCTATTTCTCCAGAGGAAAAAACGTTATCAATAACCAAGTAAGAATCCCTTATCAGCCTTTTTTTCGTCTTTTCACTCAAATCTGAAGACAAGATAAGCGTTCCTCTCCTACTTTTAAGTTCCTTTATGTTATCCTGTCCAACAACCGTTACGCCTGTCCTGTGGGAAAGGGAAAGCAGATGAAGAAAGTAATCCCTTAGAGCTCTTAAGGTAAGCTTATACACCTCTTCTGGAGTTACTTTACCCTTAAATTTCTTCTTTACAAAGCTCTTTATACAGTCATAAGAAGGACATACATTAAAACCCCTGCCCGGGAGTTTTCTTGCAAGATCAGGCAAGGGTTTTCCTTCAAAAACGACAAACCTTATAAACTTATCGGTTTCATCTTTTGCCTTACAGCCGGCGCAGGCTCTCATTCTTCATCTTCCATTACTTCAAGCTCTTCAAGCTTCCTGTAGTCGCTTTCCTTGATTATATCTATACCGACAATCTGACCGGTCTGTCCCACAAGCTTTGAGGCAAGCCTTGCATTTACGCCGTGTTTACCGATAGCAAGGGAAAGCTGATCATCGGGAACAACTACTTCAACCCTCAGTTCTCCATTTTCATCTTCGTAACTTTCTGCATGGAGAACTTTTGCAGGAGATAAAGCCCTTGCTACAAGCTCTGCCACATCGTCAGACCATTCAATTATCTCAACCTTTTCACCTGAGAGCTCTTTTGATATAGGAATAATTCTGCTCCCTTTAACGCCAATGCATGCACCAAGCGGATCTATGTAGTCTGCAACAGCTTTAACGGCAACTTTTGCCCTAACTCCCGGTTCTCTTGCAACGGCCTTTATTTCAACAAGCCCATCGGCAACTTCCGGAATCTCTATTTCCATAAGCCTCTTTAAGAACTTTGGATGAGTTCTTGAAAGAATCACATAGGGAGGAGGGTAGTCATCAATTTTTGAAGGTTTCTTTCGGTTATAGCGCTTGTAGTCAAAGACAACGTCGTATATGTAAGCTCTAACCCTGTCGCCTATTTTGTACCTTTCTTTTTGAATTTTCTCCTCTTTTGGCAAGATACCAACAACCCTTCCAAGGTCAACTACAATGTCGCCGTTTCTCCTTATCTCCTTAACCGTTCCAGAGATAACATCTCCTAATTTCTGCTTAAAGTAGTCGTAAAGAGCCCTTCTCTCTGCTTCTGTAATCTTGTCGTGTATTACCTGAGCTGCTGCTTTTGCGGCAATCCTTCCGAGCTCCTCCGTCTTTATCTCAATGAGAACCTTATCTCCGGGTTTTACACCTTCTCCAAAGAGCTCCTTAGCCTCTTCTAAGGATATCTCATGGTCTGGATCTTTAACGGACTCAACTACAATTTTTTCCTGATATATGCCAAAGTCCTTCCCGTCCTCGTCAATCTTTACGACGAGTTTTCCTCTGTAACCCGCCTTCTTGGCAGCGTTGATAATTCCTACCTTTACAGCTTCAATAACGTCCTCTTTGGATATGCCTTTTTCACGGCATAGGAGCTCTATACTTTTCCCGAGAGTTTCCATCAAAGGCCTCCTTATTTACTTGTTAAAGAGGGAATCTATGTCCACTCTTGCACTTTTGATGTTCTCGTAGGGTATTTCAACTTCAGCGTTCCTTGATACATCGTGTACTGTAACACCCCTTTCTGTTACTCCAACAACTTCACCTTTAAAGTTCCTCTGGTTATCCATTGGTTCGTAAGTCTTTATTTTCACAACAATTCCTCTATGCCTCTCAAAGTCCCTGCGGGTCTTTAAAGGCCTATCAAGTCCCGGAGAGGAAACTTCAAGATTGTAGGAGTGAGGAATAAAATCCTCAACGTCAAGGAGAGTTCCAATCCTCTCGCTTATCCATTGACAGTCAGAGATGGTAATACCGCCTTGAGGTCTATCAGCGTATATCCTAAGAACCCACCCTACCGGTTCTCTCACGAATTCAATGTCTACAAGTTCAAAGCCGCCTTCTTCCAAAATTGGCAAAAGAAGTTCCCTTACTCTATCTACAATTTCCTGGATTCTTTCCTCCATAGCGAGCTCCGAGATAGGAGTTAAATAAAAAGGAGCGGTTCCGAAGAACCGCCCATACAAAAAAGGAGTATGAGTGCGATGAACACAGACAGCTTCTAACCGCCGACTTTAAATTTAGGGCAAAGGAGAGGGGTTAGCAAACGAGGAATTAGTAGCGATGGAACTTCATGGCCTTTTGAGCTTCTCTTTCAAGCTCTCTTCTCTTTATGGCCTCTCTCTTGTCGTACTTCTTCCTTCCTCTGGCTAAAGCTATCTCTACCTTTACCTTCCCCCGCTCGTTAAAGTACATCCTCAACGGAATAATCGTTAGTCCTTTTTCCTGACTCTTTCCGAAAAGCCTCTTTATTTCAGACTTGTGAAGGAGAAGTTTCCTCTTCCTCGTTGGCTCGTGGTTAAAGAGGTTACCGTGACTGTAAGGAGCTATGTAGGCGTTGAAGAGGTAGGCCTCGCCGTTCTCTATTCTGACAAAGGCATCCCTCAAGTTTGCCTTTCCTTCCCTTAGGGACTTTACTTCCGTTCCTTTCAGGGCTATTCCGGCCTCATACTTTTCAAGTATCTCGTAGTCGTGGTAAGCCTTTTTGTTCTTTATTTCTGGAGTTCTTCCTGCCATTTCAGTATTACTCTCCTCTTTTCAGCGTCAACTTTGTCAACGGTAAATTTATACTTGTGCTTGTACTTTAGTTTCACACCCTTTGGCAGACTAACGGCAGGAACGTAGCCGGCAATGTCGCCGGGGAGCTCCACCCAGTAACCTTTTTTATCCTCCTTTGCAACTAACCCTTCTATTTCCATCTCCGGTTTATACTTCTCAGCAACGTTTTTCCACGGATCTTCCGTTATTTCCTTTAGACTCAGGACAAGCCTTTCTTTGTCTCTCTCTACCTTTCTTATCTTAACCTTTATCCTGTCACCAATTTTTGCAACATCAAAGGGCGTTTTTAGTCCAGACCACGATATGTCACTCTTGTGAACAAGTCCATCAACTCCATCAACATCAACAAATATTCCAAAGTCAACTATGTTCTTGACAGTTCCCTCTACTATATCCCCCTCCTTTAGCCTTTTAAGTGTTTCTTTTCGCATCTTCGCTCTTTTCTCCTCAAGGAGTTTCCGACGGGAAATTACTATGCTTCTCCTTTTCCTATCAACGGAAAGAACCTTAGCCTCTATTTCTCTATCAAGCCAGTCATCCGGTTTTGTAACCGGCATTATGTCAACTTGAGACATAGGCAAAAATACGGTAAGTCCTTCTTCTATCTGAACCTTATACCCCCCGCGAACTCTTTGTCTTATTCTTCCCTTCACAATACCTTTTTTCTCTATCTCATTGGCAATTCTCTCCCACTCTTTTATTGAACGGGCGCAGTTTACAGAAAGAATGGCATAACCTTCTTCTGTTTCCGGTTCAACGATACAAACATCTATTTTCTCCCCTACTTTCGGTTTGTAACCAAGCTCCTTTATTGGGACGATCCCTTCTGACTTCCAGCCAAAGTCAACATAGACCTCGTGATCAGTAACCTTAACAACTGTGCCCGTAATAACTTCCTGATTAAGACGTCTAAAACTATCCTCTAACAGCTTTGCAAATTCCCCTTCCACTCCAGCTTCCCCCTTCGCCAAGAAGTCTAAGGTAAGCAACAACTTCATCTATAACCCACTGAGGGGTAGAAGCCCCTGCAGTTACTCCTACAACTTCTGCTCCTTCAAACCAAGAAGGATCTATTTCTTCCTTACATTCTATATGATAGCTTCTATCGTTAACACTTTTAGAAATCTGATAGAGTTTTGTAGTGTTTGAACTATTCTTTCCTCCAACAATGAGCATAACGTCCACCTGTAAAGCCAATCTCTTTGTCTCCTTTTGTCTTACAGTTGTAGCTTTACATATTGTATTGTATATTTTTAACTCCTTTACTTTGAGTGCCAGTATTGAAACCGCCTCTCGGAAAAAGTCCATATTAAGCGTTGTTTGACAAACAACCCCAAGCCTTAAAAAGTGTGGAAGTTTTCTTAGTTCTTCTAAGGAGTTAACAATAACGGGCTCCTTTACATGACCGGCTATACCCTCTACTTCAGGATGCTTAGGGTTTCCAAGTATCAAAATAGGATACCCTTCTTTTTCCAGCTTTACTGCTTTATCGTGAACCTCTTTTACGAAAGGACAGGTAGCGTCAACTACATAAAGTCCTTTTTTCTTAAGGTAATCTATAACTGAAGGAGCAACTCCATGAGAACGAATTATCACGGTGTTACCAGGAGAAAGGAGTTCCGTATCTTCAACAAAATCTATCCCAATGGCTCTAAGTCTCTCTATCTCTCTTTTGTTGTGAATAAGCTCTCCAAGACAGTAAGCTTTTCCTTTCCCTTTTTTGGCAGCCTCAACCGCAATATTTACGGCTCTCTTTACTCCCCAGCAAAAGCCTGCACTCTTTGCTACTTTTATCTTCACGCTTTTAGCTCCTTTATCTTTTCCATAAGTATATCAGCCGCTTTTTTGTAGTTTTCCTTTTTATCTTCTAAATCTATACGAAAAGGCTTACCAAACCTAATGGTAACTTTTGGAAGTCCAGAAAAAAGTCTTTCTTTTCCTATCAACTTTTCACTTCCTTCTATCAAGCAGGGAACTATCGGAACTTTTGCCTTTAAGGCTACCATTCCTGTTCCCCACTTTGGCCTTAAAAACTTACCGGCCGGAGCTCTCTGTCCTTCGGGAAAAATACAAACAAGCTCTCCACCCTTTAAGATTTCAAGAGCGGTCTTTAAAGCTTTAATGTCGGGTTTTCCTCTCCTTACGGGAAAAGCGTTCCCCCAGTGCTTTATTAGGGTTGAAAGTATGGGCATTTCAAAAAGTTCTGATTTCGCCATAAAAAAGACGGGTCTTTTTTTTACAGCCAATGCAACAAGGGGCGGATCAAGGTAACTCCTGTGGTTTGCTACAAGAAGAGCACCACCCTCTAATGGAATGTTTTCCCTTCCGACAACCTTTAGCCTACAAAAAGCTGCTACAAGCCTTCCAACACCAAAAAGCCAAATCCAGTAGGTTCTTTTTCTCTTAACCCAAGGATAACTTTGCGTAAGAACTTCCATAAGGTTATTCTATCATAAAAGTATAGCCAACAAAATTTAGGAAATTGTGGTAATAATGTAGCTATAGTTAAATAGTAATTCTGGTCTTTTACAACTGAATAGGTCGGGATTTGCTGGTAGTAGACGACCGCTCATAGGGAGTGATAGTGCCACGTTCCCTATGAGTGTGGGGTGGGGACTACCAGCGAGAAGGGACTTGTGTCCCAAAGACTTGTTTTGACTTTAAAAGTCAGTAGAAAGTATCCTGCGAGTCCCTCTGCAAACACAGAGGGATAGCAGGTAGTAGTTCGCTTAGTGCAGGGTTGAGTCCTTCTGACTACCAATTATGTGGTAATTTAACCACATTTTGACACATCTGGTAGTCAGAGGGAAGACCTAGGATAGGCAGAAACTCCTTTGTTCTTACCGATAAGAGATATCTCTTGGGCAACCTGAACTGCAAGCTCCCTCGTTGGAGTAAGAACTATCGCCTTAACTTTCCTCTCCTTAGGGCTAATTTTCTCAACTAAAGGTATTCCAAAAGCAGCAGTTTTACCCGTTCCTGTTTGTGCTTGTCCGACGATATCATAACCTTTAAGAGCTATAGGAATAGCTTTTTTCTGTATGGGAGTCGGTTTTTCAAACCCCATTTCCTTCAAAGATTTTTGAATCCTTGAATCAAGCTGTTCAAATGTAAATTCCATACCTTTCTCCTTTCCTTATAAATAAAAAATTGCCACGATTCCCGACGCCGTTTCAGACGGAAATCGTGGCAACCCATTTTAGCTTAGTTTTACAAGCCTTAGAGCCTTTCTACATCTACAGCTTTTAGACCCTTATCGCTCTCCATAACGTTGAAGGAAACTCTCTCTCCTTCCTCAAGAGTTCTAAAGCCTGTTCCAGAAATACCGGTGTAGTGAACGAAAACGTCCTGTCCGTTGTCGGCCGTAATAAAGCCGTACCCCTTCTTTGAGTCAAACCACTTCACTGTTCCTGTGAGCTTCTCCATGCGTCTTACCTCTCCTAAAAGTTTCTCTAAAAATTTAAAAGCCCCAGAAGGCAGAAACGGCATACCCTCTGGGGCTTTCTCTCTCCGCTTTACTGCCTTCAGCCATTCGCTACTACCCCAACTTATGACTATTACCCTAATTGTCAACCCTTTGTTCGAGTTCAATACATGGTGGACACCTTGATGACTTCTAATATATTCCTCAAACTTCTCAGCAGGAGTCTTGTAATTTAAAGACTGATGGGGTCTGAGAAAGTTGTAAACCTTCAAATACTCAAAGAGTTTCTTAT
>CAZQLZ010000082.1:0-3146 GCA_964594265.1 uncultured bacterium
ATTTTTAGCGTAGGAGGATAGAAATGTCAGAAGTTTTTAAGGGAAGAGTTTTTAAGTTTGGAGACGACATTAATACCGATGAGATTATTCCCGCAAGGTATCTAAACACTTCAGACCCTTCAGAGCTTGCAAAACACGTTATGGAAGATGCCGATCCTGAATTTCCAAAAAAAGTTCAAAAAGGGGACATCATAGTTGCCGGTAAGAACTTCGGATGTGGTTCTTCAAGGGAACACGCTCCAATTGCTATTAAGGCAGCCGGAGTATCTGCAGTTATCGCTAAATCTTTTGCAAGAATCTTTTATAGAAACGCCATAAACATCGGCCTTCCGATATTTGAATCTCCTGAGGCCGTTGAGGGAATTGAAGAGGGAGATGTTGTTGAAGTAAATCCAGAAACTGGTGTAATTAAGAATATTACTAAAGGTGTGGAGTTCAAAGCCAATCCTATTCCTGCAGATATAAGAAAGATTATAGAAGCCGGCGGGCTTATGGAATACGCCAAGAAGAAGTTAGGACTTAAGTAAGGAATAAGGAGGTGAGAGTTGAAGGAGTTCAAGATAGCCGTTTTGCCAGGTGATGGAATTGGTCCTGAAATAGTAAAGCAGGCTGTAAAGGTAATGGATGCCGTTTCTGAGAAGTTTAATATAAAGCTTAAGTATGAGTACGGCCTTATAGGTGGTGCCGCAATTGATGAGTGTGGAATTCCTTTCCCTGAGGAGACCAAAGAGCTCATTCTCTCTTCCGATGCCGTTCTCCTTGGAGCTGTTGGAGGACCTAAGTGGGATAGTCTTGACTTCTCAATAAGACCTGAGAGAGCTCTCCTTGGAATGAGAAAGCTCCTTAACGCCTTTGCCAACCTCCGTCCTGCAAAGCTTTATGAAGAGCTGATAGACGCCTCTACGTTAAAGCCTGAGGTCATAAAAGGCGTTGACATAATGGTTATAAGGGAGCTAACAAGCGGTATTTATTTTGGAATACCAAAGGGGATTTTTGTTGACGGAGATGAACGCGTTGGCATAAACACGATGCGCTACTACGAGCACGAGGTTGAAAGGATTGCAAGGGTAGCCTTTGAGGTTGCAAGGAAGAGGAGAAAGAAGGTTACAAGCGTTGACAAGGCAAACGTCCTTGAGGCAACTGTTCTCTGGAGAGAGGTAGTTGAGAAAGTTCACAAGGACTATCCGGATGTTGAACTTAACCACATGTACGTTGACAATGCAGCAATGCAGATAATCCGCTGGCCAAAGCAGTTTGATGTAATCGTTGCAACAAACATGTTCGGTGACATACTCTCTGACGCCTGCGCTATGCTTACAGGCTCTCTCGGAATGCTCCCCTCCGCAAGCATAGGCGGCAAAATAGGACTTTACGAGCCAATTCACGGCTCTGCTCCTGACATTGCCGGTCAGAACATTGCAAACCCCATTGCAACTATAAACTCTGTCGGAATGATGTTTACTTACTCTTTTGACATGCCAGAAGTAGAAGAGGCGATAGATACGGCTGTAAGAAGAGTTCTTGCAAAAGGTTACAGGACTCGCGATATCTACTCTGAGGGTAAGAAGCTCGTTTCCACAGAGGAGATGGGAGACCTGATAGCAGAAGAGATTAAAAACCTTTAAGGGGTTTAAAGATGAAAGGTTATAGGGTTGCCGTTGTTGGTGCTACTGGAGCTGTTGGTCAGGAAATGCTCAAAATCCTTGAGGAGAGGAATTTTCCGGTATCGGATATTAGGCTCTTAGCTTCAAGTAGGTCTGCAGGTAAAAAGCTTCGTTTTAAAGGGGAAGAGGTAACTGTTGAGGAGTTAAAACCTGAATCCTTTGAGGGAATTGATATAGCTCTCTTTTCTGCCGGTGGTGATAGGAGTAAGCAGTTTGCCCCTGAGGCCGTTAAGAGGGGAGCTGTCGTAATAGACAACAGCTCTGCCTTCAGGATGGAGCCGGACGTTCCCTTAGTTGTTCCTGAGGTAAACCCTGAGGACGTTGACTGGCATAAAGGGATAATTGCCAACCCCAACTGTTCCACAATTCAGATGGTTGTTGTCTTAAAGCCTCTTTACGATATCTCAAGAATAAAGAGGGTAGTTGTTGCCACCTATCAGGCTGTATCTGGAGCTGGAGCTCAGGCCATTGAGGAGTTAAAAGAACAGACAAGAGCTGTTTTAGAAGGAAAGCCTGTTCCTCTTCCTGCGAAGATTCCAAAGCAGATTGCCTTTAACTGCGTTCCCCACATAGACAAGTTCTTCCCTAACGGCTACACGAGGGAAGAGATAAAGATGATAAATGAGACTAAAAAGATAATGCACGATGACGGGATTAAAGTTTCTCCAACCTGTGTAAGAGTTCCGGTTTTTGTTGGCCACTCTGAGGCTGTGAACGTTGAGTTTGAGGGCCCCGTGTCTGTTGAGGAGGCAAGGGAGGCTTTGGAGAGAGCTCCCGGCGTTAAGGTGGTTGACGACTTTGAGAACCTTGTCTACCCGATGCCGATAGATGTTGCAGGGAAGGACGACGTACTCGTTGGAAGAATTAGGAAAGATGATACAATAGAGAATGGTTTGAACCTGTGGATTGTTGGCGATAACCTGAGGAAGGGAGCGGCACTTAACGCCGTTCAGATTGCGGAGCTCCTTATTCAGCGTGGATTGATTTAATCCAATTTCAGAGGTAACTATGGAAAAAAAGCTAAAGGCGTTGGCTGAATCCCTCCCAGAAGTAGAATCTGTAGCTGTAGTGGATGAGGAAGGGTTCATAGTTTACAAGTACGATAAGCCGGGGCTAACCCTTGATGCTGAAGAGGTTGACGTTCATATCGTCAACCCGGTAACAAGGCTTGTAGAGGTGATTCAGGACGTTTCTGGAGAGAAAGACTCCCTTGAAGAGATGGTCCTTTTTACAACTAACCACGTTATGCTTGTTTACAAGCTCGTAAACGATACCTACTTGGTAGTTTTGGCAAGGAGAACTCCTCTTTACGGAAAAATCCGTTTTAAGGTGAGGGCTAAACTCTGGGAAATCAAATCTACTCTGTAAGGGAGGGTGGCATGGCAAAGCTCTGGTATTTAGGACACGCAACCTTTTACCTTGAAGGAAAGGGAATTAAGGCACTTATAGACCCATTCTTAACAGGTAACCCTTGGAAAATTG
>CAZQLZ010000083.1:0-2661 GCA_964594265.1 uncultured bacterium
CGTCAATGCCAAGTTCCTTAATTGCCCTTAAAACCCTCTCCTCAATTGCCCCAGTGTGGTAGAGTTTTGAACGTTTAGAAGTAGCCCTAAGTTTTATAGGAATTTCAGGCGTTAAGAACTCCTCCCAGCTACACTTTTTTGCTTTACGGACAAGCTCGGCAAAGTGCTTTGCCTTAAAAGTGCAAAGCCTTACAAGAACCCTGCTGGCACTCCTTAGCCAGAGATTTGTTCTGTAGAGCTCCCTCAAATCTCCTTCAAACTCAATCCCCCCGGGAACAACTTCACCGTCAATACCGAGCTCTTTTAACTCCTTATAGGTTATCTCCTCTACTCCCGGCTGGGAAACGGCAAAAAGTTTCATTTAAACCACCCCGAGCTCAAGTTTTATCTCTTCTGCTAAACGCCTTATAGCTCCACCTTTAAGTTTAGAGTTTACCTTCTCTTTTAAAAGTTTTTTCACCCCTTCTTTCCTGTCTAAAGCCTTAAGGAGCTCCTCCTTAATCTTTTCTGGCGTTACATCGTCCTGTAGGAGCTCCGGAACAACTCTCTGCCCGGCGATTATGTTTGGAAGGGAGACAAAGGGAATTTTCACAAGCCTTTTAGCGAGTTTAAAGGTAAGAGGGTGGAGCTTATAGACAACAACGTGGGGGAGCTCTGCTAAAGCTGCCTCAAGGCTTGCAGTCCCAGAGGCTATGATACCGGCATCGGCAGAAAAGAGGAGGTTATACCTCTCACTTTCGGGAACTAACTTTACCTCTGGATGAAGTTTCTTAACTTTCTCCTCTACCTCTTTAAAGTTAACCGATGAGGCAACTGGAATTACAAAACTTCCCCTTAACCCTTTAACTGCCAAAAGCATCGGTTCAAGTAAAGAGTTTACCTCCGAAGGCCTGCTACCGGGAAGTAGAGCAAATAATGGACGGGAAAGTCCAAACTTTTTTAAGAACTCGTTGGGAGAAAGGGAAGGTTTCACCATGTCCTTTAAGGGATTCCCTACGTAGGTAACATTTACCCCGTAGCGACGGTAGAGCTCCACCTCAAAGGGAAAAATCACAAACATCCTGTCAACAACTCTCTTTACCTTCTTAACCCTCCACTCCCCCCAAGCCCAGAACTTTGGAGAAATGAAGTAAAGAACTTTTATTCCTTTTTTCTTTGAAATTTCTGCAATCTTTAAGTTAAACCCGGGAAAGTCAACAAGTAAAACGGCGTCCGGTCTCTCTTTTTCAAGAAAGGTTTCTATTTTTTTCTTACCCTTCAAGATAGATGGGAGTTTCGTAATAGCCTCAAAGAGGCCAAAGGAGAGGAGCTCCCTTGAATCAAGAATTCTCTCTGCCCCTACGACCTCCTCAAGGAAAACGCCGTAAATTTTAAAGTCAGAAGATAGGTTGTAAACGAGCTCTTTTGCGTAGTTAAAGCCGGAGAGCTCTCCTGTGACAATCAGGATTTTCTTCATCCTTTACCTTTCCTTTCTACTTGTTCCATAACCGCTTCAACAATTTCAAATACCTTGTCAAAATCCACAGTTCTTAATTCACTAACCTCCTCCAAGAGCTGACACATCAATTTTTCATCTAAAAATCTAACTCTATCTCCTTTAAGAGAAACATACCAGCCCTTATCCTTAAATCCATCGTAAAAGTAAGGTTCTGCTAAGAGAATAAGTCTCTTTTCATCAAACTTTCCTATCAGGTCAACTCTACCGTCGGCCGCTATTATGTAAGCTCCAATCGGTTTAAGTTTAAATAGAAAGTCCCCGTCTTTATAAACGTAAAGCTCCTTTACCTTGTATCTTCCAGCAAACTCCTCATAAATTTCAAGTTCACTGTACCTGTACTTAAGGTCGTACTCCTTGCAGAATTCCTCTACAAAAGCGTAAAGCTCTCCTACTTTCTCTAAAAAGCTTTTAACCTTCTTATCTTCAACCTCAACCATAATCTCTTCCTCCAAAACTAAATCAAGTTCAAGAAGTTTTCTATTATCTTTATTCCATCCTCTGTAAGGATTGACTCAGGATGGAACTGAACGCCGTAGATGGGAAGGGTTTTATGCTTTATTCCCATTATCTCTCTGTCATCCTCACTCTCAGCCGTTATCTCAAGGACATCTGGCAGGGTTTCCTTTTCAATCACAAGGGAATGGTAGCGAATTGCAGAGAAAGGATTCTTCATCCCTTCAAAGAGGCCTTCTCCGTTGTGAATAATGTTTGAGGCCTTTCCGTGCATGAGCTTTTTAGCCCTTACTATCCTGCCACCAAAGGCAAAGCCTATGGACTGGTGGCCAAGACATATTCCCAAAATCGGAATCTTTCCTGCAAAGTGTCTTATGGCCTCTACCGAAACTCCTGCTTCCCTTGGAGTGCAGGGTCCCGGAGATATAACTAAGGCCTCCGGTTTCATCCTCTCAATTTCTCCGACCGTTATCTTGTCGTTCCTAAAGACCCTTATATCTGCCCCGAGCTTTCCAAAGTACTGAACAACGTTGTAGGTAAATGAATCGTAGTTGTCTATCATCAGTATCATGCTTACTCCACCTTATCTATATAGTTTTTTAAGTCTGCGTTACAATTTTACAGGGGAGTAGGGCAAAAATGAAATTAGAAAAGAACACTAAGTTCCTCCTTGATACAGACATCGGGTCTGACGTTGACGACGCCTTTGC
>CAZQLZ010000084.1:0-12677 GCA_964594265.1 uncultured bacterium
GCATATTTCTGGAGTTGAGGAGAAAGAGAATAAGTTTCCCATTGCACTCCTTAGCTGGTTTTCAAATCCTGTTAGAGAGTTTCTGCTTTTATCTATAAGGGTTGGTAATGCCACGATGGAAATGAGAGAAATGATCATTAAGGTGATTACAAGTTCAAGAAGTGTGAATGCTCTCTTCATTTCATATCCTCTGTCCGCGAACGTGAAATTTTTGTAAAATTTCCAAAGGCTGTTTTCAACTACAACAAAACCCTAATGTGATGTATTATAATGCAGGAGTAAAGCAGAAAAACTTAGTGGAGGAAAGTTGGGACTTCTTGACCTATTTAAAAAGCGCCCTGAGGAAGAGGAGTTCAGTCGTGCCGTAAGTAATAGAGACTACTTGAGGGTTGCAGAGATCGGAGAAAAACTAATCAGAAAGTATCCGGATTCGGTTTCTATACTGAACTCCTACGCTGATGCTCTTGTCAAGCTCGGAGAGAAAGAAAAGGCAGTTAAGGAACTTCTCAACTTTGCTGAGAGGAAAATCAAGGAGGAGTACTACGATATTGCTATTCCATTGCTTAAAAAGGTCCTCAAAATAGATCCTGTTAATGTTCAAGCTCTTAAGCTTCTTATACAGGCTTATAGGAAGAAAGAACTGTTTTACGAAGCTTTTAAAGTTTTGGAAGAAGCTTACGAAGAGTTTAAAAAGAGTGGCGGAAAAACAGAAGTCTTAATGAGTTTGTTTGAAAAGTTCCTTCAAGAACAGTTTCATCCTCTCTTTTACGAGAGATATGCAGATATTCTTGTGCAAGATGGGAAAAAGGAAGAAGCGTTTACAAATTATGTCCTTGCAGGAAACATGTATGCCAATCTTGGCAATTTTAAAGCTGCTCTCAGGACTTTCCTAAAAGCCCGAGAGATAAGACAAACCGAAAATGTAGATAGACAGATAGTAGAAGTTCTTTCTCACCTTTCTGACAGCGACGTAAGTGCTTTGCTTCTTAAGTTGATAGAAAAATACCAAGATAATCCTGACTTTCTTAAGTTTGTTGTTTCTATTTTCCGAGATAACCAGAGGCTAGATTTCCTTAAAAATGTTGCTAAGTCTGTTGCCTCTCCAAAGGCCAAGTATTTCTTGCTTTCCTTAGTAAACTTTGAACAGGGAGAAGTAGAAGAGGGTTATGAGTTTCTTGAAAAGCTTAAGCTCCTTGACAGTAATATGTACCGAGCTCTTTTTACAACGGTTAGTTCCAAGTATCCAGACTTGGAGCTCCACGTTTCCCTTTCTGCTGAGGAACTCCCGGAGCCGGATGAAATACTGGAAGTTCTTGAACAGGCCATTGATGCAAGTTTTGAAGACGTAGCTGAGAAGTACGTAAGAAGCTCGGAAGAACCAAGAGAAACAGAAAACATAAGTTCAGAAATAAAGATGTTAAAGGAGGACGGTACGAAGTACATTTCTATGGCTGAGGCTATGCTTGGAATTGGAAATTACGATAAAGCTATAGAAAACGCCAAGGAAGTTTTAAGTTCTGATAAGTACTTCTTTAAAGCAGCACAGCTTATAGCTAATGCTTATAGACTGCAAGGAAAGTTTAAAGATGCTCTTTTCTTCCTTATGGACGTTATTAACGATCCTCGCCTTAGCCAAGAACAGCAGGCCAGACTTAAAGAAGTTGTTGGAGAGATCTACGAAGAAATGGGAGAAAAGGATAGAGCTCTCCTCTGGTACAGGGAGGCTGACAGGGTCTTAAACGACCCCGACATAAAGGAAAAGATTAACCGGCTTGAGAGGGCAAGCTGATTAACTCCCTCTATGTTCACGTTCCTTTCTGCAAAAGTAAGTGTCCCTACTGCGACTTTTACTCCGTTACCCTTCTTGAATTGAGAGAAGCTTACACTAAAGCCGTTCTTTTGGAGCTCTCTTACCGCTCTTTAGATTTTGTCCAGTTCCCAACTGTTTACTTTGGCGGTGGAACTCCCTCTCTTATGGAGATTAGGTTTTTTGAGTCTATACTAAAGGCCGTTGGACAATTTTCTGAGGTTACAGTTGAGGTAAATCCTGAAGATGCAAAAAAGGACTACCTAAAGCTCTTGAGAGAAGTCGGGGTAAACAGGGTAAGCTTGGGTATTCAGAGCTTTTCAGACAAAACCCTTAAAGTCCTTGGTAGAAGACAGAACTCTAAGGAGAACCTAAAAGCTCTTGAAGAGACCCTCTCCGTCTTTTCAAACGTTTCAGTTGACATTATCTACGGCGTTCCCGGCCAGAACTTAAAGGAACTCCAAAAAGACTTAGAGATACTCCTTTCTTTTCCAATAAAGCACGTTTCTACCTACGCCTTAACTGTCTACGAGGAAACGCCCCTTTATAGCTTGGTCAAATCAGGAAAACAGGAGTTACCTCCGGAAGAACTTGTCATGGAAATGTACTACCTCATAAAGGAATCCTTAGAGTCTGCAGGTTTTAAGCACTATGAAATTTCAAACTTCTCGCTACCGACTTTTGAGTCAAAGCACAACCTGAGTTACTGGGAGCTAAAAAACTACATCGGTATTGGTCCTTCTGCAGCCTCTTATGTAAGTGGCCGTTACACGAAGAACATCTCTAACGTTAAAGGGTACGTGAGAGCTCTCTTAGAAGAGAAACCCTTTATAGAGGAAGCCGTTGACCACAGTGAGGAGGAGGAAAAGGAACTAAGGTTCATAATGGGAATGAGGCTTTTAAAAGGCGTTAACCTTAAGGATTTAGGTTTAAAAGAAAGGTTTGAAGTAGCCCTTCAAAAGGAACCTGCACTTCGGCTTTTACTTGAGGAAGGTTATCTGGTCTATAGAGAGCCGGAGCTCTCTTTGGGAACTCGGGGACTTTTTATCTCAAACACCATTATCGGTAAGCTCTGCGGTATCCTCTTTGGATGACTTATTCCACTATTTTTCCTTCTCTTTTTAGTCTTTCAATTAGATGATCTGTAACTCCAACCTCTGCCCATCCCTTTGCTCTCAGGATACAGCTATCGCACTTCATACACGGGACTTCACCTCCTCTATAACACGAAAGTGAGTAAGAATAGTCAGCACCGAGTTTTAGTCCAAGTTTTATTATTTCCCCCTTAGTAAGATGAATTAAGGGAGCATGAATCTGCCATTTTTTCCCTTCAGCTCCAAGCTTTGTTCCCCTGTTAAGCGTCTCTTCCATAGCCTTTAAGAACTCTGGACGGCAGTCTGGGTAGCCGCTGTAGTCAACGGCGTTCCAGCCTCCAACAAGATGGGTAGTTCCAAGGCTTTCTGCGTATGCTGCTGCGATTGATATAAACACGCCGTTCCTAAAAGGAACGTAGGTTACGGGGATTCCCCTTTCTTTTATCTCCTCTACGCTTTTAGTTTCGGGAACTTCAATGTTTTTATCTGTTAGGGCCGAAGCACCTATCTTAGAAAGGTCAACCTCAAACAAAAGGTGTTCTTTAACGCCCGCATTTTTTGCCGTTATCTTAGCCATTTCAACTTCTAAGGAATGTCTCTGGCCATAGTAAAAAGTTATGGCGTAAACCTCGTCAAATTTTCTCTTTGCCCAATAAAGGGCAGTTGTTGAATCAAGACCACCTGAGAAGATAACTACTGCGGAGCTCATCCTTCTCCTCCAAAAAAAATTTGACTGAAATTTATTATCAAACTAAAATTACGCTGGCAGAACACTTCTTGTAAGGGAGAACTACCTTGACCTTTCAGGAGATAATTTTCACGTTACAAGGCTACTGGGCTTCAAAGGGATGTATTATAGCTTCTCCCTATGATGTTGAACAGGGTGCAGGAACAATGCACCCGTTTACCTTTTTAAAGGTTCTCGGGAAAGAACCCTGGAAGGTTGCCTACGTTCAGCCCTGTAGGCGTCCTGCCGACGGCCGTTACGGAGAAAACCCGAATAGACTCCAGCATTACTTCCAGTTTCAGGTAATCTTAAAACCTTCTCCGGAGAACTCTCAGGAGCTCTACTTGGAAAGCCTTGAAGCTCTTGGAATAAAGCTAAAAGAACACGACATCCGCTTTGTTGAGGACGACTGGGAGTCTCCTACCTTAGGAGCTTGGGGACTTGGCTGGGAAGTGTGGCTTGACGGTATGGAGATAACTCAGTTTACATACTTTCAGCAGGCAGGGGGAATAACCCTTGACCCTGTTTCTGTTGAGATTACCTACGGCCTTGAGCGAATCGCAATGTACATTCAGGGCGTTGACAGCGTTTACGATATAGAGTGGACAGAAGGGGTTAAGTACGGGGATTTATACAAGGAAAACGAAAGGGAGTGGTCAACTTACAACTTTGAAAAGGCAGATACAGAAATGCTCTTTTCTCTTTTTAACATGTACGAAAAAGAGTCTGAAAGGCTCATTGAGGAGGGGCTTGTCCTACCGGCCTACGATTATTGTCTTAAATGTTCTCATGTATTTAACCTCCTTGATGCCCGCGGTGCTATCTCTGTGGCCGAAAGGGCTGCCTTCATTGGCCGAGTAAGAAAACTCGCTTCTAAGTGCGCCAAAAAGTACCTTGAACTTACAGAGAGGGCAAAAGGTGAAGACGCAAAACTTTCTTCTTGAGATAGGTTGTGAAGAACTTCCAGCTTCTTTTATTAAACCTGCACTTTCTTCCCTCAAAGAGAAAATTCAGGAAAAGCTCTCTTCTGCCTACATTCCTCCTTCCGGCGTAGAAGCCTACGGAACGCCAAGAAGACTTATAGTTATCGCCTACGATGTTCCAGAAGTTCAGCCAGATAGAGAAGAGTTAATCGTTGGGCCGTCTGTAAGGGCTGCTTTTGACGAAAACGGCAATCCCACAAAGGCTGCCCTTGGCTTTGCAAGGTCAAGAGGAGTTAAAGTAGAGGAGCTCCTTAGGGTAGAAAATCCTCCCGGCAGAAAAGGTGAATACGTTGCAGTTAAAAAGACAGTAAAAGGTAAACCCGCCACACTTATACTTGCTGAAGTTTTACCTGAGGTCATTCTCTCAATTCCCTTCAAGAAAAGTATGCGTTGGGGTACTAAGAAGATACGCTTTGGTAGGCCTATACGCTGGATAGCTGCCGTCTACGGTGAAGAGGTTGTGCCCTTTGAGGTGGACGGCATTAAAAGTGGAAAAATTTCTTTTGGCCATAGGTTCCTCTCGCCTGAACCTTTTGAAATAGAAAACGTAAACTCCTTTATTGACGAACTTGAGAGCCGTTTTGTCGTTGCCGATATAGAGAAGAGAAAGGCCATTGTCCTTGACACTGCAAGGAAGTTAGCAAAAGAAGTAGGTGGAGAGCTCTTAATAGATGAGGAGCTCCTTGAAGAAGTTGTAAACCTCGTTGAGTATCCCTACCCCATACTTGGTTCCTTTAACGAGGAGTTTCTAAAGCTCCCAAAAGAGATTCCCATCGTTGTTATGAAGGATCATCAGAAGTTTTTCTCCGTCGCTGATGGTAAAGGCAACCTGAAAAACTACTTCATAGGCGTTGCGAATATAAAGCCTGTAAGTGAGGATATTATCCGTAAGGGATACGAGAAAGTCCTAAGAGCAAGGCTATCAGATGCTCTCTTCTTCTTTAACGAGGACAGGAAGAAGAAGCTTGAAGAGAGAGTCCCTGCCTTAAAAGGTATCGTTTTCCATGAAAGACTCGGAACAATGCTTGATAAAACCGAAAGACTTAAAGAGCTTGCTCCTTTTGTTTCTGAAAAACTCGGGTTTACAGAGCTCCAAAAAACAAAAAGGGCGGCAGAGCTTTCAAAAGCTGACCTCTTAACCGAAATGGTCAACGAGTTTCCTGAACTTCAGGGAACTATGGGTAAGTACTACGCCCTTCTTGACGGTGAAGACGAGGAAGTAGCCACTGCAATGGAAGAGCACTACTTTCCAAGATTTTCGGGCGATAAAGTCGCAGAAACTAAGACGGGAATTTCCCTGTCCATTGCTGAGAAGGTAGACAACTTAGTTGGATTCTTTGGCGTTGGGATAAAACCTACAGGTTCTGCTGATCCATTCTCTTTAAGAAGAAATGCTCTCGGTATCATCCAGACGCTCGTTTCAAATAAGCTCTCCCTAAACCTTTCACAAGTTCTTGAGAAGGCAGAAAGCCTTTACAGGAAGTTTGGGATAAACGTCTCAGAGGGAACATCTCAGGAAGTCCTCTCATTTATCAAGGAAAGGTTAAAAGTCTTCCTCAAAGAAAAGGGACATAGACCAGATACAGTTGAAGCCGTTCTTCCTGTGACTGACGATATTTACGACATTGTTTTAAGAGCTGAAGCGATAGACATTTTGCGGAGCTCTGAAGAGTTTGATGACGTTCTCATAACGATGAGAAGGGTTATCAACATCATTCCAGACGGTTTTGAGATAAAACCTTTTGAGCCAAAAGGCGAGCACGAAATCAAACTCTTTAAGAGCTTTAGTGAGAAGAAGGAAGAGTTTAAGAAGCTCATTTCGTCTAAGAATTACAGGGGAGTTCTCCTCCTTATAAAGGAGCTAAAGCCGGTGGTTGATGCTTTCTTTGATAACGTCATGGTTATGGATAAGGATGAGAGCGTAAGAAATAGAAGGCTCAGCCTTCTTAAAACTATAGCCGACGAACTTTTGAAACTCGCAGACTTTTCAAAAATTGGACTTTAAGGGGGGCACGGCATGTCCGGCAAAAAGATGGTTTACTACTTTGGCGGTGGAAAGGCCGAAGGTAGAGCAGATATGAAACTTCTCTTAGGAGGTAAAGGAGCTAACCTTGCCGAAATGACCAACCTCGGTCTTCCAGTTCCTCCTGGAATAACCATAACTACCGAAGTTTGTAGGGAATACTACGCTCTTGGTAAGCAGTTCCCAGAAGGTATGTGGGAGCAGGTTCTTGAAGGGCTTAAAAAAATTGAAGACGAAATGGGTAAAAAGTTCGGCGATAAGGAAAATCCACTCCTTGTTTCTGTTAGGTCTGGAGCTCCTGTTTCCATGCCCGGAATGATGGACACAATCTTAAACCTCGGACTCAACGACGAAACCGTTGAAGGACTTGCAAAGTCAACCGGAAATGAAAGGTTCGCCTGGGACTCCTACAGGCGTTTCATTCAAATGTTCGGAAACGTCGTAATGGGAATTCCTCATGATGAGTTTGAGCACATCTTGGAGGAGAAAAAGAGGGAGGTCGGAGCAAAGCAGGACGTAGACCTAACGGCAGAAGACTTAAAAGACATTGTAGAAAAGTACAAGGAGCTCGTCAAGAAGGAAACGGGTAAAGACTTCCCTCAAGACCCATACGAACAGCTCCGTATGGCCATAAAAGCTGTATTTGACTCTTGGAACAACCCGAGAGCTATAAAGTATCGTGAAATTCATAATATTCCAGAAGATTACGGAACAGCCGTAAACATCGTTGCCATGGTCTTTGGAAACATGGGAGACACCTCCGGAACTGGAGTTGCTTTTACGAGAAATCCATCAACCGGAGAAAACGAGTTCTACGGCGAATACCTTAAGAACGCCCAAGGAGAGGACGTCGTTGCTGGAATTAGAACTCCCCAGCCTCTCACAAAGTCCCAAAAGACTTCTGATGATCAGGTTTCCTTAGAGGAGGAATTTCCGGAAGTTTACAAACAGCTCTTAAAGGTAAGGGAAATATTAGAAAAGCACTACAGAGACATGCAGGATATTGAATTCACAATAGAGAACGGTCGCCTCTGGATGCTCCAGACGAGAGCAGGAAAGAGGACTGCGAGAGCTGCTGTAAAAATTGCTGTAGATATGGTCAAAGAAGGCCTCATTACAAAAGAAGAGGCCATTATGAGAGTTGATCCTCTTCTCATCAACCAGCTTCTCCACCCGATGATTGACGAGGAAGATAAGAAGAAGGCAATTGCAGAAGGTAGGCTCATAGCAAAAGGTCTTCCAGCGGCTCCTGGAGCAGTTTCCGGGAAAGTTGTGTTTAACGCTGATGATGCTGTAAAACTTGCAGAAGAAGGAGAAAGAGTAATTCTCGTGAGGCATGAAACCTCTCCTGAAGATATTCACGGGATGCACGCGGCAGAGGGAATTTTGACAGCTCGCGGTGGTATGACCTCTCACGCTGCTGTTGTTGCAAGAGGAATGGGTAAGACCTGTATCGTTGGTGCTGAAGCGATTCAGATTGACTACGATAGAAAAGAGTTCCGCGTTGGCAACATCACTGTAAAGGAAGGAGAAGTAATAACCATAGACGGTTCTACGGGAGAAATCTTCTGTGGAGAAGTCAATACAATTCCCGCTCAGATATCTGGAGAGTTTGAAGAACTTATGAAGTGGGCAGACGAAATAAGGGATATGCAGGTCAGGGTTAACGCCGATACTCCAGAAGATGCAAGACAGGGTAGAGAGTTTGGAGCAGAAGGTATAGGCCTTTGTAGAACAGAACACATGTTCTTTAAGGAAGAGAGAATTCCAGTTGTTCGTGAGATGATCTTGGCTAAGACATCTGAGGAAAGGAAGAAGGCTCTTGAAAAGCTTCTTCCAATGCAAAGAGAAGACTTTATTGCAATCTTTGAGGTTATGGATGGCCTTCCTGTAAACATCAGGCTCCTTGATCCACCACTCCACGAGTTCCTGCCAAAAACAGAGGAAGAGTTTGAAAGGACAGCCAAGGAAATGGGGCTTTCGGTTGAGGAGGTTAAGAAAAGGGCTGAGGAGCTCCAAGAAGTCAACCCGATGCTGGGCTTAAGAGGTTCAAGACTTGGAATCGTTTATCCTGAGATCTATGAAATGCAGGTAAGAGCTATCCTTGAAGCTGCCTGCTACTGCAAGAAGAGAGGAATAGAAGTCCTTCCAGAAATAATGCTTCCACTTATTGCTGACGACAGAGAACTATCAGAGCTTAAGAAGCTAATTGATAAAGTTGCTGAGGAAGTATTTGCGGAAACAGGAATCAGAGTTTCTTACCAAGTTGGAACGATGATAGAAATTCCAAGAGCTGCGCTGATAGCCCATCAGCTTGCTGAGTATGCAGAATACTTCTCTTTTGGCACAAATGACCTTACACAGATGGCTTTTGGTCTTTCCAGAGATGATGCCGGTAAGTTTATAAGTGAGTACATAGAGCGTGGAATCCTCAAGGGAGACCCGTTCGTTCACATAGATGAAAACGGAGTTGGAGAGCTCATAAAGATAGCCATTGAAAAAGGTAACAAGGTAAGACCGGGAATCAAAACCGGTATTTGTGGAGAACACGGCGGAGATCCACGCTCCATAGACTTCTTCCAGAAGATTGGCGTTAAGTATGTAAGTCCATCTCCATTTAGAGTTCCAATAGCAAGGCTTGCTGCCGCTCAGGCCAAGATAAAGCAGAAAAGAGGAGAGCTCTAATCCCGGGGGCTTTTGCCCCCTTTGTTTTGCTTCATACAAATTTCCGGATTAGCTTCCCAGAAGGTAAACTTGAAGGAATGCTAAGGAAAACCTGAACTGTTTGCGAGGAGGTGTAATGCCAATTTATGAGTTTAAGTGTAATGAATGCGGAAAGGAGTTTGAGAAGTTTCTCCTTTCCTATTCTCAGGTTGGTAGCGTGAAGTGTCCGGAATGTAATTCCGAAAACGTTACAAAGAAGATGTCTGCCTGTGCGGTTGGCGGAGGAAATGCGGGAGATTCTGGTAGCACCTGCACGGCCTTTGGCTGAGGGCTATAAAGAGGCGGAGTTTCCGCCTTCCCTTTCTATTTTCTTAAGTATTTTGATTTCTTCTTCTGTTAACTTTCCTTCTCTTTTAAGCCTTTCAATAACTTCGGGTTTTCTCTTTAATGTTTTCCTTAGAGACTGTTCCTTTCGCCAGAGTTCTATCCTTTTGTGATGTCCAGAGAGAAGAACCTCCGGAACTTTCATCCCTTTAAATTCAGCGGGACGGGTATAGTTGGGATAACCAAGGAGTCCTCTATCCATAAAAGAGTCTGCTTTCAAACTTTCTTCATTTCCCAAAACACCCGGTAAAAGCCTTATGACGGCGTCCATTATTACCATAGCGGGGAGCTCTCCGCCGCTTAAGACATAGTCGCCAATTGAGACTTCCTTATCAACAAAGGTTTTTACTCTTTCGTCAACTCCTTCATACCTTCCGCAGATTATCAAGAGGCGTTTCTTTTTAGATAGTTCTACTGCCATTTCTTGATTAAAAGTTTCTCCCCAAGGTTCTGTGAGAATAACAAAGGGTTTTTCGCCATCTTTTGTGAGATTTTCATAGGCTCTAAAAATTGGTTCCGGCTTTAATACCATTCCTGGACCGCCGCCGTAAGGAACGTCATCAACAACCCTGTGCTTATCTAAGGCAAAGTCCCGAATGTTTACAACGTTTACCTTTACTTTTCCCGACCGAATAGCTTTCCCTATGATTCCTTCCCTCAAAAAACAGTCAAAAAGACCAGGAAGAACGGTTAAAACGTCTATCCTCATTCTTCCATTCCCTCAATAAGGGAGACGACAATCTTCTTGTTTTTTACGTCAACTTCTTTTACAAATTGGCTTATAAAGGGAATTAGGACTTCCTTTCCGCTTTCTTTTTCAACCTGCAAGATGTGGCTTGCGGGTTGTTCCAGAATACCTTTTAAAACTCCAACTTTTCTTCCATCTTCCGTAAAGATTTCACACCCGATAAGGTCAAGGAAGTAGAATTCATCCTCTCCAAGTTCAACCTGTTTACTTTTGTCTATCCATATCTCTCCCCCTATTCTCTCTTCTGCCTCGGTTCTATCTTCAATACCTTTAAACTTGATTATGTAAAGTTCCTTGTGTTGTCTCATAGATTCAACTTGGAGCTCCTCTCTTTTTGTTCCCCTGTAAATGGGAACAGTATCCAAGACCTCCATCTGTCTTTCAAAAACGTCGGACTCGGACTTAACCTTTACCTCTCCTCTAACTCCGTGAACACCAACGATTTTCCCTATCATTACCTCGTCTTTATGGTCAAAGGCTTTCTTCTGACGTCTTTCAAGAATTGCTTTTATGCTTCTTTTTCTTTTCTTTTCCATGTTAGCTCCAAAATTTTATTTATCCCCCAGAATTCTGACGGGCAGGAAACCTTTATTCTTATTATATAAGGAGGGGAAAAATCCCCCTCCGAAATTAGTTCTCAGAGCCAACAACCTCGTCTGGATGGGCGATTCTTCCAAGAACGGCAGAGGCCGCTGCAACGGCAGGAGAAGCAAGGTAAACTTCGCTCTCCGGGTGTCCCATCCTTCCGACGAAGTTTCTGTTAGTTGTAGCAACAGCCCTTTCTCCTTTGGCCAGAATTCCCATATGACCGCCAAGACAAGGACCGCAGGTAGGCGTAGAGACTACGCATTCAGCTTCAAGGAAGATGTCAATGAGTCCTTCCTTCAATGCCTGCCTGTAAATTTCCTGAGTTGCCGGAATGATGATACAACGGACGTTAGGGTTAATTTTCTTTCCTTTCAGGATTTGTGCAGCAATCCTTAAATCGCTGATTCTTCCGTTTGTACAGGAGCCTATTACAACTTGGTCTATGGTGACGTGAGTGGCCTCCGTAACAGGCCTTGTGTTTGAAGGAAGGTAGGGGAAAGCTACCTGCGGTTCTATCTTAGAAACGTCTATTTCATAAACTTCTGAATACTCTGCATCGGGGTCGGACTTATAGAGCTTGTAAGGTCTTTTAGCTCTTCCTTTTACGTACTCAAGAGTTTTCTCATCCGGTTCAATGATGCCGTTCTTTGCTCCAGCCTCTATCGCCATGTTGCAGATTGTAAAGCGGTCGTCCATTGGGAGCTCCCTTATGGCCTCTCCCGTGTGCTCCATCGTCTTGTAGAGAGCTCCATCCACTCCTATCATTCCGATAACGTAAAGAATTATGTCCTTTCCGCTAACCCACTTCTGGCGTTTCCCGTAGTAGATGAACTTCATCTGTTCTGGAACTTTAAACCAGACCTCTCCGGTTAGCCAAGCATAGGCCATATCGGTGGAACCCACACCGGTTGAAAAAGCTCCAAGAGCTCCGTAAGTGCAGGTGTGTGAGTCTGCACCAATAACAACGTCACCGGGAACAACGATACCCTGCTCAGGTAAAAGTGCGTGCTCTATACCGACCCTTCCTTCCGGCCAGAAGTATTTGATACCGAACTCCTTAGCAAATTCTCTCATCATCTTGACTTGTTCTGCCGCCTTTATGTCCTTTGCGGGGGTAAAGTGGTCTGGAACAAGGGCGATTCTTTCTGTGTCCCATACCTTTTTGGCGCCGAGAGCTCTCACCTGTTTGATTGCAATAGGAGCTGTAACATCGTTTGCAAGGGCAATGTCAACTTTACACATTATCAGCTCGCCGGGGTAAACCTCTTTTTTGCCGGCGTGCTCAGCAAGTATCTTTTGAGTTATGGTCATTCCCATTTCCTACTCCTTGAAGAGGTTTGAGTTTGCAAATTATAGCAACAGCTTTAAAAGTCAAAGCCGTAGTCGTCATCGTCAAAGTTAAACTCTTCTGAAGTTTCGTCAATTATTGGAGATTGATGTTCTTCTTCCGAGGGTGCCGGGAGCTCTGCAGGGAGCTCTTCCTTTATCTTTTGAATTTCTGAGTCGTCAAAGTTTTCAAACCGAGTAAACTCTTTTATGAAAGCTAACCTGATAGTTCCGGTAGGGCCATTTCTCTGTTTGGCGATGATTATTTCAGCTATCCCCTCTTCTTCCGGATCAGGATTCTTCTTGTACACCTCCGGACGGTGAATAAACATT
>CAZQLZ010000085.1:0-9342 GCA_964594265.1 uncultured bacterium
CGTTACCCACTACCTACAAGCCCTTGAGTACCAGAGAAAAGCCGATATGGCAATAGCCATCTTGGGTGGTAAGAACCCCCACATTCAGAACCTTGCTGTTGGTGGTGTGGGAACGGCTATTAACCCTGATAACATCGCTACGCTTAACATGGAAAGACTTTACTACATTAAGCAGCTTCTTGAAGAGGTAAGGGAGTTTGTTCATAAAGTTTATCTTCCCGATGTTCTCGCTATTGCTTCCTTCTATCCAGAGTGGCTTGAGTATGGAAAAGGTATTGACAACTACCTTGCTGTTCCTGATTTACCACAGGATACTAAAGGAGAAGAGTTTGACCTCCCTGGAGGAACAATCTTCGGAGGAGATCTTTCCACAGTTAAGCCTATTAAGAGCTTTAATGATCCGTACTTCATAGAGAACGTTAGGGAAGATATTAGCAGGGCTTGGTATAAGGGCGATTGGATGAGACATCCTTGGGAAGAGGAAACAGTTCCTGAGTATACAGGATTCAAGTCCGATGGAACTGTTGACGAGAACGGTAAATACAGCTGGTGTAAGGCGCCAAGGTTCAAGGTAGGAAACGACTACATTCCAATGCAAGTGGGACCGGTTGCTCAGGTTCTCGTTGGATATGCCCTCGGTCACGAGCTCACCAAGAAGTACGTTGAAAAGGCTCTCTCCACTCTCCGTAGCTTAGGGGTTAAAGCTGATGTAGATGTTCTCCAGTCCACCTACGGAAGACACATTGCAAGAGCTATAAGGGCATCCATGCTTGCAGATCTTGTGATTAAGCAGTGGGAGCAACTCGTTGACAATATAGGAAAAGGCGACTTGGAAATTTACAATCCACCTTCTTACCCTGCGGGAGAAATCAAGGGATGTGGTTTCCACGAAGCACCGAGGGGAGCTCTTTCGCACTGGTGTGTAATTGAGAACGGAAAACTTAAGAACTATCAAGCTGTTGTTCCGTCCACGTGGAACGCTGGTCCAAGGGATGGCAAAGGGCAGGTAGGACCTTACGAGGCTTCTCTCATTGGTAATCCTATTGCTGACCCTGAGAGACCTCTTGAAGTTATCCGTACTATTCACTCCTTTGACCCTTGTATTGCCTGCGCTATTCACATGGTTGACCCTCAGGGAGAAGAAATAGTTAAAGTAAAAGCTCTTTAACTAAGGGGGGCGGCACCTCCCTTTCTTTTTCTCTCGTAGATAGATAGTTTCTTTCAGGAGGAGATAAGGGGGAGGTTTTCTCCCCCTTATTTAATTTTGGGGCATTTTGAGAGGTGTTCAGTGGAAAAGGTAGGTGTCTTGGGTGTTGGCAACGTTCTGCTGAAGGACGAGGGTTTTGGGGTGAAACTCCTTTACATCCTGAAGGCTAAGTATGACTTTCCCGAAAATGTAGTTTTGATAGACGGAGGAACGGCAGGGATTTTCCTCTCTCCGGAGATAGATTATCTTGATAAACTTCTAATTATTGACGTTGTGAAGGCAAAGGGAGCTCCAGGCGAGATAAAGGTTTACGAGAAAGAGGACTTCTTTATTGACAAATTACCGCTTAAACTCTCTCCTCATCAGTTGGGACTTCAGGAGGTTTTACTCCTCAACGAATTAAAAGGAACGTGTCCTAAGGAAGTGAAGTTAGTGGGTATTATTCCTAAGTTGATAGAGACGGGGACAGGTTTGACTCCTGAGCTTGAAGCGAAAATTCCAGAGGTAGAGAATGTTGTTATAAGGATTCTTCGGGAGTGGAATGTAGAGGTTAAACCGAAGAAAATTCCTGAGGAGCCGGATATATGGTGGGAGAAAAGCAATTGAGGAGGAACAGATGTGCGTTGGTGTTCCAATGAAAATAGTTGAGATTAACTACCCTATGGCGGTAGCTGAGGCAAAGGGCGTAAAGAGGAACATAAGCCTTATGCTTTTGCCTGAGGATGAAGTAAAGGTTGGTGATTATGTTATGGTTCACGTTGGTAATGCCATTGAAGTAATAGATGAAAAAGAAGCCCAAGAAATCTGGGAAGTTCTTGATGAAGTTATGGCAATTCTGGATGAAAAAGAGGGTTACTAATGCATGAGACTTCCATAGCGATGGGACTCCTTAACTCGCTTTCAGAACTTGCTGAGAAAGAAAATGCTAAGGAAATAACGAAGGTACGGGTAAGAATTGGGAAGCTTTCTGGAATTGTTGTTGATTCTTTTGTTTTTGCTTTTGATGCATTGAAAAGTAATTATCCTAAGCTTAAAAGAGCTAAGCTACTGGTTGAGGAGGTTCCTGTAAAGTACCGATGTCTTGACTGCGGCAACGAGTTTGAGGTGGAAACGATTTATTTCCCCGAGTGTACAAAATGCCAGTCCGTAAATCTGAAACAGGTTTCCGGTGAGGAACTGGAGGTTGTTGACGTTGAAATAGAGGTCTAACAATGGATGCGCGAGAGATATTCAACGGTACTTTTGCTTTCTACTATGAGAAAGTAATTAACCGTATTTCAGGTCCTATCAAAGTTAACAGGTGGAGGTTAAGTTTAGTAAAAAGTGTTAGTGCTCTTTGTCCTAAGGCAAAGCTTGTTATGGATTGCTGTTCGGGTGCCGGCAACGTGGGGGCGTTTTATCTTGCTGAGAATCCAGAAGCGGTGCTTATAAACTGTGATATCAGTAAGCCATTACTTGGACTTGCGAAAAGGCGTTTTGGTAGGAGAGCTTTTTATGTATGTTCCGATAACAGATTTTTTCCGGTAAAAAGCTCTATCTTTGATATTCTTTTCTCTTCTTTTTGCGTTAGAAATTCCCTTCAACCGCTTCTTACGATCAGGGAAGCTGCCAGAGTTTTGAAACCAAGAGGAGTTTGGGGAATTCTTGATTTTTTTAGAGTTGATAGAAATAATCTATACACGGCGGCAAATAGGTTGATTTTCAGGTCGTTTATGAACATAAACAAACTTTTCGCACCCTCGCACTCTGGAGCAATAGACTATCTGTTTGAGTCCATAGAGAACTTTTACTCAGTTGAGGAATTTATTGATATTTTGAAAGAAATTGGCTTTGATGTAGTGAAGGTTAGGAGCTTTATGGGTGGTATTGCTCATGCTATAGTAGCGGTTAAAATAATAGACCTGACATAATTTAAGTAAACAGGAGGTCTATCATGTGTGATGTTTGTGGATGCGGTAATCACGATCATCACCACCACGATCATGAAAACACTTTGGTTGTTTCTGACGATTCAGCAAAGAGGGTTGTTGATGTGAAGAAAAGCCTTTTGGATGAGAACGAAAGAGTTGCCGAAGTAAACAGGAAGCACTTTGACGAAAAAGGTGTTCTGGCGATAAACCTGATTAGCTCTCCGGGCTCTGGTAAGACTACGCTTCTTGAGAGAACGATAGAGGCTTTAAAGGACGAATTTAAAATAGGAGTTCTTGAAGGGGACATAGAAACCGAGAGAGACGCTGAAAGGGTAAGGGCTAAGGGAGCTTACGCTGTTCAACTTACAACGGGAGGAGCGTGCCACCTTGAAGCTCCACTCGTTCACAAAGGTTTTCACGCTCTTGAAAGGCAGATGGATGGAGGAGCTCCAGACATCCTTTTCATAGAGAATGTTGGCAACTTGGTATGTCCTTCTTCTTTCTATCTTGGCGAACATGTAAGAGTAGTTCTCGTTTCTGTTCCTGAAGGTCCTGATAAGCCGGCCAAGTATCCAAAAGCCTTTAGAACTTCTGACATTTTTATAATTACAAAGGCAGACCTTCTTCCACATTTTGATTTTGACGTGGAGAAAGTGAAGAAGGAAGCTCTTTCTATCAATCCTAAGCTTAAAATCTTTGTCGTTTCTGCCAAGACCGGAGAAGGACTTGAGGAGTGGTTTAATTGCTTAAGAGAGCTCGTTAAGAAGAAAAAGGGAGATAGATGAAAGGGTTTATAGTTTTTCTTACTGTAGTTTTCTTCGGAGTGAACTCTTATGCTGTTACTGTTGAAGAGTTAAAGAGTCTAATAGACCAGAAAGCCTTGAACCTTATTGCTCAGAAGGTGGAACTCAAAAGAAGGGAGTTCTCCGCGAAGGCGACTTTACGCTCCTTCTTTCCGACCCTTTCCCTTTCTGCCGGTGTTACAGAGTTTTATCCTTACCAAAGGTTTGGCTCAAAGTCTTGGGAGCAGGAGTATTCTTTTGGTCTTTCATTAACCGCTACACCTGTTGACCTTAAGAAAAACGTTCAGTTCAAGATTGACAGGTTGTCCGTTAAGGTGAGCAAAGATGACCTTAATGCAACTGAGCTGAACCTTTACTATGAAGGAATATCCGCTCTCTTAAAGCTAAAGGCCTTAAAAGAGAAGATAGAGGTCAGGAAGAGAATTTTGGAAAACAGCCAGAAGATACTCTCTGTTGCCAAAAAGAAGTATAAAGAGGGACTTGTTCTCATAACCGACGTTTTGAAAGCCGAGTCTGAGGTTGAGAGTGCAAGAAGCTCCCTCTCGGAAGCCCTTATGGAGTACTCCCAGACTTTTAACTCTTTGAATGAGCTTGTGGATTACGCTCTTTCTGAGGATGAATCTCCAGAAGTTGAGCTGAAAAAAGACTACTCCGTTCCAGAAAGAAAGGAGCTCCTAAAAAAGGCCTTTACCCTCAGGCCTGAGGTAAAAAAGGCAGAAAAAGAGATAAAAGTAGCCAAGTTAAACGTGGAGCTCCAAAAAAAGAACCTTTCTCCTACCGTTAACCTTTCGGCTTCTTATTTTCGTTCTGGGAGCTCTTTCTTTCCCGAAGATAACAATTACAACCTTTCCCTCTCACTCAACTTTCCTGTCTTTGACAGTGGTGTAACTCGCTTTCGTTCAATGGCGGCTGAAAAAGACCTTGTAGTCAAGGAGTTAGAACTTAAAAGGGTAAAAAACAGCGTGAAAACTGAAGTTCTAAATGCTTTAGCCTCCTTAAAGTCCAGCAGAGAGATATTAAAATCTTCAGAGGCCTTTTTAAGGTTTTCAAGGAAGTCTTATGAGAGAGCTTTGAACGAGTATAAACTCGGAGTTTCGGATATTGTGGCTCTCCTTCAGGCGCATGAGAACTTAAAGAAAGCAGAAGAGTCCTACATTGATGCCCTACTAAAGCTAAACCTTTCTTGGCTTCAGCTTCAAAAGGCAACTGGAGAGCTTCTCGGAGGTAAAAAGTGAAAAAGTTTTTGGTATTCTTGTTGATAGTCCTTGCGGCAGCCAGTTTTATTTACTTTAAGTCAAGAAAAGAGGTAAAGCTTGTTCCGGTAAAAACCGTTACCGTAAAGAGAGGAGAGGTCAAGAGGGTCATAGATGCGACCGGAATAATTAAGCCACAGGTTGGAGCGGAAATAAAGGTAGGAGCTCGCATTTCCGGAATCGTTGTTAAAGAGAACGTTAAGGTAGGCGACTACGTTAAGAAGGGAGACCTCATAGCCGTTATAGACAACAGAGAGCTTAAAGAGGAGCTGAGAAAAGCAAAGGCAAGGCTTGAAGAAGTAAAGAGAACTTACCCTGAAAAGATAAAGGCTCAGGAGCTAAAACTCCAGTCAGCCCTTGCACAGCTAAGGTCAGCAGAGGCTAAGCTTAAAGCAGAAGAAGAAAACTACAGGCTAAAAAAATGGGAACTTGAAAGGCAAAAGGAGCTCTTTAAGCTTGGCTATACCACTGAGCAAAAGTTAAAACAGGCAAAGTTTGAGTTTAGACAGGCAGAGAGCAATTTAAAGTCAGCGGAAGAGAACTTGAAAAAGGCAAAGCTTGAGGTTGAAGTGGCCAAGAAAAACCTCAAAGAGCTAAAGGAGAAGTTTAAATCTGAGCTAAAGACGGCAGAGGCCAACCTCAGGCAGGCAGAAATACGCTACTCTTACTCCTTCATATACGCTCCGAAAAGTGGAGTAATTTCCTTTGTCTCCACTCAAGAAGGAGAGACCGTTGTTGCGGGTCTTAATGCTCCTCAGTTTGTAACGATTCTTGACCCTGAAAAGCTTGAAAACTGGATATACGTTGACGAAACAGAGATAGGAAAAGTTAAAGAAGGAATGAACGTCATTTTTACGGTGGATACCTATAGGGATAGGGTATTTCATGCAAAGGTTGAAAAGATATATCCCCAGCCTGAGCAAAAAAACAACGTTGTTTACTACATTGTAGTTGCCCGGGGATTTAAGGGCGTTAAATTCCTGCGTCCGGGAATGACTACTCACAATTCCATTATAGCGGGCGAAAAGAAGAACGTTCTTGTAGTTCCCAACGCAGCCGTTAAATGGAAAAGCGGAAAGTATATTGTCTACAAGGTAGAGGGTGGAAAAGTAAAGGAAGTTCCCGTGAAAGTGGGCTGGAGCGATGACCGGTTTACAGAAATAGTTTCCGGCCTTAAAGAGGGAGACACCGTTGCCATAAGATTGGAGAAAAGGTAATCCGGAGGGAATTTGAGAGAGAACTTTTGCGTTCACGTAGTAGGTATAGGTGGCATAGGGATGTCTGGTATAGCCCTTATACTGAAAGAGAGGGGGTATAACGTTCAAGGGTCGGACTTGAAAGAGAGCTCTATGATAAGAAAGCTTAGAGAAAAAGGCATAAAGGTCTTTTTAGGCCATAAGCCAGAAAACGTTCACGGAGCAAATGTTGTTATCCATTCTTCTGCTGTAAAGGAAGACAACGTTGAGATACTTGAAGCTAAGAGGCTTGGTATTCCTGTAATTCCAAGAGCTGACGTTCTCTCAGACATAATGAGGTTTAAAGAAGGCATAGCCGTTGCGGGGACTCACGGTAAAACGACTACGAGTTCCATGATAGCAAAGGTTCTCTTTGAAGCCGGTTTAAAGCCAACTATAATCGTTGGAGGAAGACTTTCTTTTCTTGGAGGAATAAACGCTCAAGAAGGGGGAGGGAAGTGGCTTGTTGCAGAGGCCGATGAAAGTGATGGAACGTTTTTAAAGCTCACTCCGACCTTTTCCGTTATTACGAACATAGACAAGGATCACCTTGATTTTTACGGTTCTTTTGAAAATTTAAAAAAAGCCTTTTTGGATTTTGCAAACAGAGTTTCTTTTTACGGAAAGGTGATACTCTGTAATGAGTGTCCCAACGTAAGGGAAATCGTTCCAAAGGTGTACAAAAGAAAGTCCACCTACGGTTTTGGAAGGGACTGCGATTTTTTTGCAGAGGAAGTAACTTCTTTGGGCTTTGGCTCTGTGTTTACGGTTTTTTATAGAGGAAAAAAGCTTGGAAGGGTTAAGCTTAATGTTCCCGGCAAGCACAATGTTTTAAACGCCCTTGCAACGGTAGTAGTTTCCCTTGAAGTTGGTATTCCCTTTAAAGAAATAGCGGAGTATTTAGAACTTTTTAAAAATGCCAGCAGAAGATTGGAACTGAAAGGAACGGTAAGGGGGGTTACCTTCTTTGACGACTACGCCCACCACCCGGTAGAGATAGAGAGTTCTTACACAGCTCTTAAAGATTCCTTTCCCAACAGGAGACTTGTTGTCCTTTTCCAGCCTCACAGGTTTTCAAGATTGAGAGCTCTCTGGAAAGATTTTGTTGAAGTCTTAAAAAAAATAGAGAATTTATATCTTTGCGATATCTATCCTGCCGGTGAAGAGCCAGTACCAGAGGTAACCGCTGAAAGGCTTGCCAAAGAGTGTGGAGCTGTTTACTGTGGCTCTCTTGAAAAAGCCTGTGCCGTTCTTTCTGATGTGTTACAAGAAGGAGACGTTTTCCTCTCAATGGGAGCAGGAGATGTTACAAGGGCTTTTGAGCTTATAACGGAGGGGAGCAAAAAGACTACCCCTCCTCGTCAAGAACCTGAGGAATAAGCTGGTTCAGGAGTTTCGGGTTAGCCTTACCCTTAGTCTCCTTCATAACCTGACCTATCAGGTACTTAACAGCCTTCTCTTTCTTTTTCTCGTTACCTTCTTTGTACTGCCTTACGGCCTTTTCGTTGTTTGCAAGAACTTTCCTGATAATTTCTTTTAGGGCAGATTCGTCGGATATCTGGGTAAGACCTTTCTCTTCTACGATTACCTTTGGCTCTTTTCCGCTCTTAACCATTTCGGGGATTATCTCCTCTTTTGCAACCCTTAGGGAGATTGTTCCCCTGTCAACAAGTTCAAGGAGCTGGGCAATGTGTTCGGGTTTGGTGGGAGATTCTGAAATGTCAATTTTTGCTTCGTTTAGAGCTCCAAGGAGGTCAGAGATGATGATGTTGGCTACCTTCTTTGCCTCTCCGGAGTAGCTCTTTGCTGCCTTCTCAAAGAACTCGGCTAAGGCCTTATCCCTAACTAAGATGTCGGCATCGTAAGAGGTTATCTTGTATTCTTCAATGAAACGTTCTTTTACTTGGTCAGGGAGCTCCGGAAGGGAAGCCTTTATCGCTTCAAGCCACTCCTCATCAATTATGAGAGGTGGAAGGTCTGGCTCCGGGAAGTACCTGTAATCTTCGGCTTCTTCTTTTGTTCTCATAGTCTTTGTAATACCTTTTTGGGAGTCAAACAGGCGGGTCTCCTGAACAACTTCTCCACCGCTCTTTATGACCTTTATCTGCCTTTCAATTTCATACTCAAGGGCTTTTTGAATGAACCTAAAAGAGTTAACGTTCTTTATCTCCGTTCTAACGCCAAGCTTACTTGATCCCTTTGGCCTAACAGAAACGTTGGCATCACACCTTAAAGAACCTTCTTCCAAGTTTCCGTCGTTTACGCCTATCCAGACGAGAATATCGCGGAGCTTCTGCATGTAGAGCCTTGCTTCTTCTGGGGTAGAGATGTCGGGTTCAGAAACAATCTCAATTAGTGGAGTTCCGGCTCTATTTAGGTCAACGTAAGAATTTGGATCTAAACCTTCTCCGTGAATCGTCTTTCCTGCGTCCTCTTCAAGGTGAATGCGGCGAATCCTTATCTTCTTTCTTGTTCCGTCTGGCTTTTCTATCTCTATCCAGCCGTTTTCGGCAAAGGGAAGTTCATACTGGGTAATCTGGTAGGCTTTGGGAAGGTCTGGGTAGAAGTAGTGTTTCCTTGCAAATACTGAGTACCTGTTAATCTTGCAGTTTAGAGCTAAGGCGGCCTTTACGGCGTATTCAACGGCCTTTTTGTTGAGAACCGGTAAAGAGCCGGGCATCCCAAGGCACACAGGGCAGACGTTGGTATTGGGTGGAGCTCCAAACTCACTTTTACAGCTACAGAAAATTTTTGTATCCGTAAGTAACTGTGCGTGAACCTCAAGTCCAATTACAGCCTCAAACTCCATCTCTTCTCCTCTTGGCGTTAGAATTTTAAGCTACATAATTTTAACCTAAATTCTTGGAGGAGAGTTTGAAAGATTACCTTGAGAAAGCAAAGAAGCACTTAAGTGCTGCACTTTTGCTTTATGAA
>CAZQLZ010000086.1:0-5751 GCA_964594265.1 uncultured bacterium
GGTAAAAGAATATTTCCCCATTCGTGGAAGGTTTTTTGACCTTTATCCTGTAAGTGAAATTGGTGAGACAGAGATAAAGGCCGAAAACACTATAGACCGGCTAACGGCAAAGGCAACCCCAAGATTCATGGAAAGAGTCCCGGCTGGCACGGTCTTTGAGGGTCTGATTGTTATAAAGCTCTTCTCAGAGGACGATGCTGAACTCCTCAGCATTCTTAAAGAAGGCTTTAAACTTCTTGAAGACGACTACTTGGGAGGTTCAGGTTCAAGAGGCTACGGCCGAGTGGAGTTAGAAAAGGTTCGTATCATCTTCCGCCCGAAAGAATACTATGAAGGTTATGAAGATAACGAGAATAGAGGCGAGGTTTTATCGGAAACTCCACTTACAGAATCTAAAGAAGACGATTTCAGAGATGTTTTTGATGAGGCAAAACGTAAACTCGTAGAAAAACTTAGTAAAACCGCTAACAGCAACGGCAAAGGGGAGAAAAGTGGCAATGGGGGAGCTTAACCTTTATGAAGTGGTCTTTGAACCTTTGGGAGCTCTTGCTTCTGAGTTAACGGCAAGAACGGTTTTTGGAGCTCTCTGCTTAGCCTACAGATTCCTTTACGGTGAAGATGAACTTTTTGAGTTCTTTGACCTTGTGAAAAAAGGCAAATTTTTCCTCTCTTCCCCGATGCCTGAGCTAAGAACGGGTAAAAAACTCTTCTTTACTCCCGTTTTAGAACCTCCTACAGAAAAAAGCGACGAGCTAATTAAGCTTAGAAAGAAACTAAAAAAATACCGTTTTATTCCAGAAGATATTTTCTGCGAGCTTTTGGAAGAGATGGCTAAAAACAGCTGTGACGAAGGAAGACTTGTAGAGTTACTTTTTAAAAAAACAGAAGACAAAGACTCAGAGGAGGAAGAGAAAATTTCGTTTAAATCTTACGTTTCACGGGTTAAACTTGACCTTTTAACCTCTACAACGGGAGAAGGGGACTTCTTCTTCCACCCAGTAACCTTTTATAGAAGTTACCTTTACGTTTTTGTTCTCTCTACACAAGAGCTCTGGGAAAAGCTCTCTCCTGCCTTTAGGCTTCTTTGTGAGTTTGGACTTGGAGGGGACAGGAGCGTAGGCTACGGCCGAGTAGCGCTAAAGAGAATCGGCGAGGCAAGAGGGTATGAGAATGTTCTTAACTTTCAAAGTAAAGATAAGAAACGTTTTATAACCCTGTCTCCAGTTCTTGCAACAAAAAGGATAAACTATGAGGAAAGCCTTTACGAGCTCTACACCTTTAAAGGAGCTCTTGACAGCGACTACTTTTATACGAGCAACTCTCTTAAAAATATCTGGAAACCAAGACTCTTTTTCTTGAAAGAAGGAAGTGTAATTTATCTAAAAGAAGGCGCAAAAGAGGCCGGAGAATTTTACGAACACAACGGAACATACACCTTTGGCCTTGAGTTTCCTATCTACGTTTAGGAGGAGGTATGGTTGTAAAAGAGTCTTTTCTTTTAAAAATCCTAACCCCTCTTCATGTAGGTTCAGGGCAAGTAGCCTCCCCTCTTGAATTCTTCGTTAACGGCAAAAGGCTTTTCTTTTACAGTTTTGAAGAAATCTTAAGCAATCTGTTAAAGTTAGAAGGTTTTGAATCTCACCTTTCCGTTTTTAAAAATCCAGAAAAGTTAAAAACTCCAGAAGAGATGACTTCTGTTTTAAAAAAGCTTTTAGACGTCCTTGGCAGAGATTTAGAGAGGCCACTTCTTCTTTATCAACTTCCCTTTAAGGGCGAAATGACAAAGGCCTCAGAGCTCCACCTTTTCATAAAAAGTCAAGGAAAAGTATTCATTCCGGGAAGTGAAGTAAAGGGAAGCATAAGGAGAGCTCTTCTTTCTTACTTTTTAAAGAAATACTTAAAGAGTGCAAGAAACTTGAAATTTTCTTCTAAAAAAGAGGTAGCTGGATTCGTTAAGCGGTTTGAAAATCTCCTCTTTCGCTACGGCGAACAAAACGCCCAGTGGGACCTTTTAAGATTCTTAAAAGTTTCAGATACGGAGCTCTTACCTCCACAAGACTCCTTAGAAGTTGTGGACTTTGGCTATGTGTATACCTCTGGAAAGAAAAAGGGAAAAGAAAAATGGCTTGGCATCTGTGAATCCCTAAAACTCGGCTTAGAACTAAAACTCACCATCTCTTTTGAACCAAACAAATTTAAAAAACTCCTTTCCGAACTTAAAAAGAAAAGCAAGATAAAAAAAGAGGACAGGAACATTCTCCAAACTGTAAATAGCTTTTTTAGGATTTTTGAAAGCGAAAGTCCTATAAAAGAAATCTTAAAAATCTGCCACGAAGAAACGAAAAGGGAGTATGGTGGGGAGCTCCAAGAGAGCGGTTATCTCTTAAGGCTTGGAAAGTATGAAGGAAAGTTCTCTGTAACGGTTGCTGGAGCTTTAAGTGGAATAACTGGTGAGAAAAAACCCATAACAGAAAAACGTGCAAGAAGAGAAGGCGAAAAACTACCCTTTGGCTTTTGTCTATTAAAACCTTTTGGAGGGTAGTGATGAAAGTTTTGGTTCTTACTTTTATTGGCACTACCGATTACAGTCGTGTTTGTTATTACCTACCACCGGAAGAAAAATGTTATCCTACTCCTTTTCCTGTAGTGGCTTACTTGAAACTTAAAGGATGGGAAAGAGAAGACGTAAAAGTTAAGGTGTTTGCAACTGATGAAGCAAAGAATAAAAACTTTAACTATCTTAAATGTGAATTTAAGAAAATAGGAGTTAGTAGCGACAAAATTGAGGATGTTCTTATAAAGAAAGGGGAAAATTTAGGAGAAATTAGGTTTAATTTTTCCGAACTTTCAAAGAGATTAAAAGATGGTTTTGAAGGAGATTATGATATCATTGTCCTTGATATAACGTTATCTTTACGCTCAATTCCTATTTTAGCTATGATTTCTGTGTTATATGCAAAAGCTTTAATTGAAAATAAAGAGCAGGTTAAAAATAAAAGTTTTCATTTGATATACGGTGCTTTTGAAGTAGGTAAAGAAAAAAAGGGAGAAACCTATGCGCCTATTTTTGATCTTAGTTATTACTATAAACTTATGGAGCTCTCTCTTGCAGTGGACGAGTTTGTAAACTACGGAACTGCTGAGAGGTTTGGAGAACTTGCGGAGGAGTTAGGAGATAGTCCAGAAAGGAGGCTTGCAAGAAAACTTAAAGAGTTGCTGGACTACGTTTATGTTTTGCGTTGTCCTTTTATTGAGAGTTTCTCTTTTGAAAAGGATCTTTGGGAAGAGCTTGAGAAAAAGAAGGATGAAGGGGAACTTTTCACGAAACATCTTCTCAAAAAAGTCAAAAGTGAAGTAAGCGTGTTTTCAGGAGAAGATTCTTCTGAATGGGAAAAAGCGCTGTGGGCTGTTAAGTGGTGTGAAAAGCACAGGCTTTATCCGCAGGGATATACAATATTAAGGGAAATGATAATTAGTCAAGCTTGTAGACTACTGCGGGAATATTTGCGTGAAGATTGCATAAATGACTATTTTTGTCGTGAAAGATTGGTTAGTGGAGTATTGTTACACATACTTGGATTGAAACCTACTCAAGAAAGAAGAGAAAATGAAAAAGGAAGAGAGCGATGGAAGAAAAAGGTTGAAGAAATTGTTGATTGCTTAAAGAAAGATCAGTCTAAGAAGGATAAGCTTAAGAAATTAGAAAAATTGGCTAATCTATTCTTTAAAAACGGAGAGGAAGCCATTAGAAAATACAGAAACGATATTAACCATTGTGGTTGTAGCTTGAAGGAGCTAAAGGATGTAAGTGAGTTAAAAGAGAAGCTTAAGGACTTTATTAAAGAAGTTGAAAAACTGAAATTCTGATAAGAGAAAACATGAGACAGCCGATTTTTGTTGTGACTCCAAGGACGGTTGTCAGGAAAGAAGGGAACGAGCTGGTTTTTCTCTCTGGTGAGAGCAAGAAAAGACTTCCGATAGGGGTTATTGACTCCCTTTTCCTCTTTAGTGGAACGGAAATTACGAGTAAAGCTTTAAGATTCCTCCTTTCAAACGGTAGGTTTGTATTTTTCCTCTCCCACTTTGGCAAGTTAGTAGGAGTAGCAGTTCCAGAGCCTCTTCCGAGCGATAACTCCCTCCGTTCTCTTCAGTACAGCCGCTTTAAAGATAAAGAGTTTAAACTGGAGCTCTGCAGGGAGCTCCTTTTTCAAAAACTTGAATCTGTAAGGAGAGAGCTCCAGTCCCTTTCTTCAGAAACTTCCTCACCAATTCCGAGCTTAAACGAGTGGGAGCTCTCTATTAAAGTCTCAATTCAAAACGCCTCAGAAGTTTCCTCCTTTCTTGGGATAGACGGCACAATCTCAAAATACCTCTACGATAGGCTTTCGTCCTTTAACCAGAGTCCTTTTTACTTTGAAAGGAGAGACTACTATCCTCCACAGGACCCGGTAAACGCCGTCTTGAGCTTAAGCTTTACCCTTTTTTACTCACTCCTTTATCCAATCGTTTTCTCTAAGGGATTAGACCCTTATTTAGGCTTTTTCCACGTAAAAAGAGGGAAACACTCCGCCCTTTGCTCAGACCTTTTAGAAGTCATAAGACCTCAGATTGCAAGGTTTGTCTTTACGACCTTTAACGATGGCTTCTTTTCAGAAGGAGATTTCTTCAAAGAAAGAAGAGGAGTTAGACTCAAAAGAGAAGCCCTTAAAGCTTACCTTAAGTTCTTTTATGAAGAGACTTTGCTCAACGACAACTACCTCCAGCCAGCAGAGAATTTTTTGAACCTAATTATCTGGAGGTTAAAAAGAGGTTGAAGTACTTGGTAACTTACGATGTTTCTGAAGACAGCAGAAGGAATAAACTGGTAAAGCTTTTAAAACGTTACGGGAAAAGGGTTCAGTTTAGCTGTTTTGAGATAGAAATATACAGGCAGAACTTGGAGCTCTTGATTTATGAAGTTGAAAGAATCATAGACACCTCAGTAGACAAAGTCTTTTTCTTTCCCTTAAGTCCTTATGCAGAAAAGCAGGTTGTAAAACTTGGCGTTAGCGACAAAGAAGATACGGTAATCTAAAATGCCAAAGAGAATAAACCGCTACGTAGTAGTCTTTGACATATGCACCTTAGATTCAACCTCCTTTGAGATAAACTACTCAATAAAAAGGCGGACTGCTCTTTGGCGGATACTCTTTGAATTTGGTTACAGAACCCAGCTCAGCGTCTTTGAAGTAGAAGTTCCGCCCCACAAATTTGACTACTTTATAAAGCGTATAAAGAGGGTTATGCGAAAAGAAACCGACAAAGTTTACATCTATCCCCTTGACGAAAAGAGCCACAAAAACGTTGTTAGAGTAGGCAAATTTACTCTCCTTAAAGACTACGGAGTCTTTTAAGCTGTAGTATAATAACCCTGTGGTCTTTGAAAATTGAATAAGGTTAAAGGGCATTTCAACAACCCTAAGAAAGTTCAGTAAGGTGTAACCTTTGTTTAAAGTTAACCGTTAATTTTCAACGACTTACACTTTATCATAAAACTCTTTAGAACGGGAAGCCCTTGATTTTCAACACCTCCAATTTTGACCTCTTGAAATGCCCTAAAAAGTGGAAGGGATTGCGACCTGCCCCCTAATCGGCTTTTGCGACCCCGTTCGCAAAGACCACTTGAAATGCCCTAAAAAGTGGAAGGGATTGCGACAGTCCTTGAAGATTTCTCCCACAAGCTCCTTTCTCATCTCTTGAAATGCCCCAAAA
>CAZQLZ010000087.1:0-3622 GCA_964594265.1 uncultured bacterium
TTACCTCAATAGGTTTTTGAGTCTCTTTTAGTTCCCTTAACCACTTTAGTACTCTTTCTTTGTAGTCAGACAACGAACGCCTCCTTCTTCTGTGGTGTTGACGTGGTGTTGACAAAGTATCTACAGGATACTATATTATGCATCGTCAAGTTGCGGGAGTGGCGGAATCGGCAGACGCGCCGTCTTGAGGGGGCGGTGCCCTTACGGGCGTGCGGGTTCAAATCCCGCCTCCCGCACCACTTAATCATCTTTCCCTCCTTTAACAAGCTCTTTAAGTTTCTCAGCCTGTTCCCTCGTTCCAATAATAATCAGTGCATCTCCTTCAAGAACCATCGTAGTAGATGTTGGATTGAGTATAAAGGAACCGTCTTCCCTTCTGACTCCAATGACGATGACTCCTGTTTTCTTAGGTATTTCAAGTTCTCTAAGCAGCTTTCCGTGAAATGGAGAACCTTTGGGAACGTTTACTTCCTCAAGTCTTAAGTCAATTTCACCGTGATGGGTAACAATATCAAGGAAACTGACAACGCTCGGTCTTATTGCAAGTGAAGCCATTCTAAGTCCGCCTATCACGTTGGGAAGTATTACTTCTGTAGCTCCTGCCCTCTTTAGCTTAAGGACGTTTTCTTCCCTGTTTGCCCGTGTAACGATTCTTATCTTTGGGTTTAAGTTTTTAGCGGAGAGGGTAATGAAGAGGTTGTCTGCGTCGTTTGCCGTTGCTACTATGAGGTTGGCTGCGGACTTTATGCCCGCCTTTATGAGGGTTTCGTCCTGCGTGGCGTCGCCGTGGATGTAGATTAAGTTGGGATACTTTTCTCGTGCTTCTTCTATCCTCTGTTCGTCCTTTTCAATAACTACAAAGGGTATTTTTTCTCTCCAGAGCTCTTTTATTGCAGCGAGCCCAGTCCTTCCAAGTCCGCAGACAATAGTGTGATCTTTTAGTCTTGAGGCCATCTTTTCCATCCTCTTTATAACGAAGATCCTTTTGAGTTCTCCCTCAAATAGCATTGATGCAACTGTGGAAGCACCGTAGGCAAAGATAGCGAAAGCTACAACTATTACTACCATTGTGAAAATTTTTCCTGCTGTTGATAGCGGGTGAATCTCTCCGTATCCTACGGTTGAAATGGTGATGATTGTATGCCAGAGAGCGTCAAGAAAAGACCACTTTTCAATGAGCATTATACCTGCAGTTGAAAAGACAACGAGGAACACTAAAATTGTTAGAATGAAAACAAACCTGTGAACTGTTATACCCATGTTCTTAAAGTTTTCCCATATTTCTATGAAAGTGATTTATCAGCCTATAATATAGGAGATAAGCGTGAAGTTCAAGTTCTTTTTTGTCGGTAAAATTCCAAGTAAGGCGAACTATAAGAAGATTTCCCACAGGCGTGTAGGTGGTGAGCTAAAGCCATTTATAATAAACAATCCTCAGGTTCTCTCTTCACAGAAAGAAGCAATCTATCAACTCCACATTCAAAAGCTTGCTTACGGTCTTGATAGATTTCCGATAGAAAACCCTGTTAAAGTATCAATTTCCTTCCTTCTCTCCGGTAGGGTTAGACAGAGAGACATTGATAACGCAGAGAAGTTTGTGGGAGATATCCTTGAAAAAGCGGGAGTTTTGAAGAGAGATTCGCTTATATACTTAAAGGAGAGGGTTGAGAAAAGGCTTGGAATAAGAGGATTTGACGAGATAGTTATAGTGGAAATAGAAGAGCTTGCCGAAGAAGAAAGGAAGAAACGGGAGACGGAGACTGCAGAACTCCCTCCGGAGTTTTATCAATTTTTAAAAAGGATTAAACGGGAGCTGCCAAGTGAAGGTAGAGCTTGACGTTCGGGTTGACCTTGACACCTCCTTAGAGGAGGAACTAAAAGAGTTTGGTATAGGGAAAGACTACAAAATAATAAGGAAGTCTCTGGACGCCCGTAAGAAACCTTACTTCCTCTACAGGGTTCTCGTTGACCTACCTGAGGAAACAGCAAGGAGATTTATAGAAGAGGGAAGAGCAAGAGAGCACGTTCCCGTTCCAGAGGTTACTATACCTACAGTTTCTGTAAAGAAGAAAGTTCTCGTAGTTGGAACAGGCCCTGCAGGCCTTTTCTCTGCTTTGGTTCTTGCCCGTTCTGGACTTAACGTTACCGTAGTTGAAAGGGGAAAGCCTATAGAAGAGAGGGTTAAGGACGTTAACCTTTTCTGGAAGAAGAGAAGACTAAACGAGAACTCAAACGTTCAGTTTGGAGAGGGAGGAGCTGGAACGTTCTCTGACGGGAAGCTCACCACCAGAGTTAAAGACAAGAAGAAGCACTTTGTTTATAGCGTTTTGGTGGAGTGTGGAGCTCCCCCTGAAATTCTCTACGAGAGCAAGCCCCACATCGGAACTGATAAGCTACGTGAGGTTATTCCAGCCCTTAGAGAAAAGCTAAAGTCCTTAGGTGTTGAGTTTAGGTTCTCTACTCTCTTAAAGGATTTAAAGCTTGAAGGTGGCAGGGTAGTAGAAGTTACACTTAAAGACCTTTCTACCGGGCTTGAAACTGTAGAGAGTTACGATTATGTTTTTCTGGCCGTCGGAAATAGTGCAAGGGATACATTTGAGATGCTTGCAAGAAGGGGAGTTACGTTACAGGCAAAGCCCTTTGCTGTGGGTTTGAGGGTTATTCACCGTCAAAGGAGCATTAACAGGCTTCAGTACGGTAAAAAGTGGTTTAAGAATCCAAAGCTCCCCACTGCAGACTACACCTTTAGTTATAGGTCAAGGAGCGGAAGGAACGTCTTTACCTTCTGCATGTGTCCGGGTGGTTACGTAATATGTGCCTCCTCTGAAGAAAACAGCGTGGTCTGTAACGGCATGAGCAACTACAAGAGGGACAGCGGTTACGCAAACAGTGCCGTTGTTGTTCAGGTTTTCCCAGAAGACTTTGGAAACGACCCCTTTGAGGCGATAAACTTTCAGAGGGCTTTAGAGAGAGCTGCTTTTGTAATGGGAGGGAACAACTACGCAATGCCTGCCCAGAGGGTTGTTGACTTTATAGAGGGAACAAGCTCCTCTGAGCTCATAGAGGATGGCTACATACCTGAAGTTAAGAGCGCAAGACTTGATAGACTCCTTCCAAAAGAGCTCTCAAGACCCATAAAAGAGGCTTTCCTTTACTGGAAGGAAAAAATTCCATTTTTCGTTCCCGGAAACGCTACGTTTGTTGGAGTTGAAACGAGAACTTCTTCTCCGGTTAGGATTGTAAGGAATGAGGACTACACCAGCGTTTCTGCTGAAAACCTGTACCCTATCGGAGAAGGTGCCGGCTACGCCGGAGGTATAACGAGCTCTGCCATAGACGGGATAAATGCAGCTCTTTCTCTCTTGGAGAAGTTGAAATGAGGAGAATACCAGACCTTTTGTGGCTATGGACCTTGCTGGTTGTTCCTGTTGGACTCTTAAAGCCTGAAATTTTTTTGCCCCTAAAACCTTACATAAAGCCACTTCTTGGAACTGTTATCCTGTCAATGGGGCTAACTCTAAGGCCTGAGGACTTTAAGATTGTCCTTGAAAGGCCAAAATTGGTTCTCATAGGGCTCTTTTCCCAGTACGCCGTTATGCCACTTCTTGGTTTAATCTTTGGA
>CAZQLZ010000088.1:0-8616 GCA_964594265.1 uncultured bacterium
TTTCTTCTATAAGCTCGGCTCTAATATTACCCGTGTCTTCCTCTACATCTACAAATACAGGTTTTGCCCCTAAGAAAAGACCAGCATTTGCCGTGGCAACAAAGGTGATAGGACTTGTTATAAACTCGTCCTGAGAAGATAGTCCTATGGCAAAATAAGCAGCATGAAGAGCAGAAGTTCCAGAATTAAAAACTACTGCATATTTTGCTCCACAATATTCTGCAAGTTTCTTTTCAAATTCAGAAATTTTAGGTCCCTGAGTAATAAAATCAGATTTTAAAATTTCTACAACAGCATTAATATCATCTTCATCAATAAATTGTCTGCCATAAGGAATAAATTTATTCAACTTGAACCTCCTTTATCATTTCTTTTAATTCATCCACACTAAGCCACCAGTCATTTTTATCACTTCTGTAAACAAAACCTTCTGGAACAGAAGGTAAACCACCATAAGCCTCCGAGAGACGCTGAGTCCACTCAAATTGAGGAAGGATAACAAAAGTTTTATTATCTAAAATTTTGGTTTTTCTTCCTTCTTCCTCAGAAATTAATGTTTCGTGAATTTTTTCCCCGGGTCTTATCCCAATGATTTTAAACTCGCATTCGGGACAAATAGCTTTTGCTAAATCTACTATTCTCATAGAAGGTATCTTAGGAACAAAAACTTCACCACCCACGGAAATTTTTATTGCTTTTAAAACCAACTCAACTCCTTGCTCTAAAGTTATCCAGAATCTCGTCATTCGCTTATCAGTAATAGGAAATTCCTTTTTGCCTTCCTTAAGAAGTTTCAAAAAAACGAATTACACTTCCCCTGCTTCCTACAACATTTCCGTAACGAACTACTGAAAAAGTTGTTTCTTTACCCCCTGCGTATACATTGCCTGCTATAAAAAGACGTTCCATTACTAATTTTGTGGCTCCGTAAAGATTTATTGGACTTACAGCTTTATCTGTGGATAAAGCAATAACCTTTTTTACTCCTCTATCTATAGCAGCATTTATAATATTTTCAGCACCTAAGATATTGGTTTTTACTGCTTCAAATGGATTGTATTCTGCAATAGGCACATGTTTTAGAGCTGCAGCATGAATAACAATGTCAACCCCATCAAATGCCCGATAAAGACGTTCTTTATCTCGTATATCACCTAAGAAGAAGCGAATGGGATATTTCTCCTCTGGGAAACTTTTTGACATTTCAAATTGTTTAAATTCATCACGGCTAAAAATAATTACCTTTTTGGGCTTAAATCTTTTAAAAATTATTTCCGTAAATTTACGCCCAAAAGAACCTGTTCCTCCTGTGACTAAAATTGTCTTACCATCTAACATTAAACACCTCCTCCTGCAAAAAATTAGTTTATACTACAGCAAAGATTACTTGAACGGGAAGAGGGACAGGGACTCCATTGACCACAGGCTCTAAAGCCTCTTAAGGAGTCTGTCCCTCTGTCCCTTAACTCCCGATAGGTTGGTTGGGCTAAAAAGCCCCCGCAGTCCGGGAGGATGGTGTAAACAAGTGTTTTCAATCTATCAGCGGAAAGAAAGGAAGAAAACCTTCCTTCTCTGCTGAAGGTATCGCCACCGCTGCCAAGAATTCCATAGGTGTTTCTAATACTGGTTTTGAAACTTCTTTGAAGTTCCATGTAGAAAAGCTCCTAACTAAGATGTGCTTTCTCGGAGCTCTTTTCCGAGGTTAAATGTTATGCCATCAATGATTTCTATCTCCTCTTCCCAATCAGTGATGAACCATCTTTTTCCTTTTTCGGCTACCATAACCTTTTTATCAAAGGTTGTGTACCAGATTACTTTTTCAACGCCGGCGTCAAGGAGATCCTGAACTTTTTCCCTTGCATAGTTCATGAAGTCCCCGTATTTTCTTAGGTCTGCTTTGGTGTCAATTTCAATTACCACTTTTGGTGGGGTCTTAACGTACTTTTCATCAAGCCCTTCTTTTAGGATTTTCTCTCTCTCAAAGATGGCTATATCCAAGTTCCTCCACGACCTTGGAGCAAACTTAAAACCGATTTTGTTGGAAAGGATTACGTACTTCTTTGGATTTAAACTGCTAAACAGAACTTTGAGTATGAGAGAAATCAGAAAGCTCTGGAGTTTGCTACTGCCCATTACTTCCTCCAGCGATTTTTCACCTGATAGAACCTTATCGTAGTTCCTGTAGTAAATGAGTTTCCCGTATCTCATCTCGTAGATGAGTTCTCTTGGGACTCCTCTTCTTGTTTTCTTTTCTACTTTAACTTGGGTTGTACTCATTTCCTGTCTCCTTCTTCCTGTTCATCTTGGAGTTTGTTTAGAAAATTATGGAAGCTTTTGCCTCTTGACAAATGCGCTCCTTGAATGTAAATATTGCGTGCTTTCCCGCGAAAAAAGTTTTAGGAGGTAGGAATGGAAGTCTTGGAACTCAAGGCTACCCGAAGGGAAAAGACGGGCAAAGGGGTAGCGAGGAAGTTGCGCAGGGAAGGCCTTCTGCCTGCCGTTGTATACGGCGGTGGAAGACCAGCAACGCACATCGCTATCTCTGCGAAAGACGTAAGACGAATCAAGCACCACCACGGTCTCATCAAGCTGGACATTGAGGGTGAGGAAAAGCTCTGCATCCTCAAAGAAATTCAGTACAACTGGCTGGGTGATGTGCCCATTCACGTTGACTTTCAGGAGGTAACCTTCGGAGAGACGATTGAGGTTACCGTAGAGCTTGAGTTTGTCGGAACACCGATTGGAGTCTCCGAAGAGGGTGGAGTGCTTGAAATCTTTAAGCGTGAAGTTACGATTGAGACGCTTCCACGTCAGATTCCCGAAAAGATTGTTGTTGACATTTCAGGGCTTCATGCAGGAGATGCTCTCCACGTTGGAGATCTTCCAATACCTGAGGGTGCTAAGCTCGTTGATCATCCAGAGGAAACCGTTGTTGTTGTAGCTGAGCCTGAAGAAGAGACAGGAGCCGAAGGCGAAACCGAAGAGGCTACCGGAGAGTAATGGTCAGACTTGTAGTGGGTCTTGGTAATCCCGGGAAAGAATACGAGAAAACTCGTCACAACGTAGGGTGGATGGTTCTTGATGAACTTTGCGAAAGGCTTGGTTGTTCCTTTTCCCGGGAAAAGTTTGAAGGTCTTTTTACCGAGTATAGAGCTGACAACGGTAGAAAGGTTTTGCTCCTTAAACCCCTTACCTTTATGAACAGGAGTGGTGAGAGCGTAGGAAAGTTTGTAAGGTTTTACAAGTTACAGCCTCAAGAAGTTCTTGTTGTTTATGATGACCTTGACCTTCCCTTGGGGAAACTCAGGTTAAGGTTAAGGGGAAGTAGCGGTGGTCATAAAGGAGTTCTCTCAGTTGAACATGCCCTTGGGACGAAAGAATTCCCGCGCCTTAGAGTTGGTATTGGAAGACCTGAGAGGAAGGAAGAGGTCGTTGACTACGTTCTTTCTCCTTTTAAGGAGGAAGAGATTGATATTATTGAGAAAGCCATATATAAGGCCGTAGACTGCTTGGAAGCAATACTTGTGTCAGGAGAGATAAACAACAAAATTATGAACAGATGTAACGGAGGTTGAGATGAGGGAATACTACTACGAGATGGTTTACATATTGAGACCTACAATGTCCGACGAAGAGATTGAAAAAGGGATAGAGAAAGTGAACTCCTACGTTGAAAGGTACGGAGGAGAGGTGCTTAAAGTTGACAGGTGGGGTAGAAGACAGCTTGCTTACCCCATCAACGACTACGATAAGGGATATTACGTTCTTGAGTACATCAGGACAACAAAGAACGACTTTGTAAGGAACATGGAGAACTTCTTTAGAATTAACGAGGACGTTATAAGGTTCTTAACCTTTAGGCTTAAGCCTTCTGAGGTAAAGGAGTTAAAAGAAAAGCTTGCTACTAAGGAAGAGAATGCTGCTCCTGCTACTGAAGAGTCTAAGGGAGAAGAGTAATGGCAAGTCTTAACAGAGTGTTCCTGATAGGGAGACTTGTGGCGGATCCTCAGCTTCAGCACACCCAGAGTGGAACGCCTTTTACAAGGTTTAGGATTGCCGTCAACACTCCCTACAGAGACAGAAACGGTAACTGGCAGGAGGATACGCTTTTTATAGACGTTGTCCTTTGGGGAGATGCTGCTGATAGGGCTGTGAGCCGTTTTAACAAGGGAACGAGGGTCCTCGTAGAGGGAAGACTAAGGCAGTCTACTTGGGAAACTGAGGAAGGTGAGAGACGTTCCAGAATTGAGGTAAGGGCTGACAGAGTTGTTGCCCTTGACCCAAGAAGGGAAGCTGAGGAAAACATTGAAGACATTGACGACATTGAATTTTAAAGGGAGGTGGCAATGAGCAACGTGCTTCCACAGAGAAGGTTTATTAGAAGGAGAAAGTACTGCAAGTTCTGTGCTGAGAAGATAGAGAAAATTGACTATAAGAACGTAGAGCTCTTGAAGCCTTTTATTTCTGAGAGGGGAAGGATTATCCCCAGAAGGATTTCTGGCGTCTGCTCCAAGCACCAGAGACAACTTGCAAGGGCCGTTAAAAGGGCAAGGCACCTTGCTCTCCTGCCGTTTGTGAAAATTGACTAATGGCGGAAGGAATGAAACGGCTGAAATTACCGGTGATTTACGTTATCCTTACGGTTGGTTCGGGAGTCTTGCTGGGAACAGAGGCTTTGGTGCCTCTGGCCCTTGGGCTTTCTATTTTTATTCCTGCTCTTTGTTACGGAGTGTCAAAGGAATATGGAATTGTTGTGACTACTGTTTTGTCTGTTGTTGCTTTGGGAGTTGTCGTTCTAATTTCTGGTTGGGATGTGTGCTTTGACCTTTCTTCTTTTCCGCTTATAGGACTACTGGCGAGATTACTTAAAGGAAAAATTTCGCTTGAGAACTTTTTGCTTATTTTGGGAGCTCTCCTTTTCTGCATTACCTTAGCTGAGGAACGGATAGTTGGACTACCCGTAGAAGTGAAACAGCACCTTGGGTTTATGAATTTAAGGTGGGGAATATACTTTTTCTCTTCCTTTGTACTGGGTGCAATCTCAACGGGTGTTATTTCTCTCGTTTCCCGAGAAGATTTTGGATTTAAAAGGCTAAGGTTTGGGTTCTGGATAGTGCCGATTTTTCTGATTTCGGGATTCTTGGCTGTCTTGAACTTTTTTCCCGAGATCAAGCAACCTGCCACTAACGTTTTAATAGCAACGTTTTCTATTTTTGCTGTTCAGGGGTTTGCAGTCCTTTCCTCTTTTGCTGAACGCTTATCGCTTCTTTCAAAGATTTTACTCTTGGCTGCTATATTTCTGTTTCCACTTGGAGTTCTGATCTTGGCGGTTTTGGCCGGAATTTTTGACTTCTGGTTTGACTTTAGAAAACTTGAAGGAGGTAAAAGAAATGGAGGTAATTCTCATTAAGGATATGGAAAATCTTGGAAAAGTTGGAGACATTGTAAAAGTTAAGGATGGATACGCAAGGAACTATCTTATCCCTGCGGGTATAGCTCTTCCGGCTACTGAGTCAAACATTAAAAGGGTAAAGAACGAGCTTAGAGCTCTCCAGAAAAAGATGCAGAGACAGATTGAAAGGTACAAGGAGCTTGCAGAAAAACTCAACACTACAAGAATTGTTATTGAGCATGAGGCAGGTGAAGAAGGTAAGCTCTTTGGTTCTGTAACGACTTCTCAAATTGAGAAGGCCCTTCATAAAGCCGGTTTTGAGGATGTGGAGAAGAAGCAGATTATTCTTGAAAAGCCCATCAGAGAAGTTGGAAGTTACGAGGTTAAGATTCACCTCTTTAAGGACATAGAGGCTACTATTACCGTTGATGTTGTTCCACTTAAGAAGTAGTCTTCCGCTCGGCCGGGCTAACCTTAATTTGTGGAGGGCAAGATGGAGTTCGTTGGAAGGCATGTTATGATGGACGCAATTGTTACAGATATTGGCAGGATTAACGCTATACAACCTATCTATGACTACATGGAGGAGCTGGCAAGACAGCTTGACATGACCCTTGTTTATCCTCCAATTGTTGCAAGGTTCCCCTTTGCTCAGTCTGAGCTTGAGCAGTTTGTGAAAAAGCTTTCTGAAGAGAACGTCAAGAGCAAGACCTTGGAGTTTATGGAAGAAACCCTTAAAAGAAGAGCTACAGAAGATAGTGGTGTTTCTGGCGTTTCCATCTGGCTAGAGAGTCACTGTACCATCCACACGTGGCCAGAAGAAAAGTTCTTTAGCTTGGATGCTTACAGCTGTAAGGATTTTGATCCAATGGTTGCCTTTGAATTAACGGTTAAGTGGTTTAAGGTTGAGTATGCTTCTTTTGTTGACGTTGAAAGGTACATTGGTGGTCCTTGCGTTATAAAGGCTTACGAGTACAAGGACGGAGAGCTTAGATCCTTGCAGCCGTCAATCCCTAAATAGTTTGAGAGCTATTCTGTAGACTTCGTTTCGGGGGAAACCTGTCCTCTGGCAGGTTTCCTTTACCGCTTCTTTTAACGTATATCCTTTTTCTTTTAGCTCCCTTAAGATAGATTCGGGGTTTTCCTTTTGTACCTTTCTTTCCTTTTCTTCTGGTGGAAAGAGAAGAATAAACTCTCCTCTGATAGCGTTTTTTTCTTTAAGTTCCTCTAAGAGTTCTTCTGCCTTTCCGTAGAGGAATTCTTCGTTTACTTTCGTTATTTCTCTATAGATGCCTATTTCTCTTTCTGGTTCGGTTTCGGCAATAGTTTTAAGGGTTCGCTGTAGCCTGTGGGGGGATTCGTAGCAGATGACTGTAAAGGGTAGGGAGAGGAGCTCCTTTAAGCTCTCTTTTAGCTGTTTTTCCTTTCTGGGCAAAAAACCTGCAAAGAGGAAGCGGTCTGTAGGGAGTCCTGAGGCCGAAAGAGCTGCAACAAAGGCCGTTGCTCCCGGAATGGGAACAACGTTAATGGAATTCTTTCTGGCTAAACTAACGAGCCTGTAACCGGGGTCGCTGATGCAGGGCGTTCCAGCGTCAGAAACTAAGGCCACACTTTTACCCTGTAGGAGCTCCCCCAAGAGCTTCTTGGCCTGTTCTTTTTCGTTATGCTCGTGATAGGAGATAAGCTTTTTTCCGGTTATTTCGTAGTAGTTAAGTAGTTTAAGGGTTCTCCGGGTATCTTCACATGCTATTATGTCCACCTCTTTTAAGACCTTTAACGCTCTTAAAGTAATGTCTTCAAGGTTTCCTATTGGAGTTGCGACAACGTAAAGCGTTCCTACCTTATTTGAGCTATGCATTCTACCTCTACCTCTGCACCCAAAGGTAAAGCTGATACTTCAACGACAGACCTTGCAGGTCTCACGGGACAGGAAGAGAGGAATTCCTCGTAAATGGCGTTGAAGATCTTAAACTTGCTTATGTCTACTAAGAAGACGGTAACTTTTAAAATACTGCATTTACTTGCTCCGGCAGCGTTGAGGATGGCCTCAAGGTTTTTAAGGGCTTGTCTTGCTTGATTCTCAAAGCCTTCAACAAGCTTTCCCGTTTTTGGGTCTATACCAATTTGACCGGCCGTGAAAACAAAGTTGCCACTTAAAATTCCCTGAGAGTAGGCTCCGACCGGAAGAGGAGCTTTATCGGTTTTTATTACTTTCATCTTAAACCTCCTTGAAAGTATAATCTCGCAAATGTATATTATGACTCAACACAGTAGAATCAAGAATTCTACTTGTCTTATATTTTAATTGTTTGTAAAATAGAAAACAAACTTCTGTAAGGAGGTAACATGGCGAAAAGGAACGAGGAAATCATTCTTGACGATGAGAGGATTGAAGAGGGTGCTGAGTGTCTGAAAGCTCTTGCTTCTCCGGTAAGGCTAAAGATACTTTTTACTCTCAAAAATAAACCGATGTGTGTTACCGATCTTGAACGGGAACTGGGGATATCCCAATCATCCCTTTCTCAACACTTAAGAACGTTGAGATACAAGGGTATAGTTGCCAAAACCAGGAAGGGGAATAAAGTTTATTACACGATATCCTCTGAGGCTTTCAGGGAGCTCCTTAACATTTTACCTCAAATTGCCTGCTTTAGAGGTTAGTGGATGTTCAGGTTCTTCAGGAAAAAATTTGAACGGGAAAAAACTCAGTCTTCTGTTCCAAGTGGTCTCTGGATTAAGTGTGAGGGCTGTAAGGCTCTTCTCTTTAAAGGGGAGCTTGAAAGTAACTTGATGGTCTGTCCAAAGTGTGGGTATCACTTTCCCGTTCCGGCGAGAGAAAGACTTTACATGCTCTTTGACAGGGGAGACTACGAGGAGCTTGATGAGGAGCTTTCTCCCCGGGATATCCTCGGTTTCGTTGATAGAAAGCCGTACACTCAGCGCTTGAAAGAGGCGCAGGAAAAGACAGGCCTCAAGGATGCCGTCGTAAACGCTAAAGGTGAGATAGACGGCAGAAAAGTTCTTGTAAGCTGTTTTGATTTCCGCTTTATGGGCGGAAGCATGGGCTCGGTGGTCGGCGAGAAGGTAACGAGAAACATAGAAAGGGCTGCTGAAGAAAAAATTCCGTTCATTTGTATTACCGCCTCTGGCGGAGCAAGGATGCAAGAAGGGGTGGTTTCCCTTATGCAGATGGCCAAAACTTCGGCAGCCCTTGCACGCCTTGA